>NZ_JBBKBL010000014.1:0-324 GCF_037892645.1 Coprococcus sp. HCN-4056 | reverse complement strand
TTTGCTGCATCCGTTTCATTCTCGGCTACTGTATAGGTTCCTACCGGTATGTCATTGATCGTTACGCTTCCGTTTGCCGGCACGCTGATTCCTGTCTTGGTTGCTGTTATGCTTCCATCCTCTTTGACATACTTTCCATTTGCATCTGTTACATAAATTGTAAAGTTCTTGCCTGCTGCTCCAAAGTCATATCCTACAACTTTCTTGGCTACGGTTAAGCTTCCCTTATTCTGGGTGTAAGTATTCGTTACGGTTGCGGTCGTGGTTGTATCCTTAGTTACCTTAACATCCCCCGTTCCGGTTACTGTTAATGCATAACCAGCT
>NZ_JBBKBL010000013.1:0-493 GCF_037892645.1 Coprococcus sp. HCN-4056 | reverse complement strand
TTAACTGTAGCAAAAGCAGTTGCGGGATATACCTTTGATTCCAGCAAGACATTCATGATCTATGTAACAAACGCAAGTGGTGAATATGTTCTTGCAGATGGAAGCATAAGCGCAACCAAGACAGGAATCAGCGTACCTGCAAACGGAAGCGTAACGATCAATGACATACCTGTAGGCACATATAATGTAAGCGAAGAGCAAACCGGAACAGCAGTTGCAAACTATGGCTTAGCAGTCAGTGGTGAAGGTAATGTCACCGTCACCAAGGATGCGACAGCAACCGCAACCGTAACGAACACTTATACCCAGGATAAGGGAAGCCTGACGGTAGCCAAGGCAGTTGCGGGATATACCTTTGATTCCAGCAAGACATTCATGATCTATGTAACAAACGCAAGCGGTGAATATGTTCTTGCAGATGGAAGCATAAGTGCAACCAAGACAGGAATCAGCGTACCTGCAAACGGAAACGTAACGATCAATGACATCCCGG
>NZ_JBBKBL010000012.1:0-992 GCF_037892645.1 Coprococcus sp. HCN-4056 | reverse complement strand
TTTTCAATAACAGTCAGATTACCAACATCCACATGAAAGCCTCTCATTCTTAATTCATTGTAAATGACATTCTCCATAGAATGTGTCACTTCCAGTTGCCTGTAATGAATTCTTGAATTTCTAAGTCCCATATCCATAAAATAGTACTTCATTGGCGTACCGATATAAGACTTTCCCTTAATATCATATCTGCTCGCCTCTTCAACTAAAAAAGCATCCTCCAAATATTCAATATATTTCGTAATCGTTGTTGCTGTAATTTTCGAATTGTTTACGCTTTTAAATGTTTTCTGAAGTTTGTTAGGATTTGTCAACGCGCCAATTGCGGATGCCAAAACATCAAGCAATGATTCCATTTCTCCAACGTTTCTGATTTTGTTTCGTTTTACAATATCACTGATATATGTTTCCTGAAACAGATTATCCAATAGATTCATTTTTTGCTCATCCGTTTCAGCTAATACCACCAACGGAATACCGCCATAAGTAATATATTCGTTCCATCCATCATATTTATTTCCATCATAGCAACTCATAAATTCCGAAAAGCTCAAAGGGTACATATGCACCTCATCCCCTCTGCCGCCAAATTCAGTAGCTATATCTCTGGATAAAAACTTTGCATTACTTCCCGTTACAAATATATCGCAATTCTTCTTATCCGCTAAACCGTTAAGCACACTCACAAACTCATCCAGTAACTGCACTTCATCTAAAAGAAAGTAGTATTTTTCATTATCTTGAAGTTGTTTCTTTGCCCAAGGGTAAAAGATTTTCGGATCTCGATATTCTATATTATCGAATAAATCAAACGCCATTTCAATGATGTGTTTTTCATCCACTCCATTTTCAAGCAAATGATTTTTAAACAGCGTTCGCAATAAATATGATTTTCCACATCTTCTTATTCCTGTTACAATTTTAATCAGACCATTTCCTTCACGATTTATAAGTTGTTCTAAATAGTAATCTCTTTTAATTTCTTTTACCAT
>NZ_JBBKBL010000011.1:0-1435 GCF_037892645.1 Coprococcus sp. HCN-4056 | reverse complement strand
AGCATTCCCCTTAAAAGATATTTTGGTTATTATATCCCTAAATATCTTTTATTATACCCAACGACTTGATACCATGCAATAGTTTATAAGATATTTTGGTTAATAAATACCTAAATATCTTACAGACATTTTAGCATTTTCATATCATATAAACATAAAAAGGCAGGCAGTCTGTTATATTACCACCTGCTTGTTACCTGCTCTAATATTATTTTTTTATATCATTAGTCCGACAAACAGGAATCTATGAATGAACGTTCTCTCGTTTTTTCTGAATCCAAATGCTAATTATCGTTGAGATTGCTGTCATTACAGCCAGTAATACATAATACAACGGATCTTGATTGATATCTACCACTCCCATCAATGTGTTTGTCCATCCATGTAGGATCATGCAGAACATGACAGCTCTGGTGAAAAGCGCCGTATTGCTACGACGCTTTTGTCTTGCTCGGAAGATGGAGCAAGGGAACGCTATTCAATTATCTGTTGTACTTTTTCTTTCTGCTTACTGCCGTTGTTCCAATTGCTACACAGCCGCTGACAAACAGCAAGGCAAGCCACAAAGCAAGATTGCTTGTGTCACCGGTCTGCGGAGATTTGGAATCGCCCTTCAGCTTCGCCGTTACAGTGTCGGCTTTTTTGATTTCCTTTGTACCGCCCTTGTCGCTGAAATACTTGCCACAGCCTTCGCAGTACCAGTACTCGATATTGCCCTCGGTGGTCTTGGTCGCCGCCTTTGCCGGGAAGTGCTTTAAGTTAGTGTGGTTCTTCGGATCAAGCTCACCGTATTCCGCACCGCAGATCTCGCACTTTGCCTTGTCCTTGCAGGTCGCTTTCCCACCAGTATGCTCAATCAGCTTCTTGCCACAATAATCACACTTGTGATCTTTGTTATCGTCTGCACACTCGCTGATTATATAATCGCAGATATCACATTTGTGGTCTTTGTTTGCATCGATGCAATTCTCCGTTTGCGTGCCTGCAGAGCATCCGTCAACGGTGCAGGTGCGGGTATGGGTGCCGTCTTCGTTGGACGTCCAATCGCCCCAGTTATGGTTCAGCGCATTGCCGGAGAAGAAGGTCGCCTCATCCGCCGTGCCTTCGGAGCTCAGACCGCAGACTGCGCAGGACTTGTAATAGATCGCCTTTCCCGTGCAGGTGGCGGCGGATTTCAGGTACTTTGCATCCACGGTCTCCGCCGTTAAGTCGTGGGGCAGCTTTTCGCCATACTCAGACTTGCATACCTCGCAGACGGCTTTTGCGGTGCAGGTCGCCGTGCCGCCGGTGCAGTTATTAGTCTCGGTGTGCGAGGCATCGCGCTTACAGATTCGGGTGTGGGTCTCTTCATCGCTGTTCTGCGTCCAAGCGCCCCAGTCGTGGTCCAGCGCATTGCCGGAGAAGAAGGTCGCCTCATCCGCCGTGCCCTCGGAGT
>NZ_JBBKBL010000009.1:0-2992 GCF_037892645.1 Coprococcus sp. HCN-4056 | reverse complement strand
CCGCTTATCTTTCGAACCTCTCAGGATAAGTCTTCGACCTATTAGTATCTGTCAGCTGAATGCGTTACCGCACTTACACCTCAGACCTATCAACCTCGTAGTCTTCAAGGGGTCTTATTTCTTTAAAGAATGGGATATCTAATCTTGAGGGGGGCTTCACGCTTAGATGCCTTCAGCGTTTATCCCTGCCGGACTTGGCTACTCTGCCATGCTGTTGGTCAACAACAGATACACCAGCGGTCCGTCCATCCCGGTCCTCTCGTACTAAGGACAGCTCCTCTCAAATATCCTACGCCCACGCCGGATAGGGACCGAACTGTCTCACGACGTTCTGAACCCAGCTCGCGTACCGCTTTAATGGGCGAACAGCCCAACCCTTGGAACCTGCTACAGCTCCAGGATGCGATGAGCCGACATCGAGGTGCCAAACCACTCCGTCGATGTGAACTCTTGGGAGTGATAAGCCTGTTATCCCCAGGGTAGCTTTTATCCGTTGAGCGATGGCAATCCCACGTTATACCACCGGATCACTAAGTCCTACTTTCGTACCTGCTCCACCCGTCGGTGTCGCAGTCAAGCTCCCTTCTGCCTTTGCACTCTTCGAATGGTTTCCGACCATTCTGAGGGAACCTTTGAGCGCCTCCGATACCCTTTCGGAGGCGACCGCCCCAGTCAAACTCCCCGTCAGACATTGTCCCCCAGCCGGGTCACGGCTGCAGGTTAGAAACCCAGTACTGTAAGGGTGGTATCCCAAGGTCAGCTCCATGACAACTGGCGTCATCATTTCCTAGCTTCCCACCTATCCTGTACAGACAGTACCGAATCCCAGTATCAAACTGGAGTAAAGCTCCATGGGGTCTTTCCGTCCTGGCGCAGGTAACCAGCATCTTCACTGGTATTTCAATTTCACCGGGTGTGTTGTCGAGACAGTGCCCAAATCATTACGCCTTTCGTGCGGGTCGGAACTTACCCGACAAGGAATTTCGCTACCTTAGGACCGTTATAGTTACGGCCGCCGTTTACTGGGGCTTAAATTCAAACCTTCGCTTGCGCTAAGCTCTCCTCTTAACCTTCCAGCACCGGGCAGGCGTCAGCCCATATACCTCACCTTTCGGTTTTGCATAGACCTGTGTTTTTGCTAAACAGTTGCTTGGGCCATTTCTCTGCGGCCACATCTCTGTGGCACTCCTTCTCCCGAAGTTACGGAGTCATTTTGCCGAGTTCCTTAACAACACTTCTCCCGCCGGCCTTAGGATTCTCTCCTCATCCACCTGTGTCGGTTTACGGTACGGGCACATACAAAACAATAGCGGCTTTTCTTGGCAGCTAGCTCACCAGCTTCGTTACTTATAGTTCACTCCGCATTACGTCTTCTCCTTGCAAGGGGGATTTGCCTCCCTTACGGATACCTCGCTTGCACCGGCTTTTCCATTTCCGGCTCTGGCTTTCTCTCTGCGTCCCCACAGTTCTGTTTGTATGTGGTACAGGAATTTCTACCTGTTATCCATCGACTACGACTTTCGTCCTCGCCTTAGGCCCCGACTTACCCAGGGAAGATCAGCTTTACCCTGGAAACCTTAGATATTCGGCCTTTAAGATTCTCACTTAAATCTCGCTACTCATTCCGGCATTCTCTCTTCTTAACACTCCACTGCTCCTTCCGGTACAGCTTCGTCACGTTAAGAATGCTCCTCTACCAATGTTTTCACATTCCATAGCTTCGGTGGTGTGTTTTAGCCCCGGACATTTTCGGCGCAGGACCTCTCGACTAGTGAGCTATTACGCACTCTTTGAATGTATGGCTGCTTCTGAGCCAACATCCTAGTTGTCTTCGAAATCCCACATCCTTTACCACTTAACACACACTTTGGGACCTTAGCTGATGGTCTGGGCTCTTTCCCTTTTGACTACCCAACTTATCTCGTGCAGTCTGACTCCCGTACATCATCTCTGCGGCATTCGGAGTTTGATAATCTTCGGTAAGCTTTGACGCCCCCTAGGATATTCAGTGCTCTACCTCCGCTAGACTAATACGAGGCTAGCCCTAAAGCTATTTCGAGGAGAACCAGCTATCTCCGGGTTCGATTGGAATTTCTCCCCTACCCACACCTCATCGCCACCCTTTTCAACGGATGTGCGTTCGGTCCTCCATTGCCTTTTACGGCAACTTCAACCTGGACATGGGTAGATCACCCGGTTTCGGGTCTTCTTATACTGACTTTACGTGCTATTAACACTTGCTTTCACTTCGGCTCCGTACCTGAAGTACTTAACCTTGCCAGCACAAGAAACTCGCCGGACCGTTCTACAAAAAGTACGCGGTTCTGCTTTATTCGCAGTTCCACAGCTTGTAAACACAGGGTTTCAGGTTCTCTTTCACTCCCCTCCCGGGGTCCTTTTCACCTTTCCTTCACAGTACTATGCGCTATCGGTCACTGAGTAGTATTTAGCCTTGGAGGGTGGTCCCTCCGCCTTCCCACAAGGTTTCTCGTGTCTCGTGGTACTCCGGATCCTGCTAGGTGTGTTTCTGATTTCATGTACGAGGCTTTCACTCTCTCTGGCGGGACTTCCCAGACCCTTCTACTATCTTCCACACTGCCATATCGCAGTCCATACCCCGTCGTGCACGCACAACGGTTTGGGCTCTTCCGCGTTCGCTCGCCGCTACTTACGGAATCGATGTTTCTTTCTCTTCCTCCGCCTACTTAGATGTTTCAGTTCAGCGGGTTCCCTCCGTATACCTATGTATTCAGTATACGGTGACTGAGGTTTGCTCAGCCGGGTTTCCCCATTCAGATATCTGCGGGTCATCGGATATTTGCTCCTTACCGCAGCTTTTCGCAGCTTATCACGTCTTTCTTCGGCTCTCAGTGCCAAGGCATCCACCCTGCGCTCTTTCTAACTTAACCTTACAGCATACGTAGCTTGATATGCTGTGGTCCGTTGCTATCTTTCGATAACTTGATTCGCGTTTGTTTCAATCTCTTGAAAC
>NZ_JBBKBL010000008.1:0-143040 GCF_037892645.1 Coprococcus sp. HCN-4056 | reverse complement strand
GACATTTTCTCCCAAAAGATATTTCGGTTATTGTATCCCTAAATATCTTCTATTATACCCAACAACATAATACTATGCAATCGTCTAAAAGATATTTTGGTTAATATATACCCAAACATCTTCTAGATTCTTTCCATATTCATATATAATATAAACACCAAAAACGGCAGGCCGTCTGTTATATGACCACCTGCCTGTTACCTGCTCTAATACTATTTTCCGTGTATCATCAGTCAATCAAACTGAAATTTTCGAGTGTGTCGCTAAATTAGATTTTTTCATCAATTATCATTACTAAAATACTCATTTCTAAGTATGGAATAATAAACTTCATCCACAATACCTTGATTACAGGTTCCCGACTGCCTAATTATTCCTTCTTTTTTCATTCCCATTTTCTGCATTACACTTCCTGAGTTTGGATTACCTGCAGCATGCTTTGCATATACACGTTTGACTTTTACTTCTTCAAAAAAGAATTTTACCAATGCCCTTCCTGCTTCTGCAGTTATACCTTTTCCCCACCATCTGCTTCCAATACCATACCCGAGCTCCACACTTTCTGTTGCCTCATCGAGACTTACTACTGATATATCTCCAACCAGTTCATGCGAATCTTTTAACTCAATTGTCCAAAAATAGAAATCCTGCTTATCATACGATTCTATCCAATCAATTAGTAATTGCTTTGTCTCGTCGACATTTTTATGCGGTTGCCAACTTAAAAACTTTGTTACATCTTTTTCTGTTACCCAGTTTTTAAACATGATTTCTGCATCATCTAATACATGTCGTTTAAGAACTAATCTATCTGTTTCTATTCTAATTGTGCCCTTATGTTCCATACGCATCCTCCATCATCAAGAAAATTCCGATTTGATAAAATGAGATTATATCCACCATTCTGGTGTTAAATCGCCAAGCGTTACTATTCGCTCATTTTCATAATCCATCATTATCTCAATTTTTCGATATTCTTCTGGCATTAGCTGTGTCATAAATTCCCTGCAAGCTCCGCAAGGTGGAATGGCTTTTCCATCTCCATCAATAGCAATTACTCGTTTAATAGCATCCTCACCATTTGTAATCATATTGAAGATAGCATTTCTTTCGGCACATACGCCCAAAGTACACGCTGTATCTACGCACACCCCAACATAAATTTTACCCGATATAGATTCTACCGCAGCAGCAACTCCTCCTGCTTCAATAATTTTCGAAACATCTCGTGGTTTTAATACCTGTTTTACTGCATCGTATAACTCTTCCCATTTATTATCCATAAATTTCAGTTCTCCTTTATAACTTTCGATTTATCTTTCTACTCAACTACACGCCAACTTCTTTAAAAGATTAACATAATATTTAAGCTCATTCAAGGAACTCAAATAAACACACAAGTGGAATACCTCAAATTAAGTTTGTTTATTTGAAATTGCAATATAACTGCATATAGAAATCAGGAAACTTATACAGTACAAAACAACCGCTCCAAAACTAAACAATACTTCTCCCAAATAAGTTAGTCCTGGCATAAATCCATATCCAGGAAGATTATTATAGTAAATCATCAGTCCTATGGATATAAGTAGCGAAATTAGTTCTGCCGAAAACAATATCCGCCAAAGTTTTTTTGTTTTCTTGCGAATGGTTATCACAAATAATATTATTTGAAATATTAAAATTACTATATATGTAATCAGTAGGAACAGTGCCATTACTATTTTCCTCCGTAAGTTCCGAGTTATATGATAATCCAAGTGAACATTAAATACAAATAAGGCAATAATGCCATAATCTCATTGAATACGAACAGCTTGCTTCCAATTTGAATCTTATACTTTGTTCTCGCTTTCTTATAGAAAAACACGCAGCAAATCGTTGTTGCAATAATAACAATTTTTTCAAAGAGTATTTTCATCAACACCGGTAATACTAATACAGGAAATATATCGGAAATTGTATTGGAGGTTTTTATCATGAGAAATTTTATCTTATCGTGTGAATCGACAACGGATCTGTCATATTCTTATCTGAATGAACGGGAAATTGCAGTCATTCCTTATACTTACATCATTCATGAACATGTATACGAGGATAACATGGAACGAAATCCGGATCTGATGCCGAAGTATTATAAGATGTTGGAAAAAGGGCTGTTGCCTACAACCTCCCAGATCAACGAAGCTTCCTATTATGATTTCTTTGAAGGACTGATACAGAATGGTGATGTGCTTCATATCACCTTCAGCTCCGCCTTAAGCGGATCGGCAAATAATGCCTATCGTGCGGCGGCAGCAATAAAAAAGAACTATCCGGGAAAGCAGCTGCAGGTCATTGATTCTCTCTGCGGTGCAGGAGGGTATGGATTGTTAACGGACTACGTTGCTGATATGCGGGATGAAGGTCTTTCATTGGCAGCAGCTGCTGACTGGATCATGAAGCATCGTACCTGTATCCATCACCAGTTTTTTACAACCGATCTCACCTTTCTACACCATAGCGGACGGATCAGCGGCGCTGCTTCCCATATCGCATCGATCCTGAACATTCATCCTCTGATCCGGCTGGATCAGAACGGAATGGCAGATGCCTATACAAAAGTCCGTGGCAAGAAGCGCGCCGTAAGAGAGGTGATCTCTGAGATGGAATACTACGCAGAAAACGGGACAGACTACAATGGAAAATGCTTCATCTCCCATGCTGCCTGCCCCGAGCTTGCTTATCTGTTAAAGAACTCCGTCCTACAGACATTTCCGAATGTCACTCATCCGGTACGCATCTTAAATGCCGGTACAATTACCGCATCCCACTGCGGTCCCGGCGCTGCCGGACTGTTCTTTCTCGGACGCGAACGCCCGTATTAATTTAATATTCATCCGGTACAAGTACCTTTTCAATCTCTGCGATATAGTATCTGTGATAATCCTTATCCGGATATACCTTTGCTCCTTCCTCAGGATCAGCAAAGGTAGCAGGATCAATATCTCCTTCGCACATTTTTCTGCAAATGAGTGTAATGCCTGCCTCCTTGATAACCGGAACATCACCACAGAAATCAAGGGTGATCCCTGCTCCTGCAAATTTATCCGCTACATCCTTACCGGATGTTCTTCCGCAATAAGTCAGTGCCTTTCTGTACTCTTCCGGAAGCACACAAACGGAAAATTCCTTCTGTTCATCGATAAACTGCTTTGTATATCTCTGTGGGCGGATATAAATCGTGATAACAGGCTTTGACCAGAACTCACCAAAGGAACCCCAGCTTACTGTCATCGTATTTGCCTTCTCATGATCTCCTGCAGTTACAAGTGCCCACTTTTTGTTGATCATTTCGATCAGATTTCCTTTTAATTCCTCTGCATTGATTTCTTTCATCTTGATAATACCTCACTTTTCTGATTACTCAGTTCCTGAAGTGTTTACTGTAACAAAAATACATTCTGATACAATAATGAGGCACTGATCATTCTCAATGCCTCATTGCAAAATCGTATGGTACACTGGTATTACCAGCTGGTTTTTGGCTCATTATACCATCCGCTTTTGTTTTGTCAACCAACAGCTTTTCAGAAACAAATCGTTTTTTATTACTTTTAAACACAGGTTTTATAATATATGAAATTATTTTCAACCTTATGCTTTTCTTTTTTTATTTTATTTTATTCAGATATCAAATACGATAACTTTATTTTTATTTTTTTATAGTGATCGGTCTGTTTTAATCCTGTGATCGGTCTGTTTTCAGATCAAACACACCCTGTCCATATCGTTTAAACTGCATCATCATCTCATGTGTCAGACTCAGATGTTCTCCATAGTCCGGGATCTGCTCGCGCTCTACCCATTCGCCGCTTGCAAGTTCTTCATGATCGATGGTCAGTTCCGGTTCATGCTCATCTGACTTTTTTCTGTCTGCCTGACAGAAGAATCCCATCAGCAGATTGCTGTCAAATCCCCACGGCTGTGATTTGTAATACCGGATATTCTTAACCGGTATTCCGACTTCCTCCATCACCTCACGCCGAACCGTTTCCTCTACCGTCTCACCTATTTCCGTAAAGCCGGCGATCAGGGCGTATCGTTTATACTCTCTTGCAGCGTAAGTTGTAAGAATGATACGATTGCCATCTGTCACTCCGACAATTACTGCCGGTGCGATCGTTGGGAAGATCAGATGTCCGCAGGACGGACAACGGAGCATCCGTTCTTTCTCATCCGGGAGCACAGGCGTTCCGCAGGCTCCACAATAGCAGTTCATCGAATACCACAGATGCAGATGCCATCCGGTTGCCGCCGCAAGCACTTCTTCCTTTGGCTTGCAACTTCTGGTCTTATACATGCTCCGGTATTCATAACCCGGAATCTCCAGACGCTCTCCCCAATTTACATCAGTTGCTCCATTCGCTGATCTTTCAACATAATAAGGCTCTGTTGTCCGGACAAGATCCTGCGGCCGATACAGAAAATACTGTCTGTCATCGATCACAAACAGGTAGGTCAGATTATCCTGCCATGATGCATCCTGCGTGACCGTATCATTTATTCCTATATAGCTTTTATATTCCGAGACAGTGAGCCAGACCAGCTCATGCTCATCCTCCACCTTTTTGGCAAGGATCAGTTTCTCGGAAAATACAAGGATCACATCATCATTCTTCGGCGGTTTTCGATATGCATATTCATTATGAAACCGTTTTGGTTCTATATCCTGTATCATCTTCCTATACCAGACAGGCTGTCTGATACGATATGAAAACATCTGTATTATCAGTGCTTTTATATGCGGATCAGCCAGCCTGTTTCTTTCTTTTTGAATTTATACCATGAATCATTTCTGTCGACACTGTCGTTTCGATTCATATATGGACACAGCCTTGCGTCTCTGTTATTACTTCTTTAACTGAGCCAGACGTTCTTCAACCTGGGCTTTCATTTCTGTATATTTCGCAAGCTTGGCTTTTTCTTCTTCTACCTTGGCAGCCGGTGCTTTATCTACAAATTTAGGATTTGCAAGCATACCGGATGCACGCTTGATCTCGCCGGCCAGACGACCGGATTCTTTCTCCAGACGCTCGATCTCTTTGTCGATATCAACCAGCTCTGCAAGCGGAATATAGAGTGCGGCATCATGTATCAGAGTAGATACTGCATTCTCATCAATACCATTCTTGCTATCCTGAATGAATACCTCACTTGCATATCCAAGTGTTGCAAAGAAATTCTTTGATGCTTCAAATATATCACGGATCTCACTCTTAGCAGATACAACATATACAGTTGCTTTCTTGCTTGGCGGTACGTTCATACCGGTACGCAGATTACGGATCGCACGAACCGCAGCCTTGATCGTATCAACTGCATTTTCATCCTGCTTGAAGCTCCACTCCTCTTTATATACAGGCCAGTCAGAGATCATGATAGATTCTTCCTCATCCTGAATATTACAGAAGATCTCCTCCGTGATAAACGGCATATATGGATGTAATAATTTCAATGCCCGGATCAGAACTGTCTTTAATGTCCAGAGGGCTGCTGCCTTTGTCTCGTCTGCATCATTGTAAAGTCTTGGCTTAACCATCTCGATATACCAGTCACAGAATTCTTCCCATATGAAGTCATATACCTTGGAAACTGCGATACCCAACTCGTATTTCTCCATATTATCTGTCATCTCAACTGCCAGATCATTGACCTTGGATAAGATCCAGCGGTCAGCGATCGTAAGATCAGATAATTTTACATTTGAGAAATCCGCCTTTTCCATGTTCATCATAATGAATCTGGATGCATTCCAGATCTTATTTGCAAAGTTTCTGGAATTCTCTACACGCTCCCAATAGAAACGCATATCATTTCCCGGTGCATTACCTGTGATCAGTGTCAGACGAAGGGCATCTGCACCGTATTTATCAATAACCTCAAGCGGATCGATACCGTTTCCAAGAGACTTACTCATCTTCCGGCCCTGATCGTCACGAACCAGTCCGTGGATCAGAACATGCTTAAATGGGCTCTTTCCTGTCTGCTCCAGTGCGGAGAATACCATACGGATAACCCAGAAGAAGATAATATCGTAGCCGGTTACAAGTACGTCAGTCGGATAGAAATATTCATATTCCGGTGTCTTCTTTGGCCAGCCAAGTGTTGAGAATGGCCAGAGTGCGGATGAGAACCATGTATCCAGTGTATCTTCATCCTGTGTCAGATGTGTGCATCCACATTTCGGACATACCGTCGGAACTTCTCTGGAAACGATCGTCTCATGACACTCATCACAGTAATAAGCCGGGATTCTGTGTCCCCACCAAAGCTGACGGGAGATACACCAGTCGCGGATATTTTCAAGCCAGTGGATGTATGTCTTATCAAACTGCTCCGGTACAAATTCCAGCTCATCTGTCTTGATCAGATCAAGAGCTGCCTGGCCCATTTCCTTCATACGGACAAACCACTGTGGCTTGATCATTGGCTCTACCGTTGTCTTACATCTGTCATGTGTTCCTACATTATGTGTGTGTGGTACAACCTTTACAAGAAGACCTTCTTTTTCCAGATCTGCTACCATTGCTTTTCTTGCTTCATAACGATCCATGCCTGCGTATTTGCCGCCCTTCTCGTTGATCGTAGCATCATCGTTTAAAATATTGATTTCTTCCAGATTGTGTCTCTTACCTACTTCGAAGTCGTTCGGATCATGTGCCGGTGTAATCTTTACACAACCTGTTCCGAATTCCATATCTACATATTCATCTGCGATAACAGGGATCTCTCTGTCTGTTAAAGGAAGCTTCAGCATCTTACCGATGATATCCTTATAACGCTCATCCTTTGGATTTACAGCAACCGCCGTATCACCAAGCAGGGTTTCCGGTCTGGTCGTTGCGATCTCTACATATCTTCCTTCTTCTCCAACGATCGGATAATTGATATGCCAGAAATGTCCTTCCTGCTCTACATGCTCTACCTCTGCGTCCGAAATGGATGTCTTACATACAGGACACCAGTTGATGATCCTGGAACCTTTGTAGATATATCCCTTTTCATAGAGATTGACAAATACTTCCTTAACTGCTTCTGAACATCCCTCGTCCATTGTAAAACGCTCTCTGTCCCAGTCAGCAGATGAACCCAGCTTCTTTAACTGGTTTACGATTCTTCCGCCGTATTCTTCTTTCCATTTCCAGGCATGCTGTAAGAAAGCCTCTCTGCCGATCTCCTTCTTATCAATACCTTCTGCCTTTAATTTCTCTGTTACCTTTACCTCTGTAGCGATCGCTGCATGGTCTGTACCCGGCTGCCATAATGCACTGTAGCCCTGCATTCTCTTGAAACGAATGAGGATATCCTGCATCGTATTGTCCAGGGCATGACCCATATGAAGCTGTCCGGTTACATTTGGAGGCGGCATAACGATCGTAAATGGTTTCTTACTGCGATCTACCTCTGCATGAAAATATTTCTTATCTTCCCATTTTCTGTACAGCCTGTCTTCTATATCGGCCGGATTGTATGTCTTTTCCAGTTCTTTCATCTGTTCCATCCTTTCTGTTTTTATAGCATCTTTAGTGGAGCGTTTTTCCTTTACAGAATCAATCTTCTTACATAGAAAAAGCCCTTTGAAACATCTCTGTTCCAAAGGGCGTATCTTACGCGTTACCACCTTAATTTATCACTCATCTTATTCTGTAACGGGAACGACCCGGCGCATCCTACTGAACATTTCGGATGTGCTGCTCCAAAGCTACCTTCCCACAAATTTCCTCGAAAGACCTTTCAGCCTGTGGATCTTCCTCTCTGGCAGTTCTTTTATGGTACTCCTCTTTTTCCTTGCATTTATGCTGTTAAACTAAATCTCATAGTACAACAGAAGTCTTTCCAGTGTCAAGCGGTTTTAAACGTAATCTTGCTATTTTTCATACATCAATACTCTTTCCCACGGCATAAGTGTCGCTCCATCATCCTCTGGGAAACATGCACTCATCTGATCCGATATCACCTTTAACTTTTTCCGTATTCTTTCATAGCTAAAGAATCCATTATCATTCTGCTGATCCGTCATGGCATATTCAAATACTCTCGCACGGTCTTCATTTGGAAAGCTTTTTGAGTAGGTGTCAATAAATGCAATCTCTGACGCATCACCGGATGAAAATGCAACATAGGTATTGTCATAGCTATTTTCATTTGCAATATAATCGTAATCATAATCGAATCCATCCGGGTTGCACTCCGACCAAATTCCTTCATCAAACCAACAGCCGGTGTAATTCATATGGTTCTCGATCGCATGGAAGATCTCGTGGTGGATCGTGCTGATATAGGAGGACTGATCATTGATATCAATAACCAGAAATGTGTCATTCTCCAGAGTATTCTGAACTCCGGCAGCTGTTGTAAGTGCCGTTTCATCTGTTCCTATGATCGCACCTGCCAGATAGATCTTTAATATGCTTCCATATCCATCATCCAGATTTTTCAACATCCGATCCGGATATTTCTTCAACTCATTCTTCAGGACTTCCAGTGACTGCGCGGTCAGAAGTGCATTGTCTGATGCCTCATACCGGTAGATATCCTTGCTGCACTCCGTCACTTCATCAAATATATGTACCTCTACACCATTTTGATCTCCGATATCCTTTGCCTGCTGCCGCAGCTCCTGCTTCAACTCATCGGACGGATGATCCAGATAACTCCATGGATAACGGTAGACTCTGGAATCACCGGAAATGCTGCGCGCATCGTTCAGATCCCATATGTATACTTCCGGTGTGAGTCCGCTCGTTGAAAATGCAAAGAAGTTGTATGTATCTATATAAGTACCTTGATCGATATAAATATAATTTGTTTCATCAAACGGAAATGTTACTGCAAGTCTGCTTTCACATTTACCGGTATCCACATTATAGATCCGAAACTGCAGCTTCTGTGTATTCGTCTCCTGCGACTGGCTGGCACTGCCATACATAGCCAGACCATGTTCTACATCGCATCCAACCTGAAAATCACCTGTATTATCCGGGAACAAAATTCCCGGTTCTTCCCCGGAAGTTTCTCCATACACCTGATAGACCTGATCATCCGCATATACCGATGCGTAGTACTTATCCCCACTTCCTTCAAATTGCACGATATCATAATCACCGGTTTCTTTTATATCTTCACCGGTCACACTATAACATCTGACCTCCACACGTTCTGCCGTATTATCATATGCCGACACCACCAGATACTCCGGTTCTTCCGCATATCCTAGCAACGTTGTATCTTTTCCTTCTCCTGAATACGCCGGACACACCTCTGACTCTTCCCCCGACCGCAGATCATATTCATAGATCTGTCCATCCTCTGCATTTATATAGAAGAAGCCGGTGAGATCCTTTGACATCAGATAACTGTCCGGTGTCCCCTTTTCGATCGGCATAACAGTCTCCTGCTCCAACAATGCTCCATACCGGATCAGCTCTTTGTTGCCTTTATCATAGAGAACCACCTCATCGGTTCCATTTGAAAATACATCTGACGCATATGTATTCTTCGGGCAGCTTACAACCACTTTCTGCCTGAGATCCGCCAGATCATATAGTGCCAGATAACCATCTTCTCCTACGCCATACTGGATTCCAAGTGCATCCCCAAAAGCAAACATCTTATTAATGTAAATATTATCTTCCTCTACTTTCATATCCAGTTGATACAGGTTCGTATGTCCGGATACCTTTGCCTGCCTGTAGTATTCTCCCGAGACGATTGATTTCCACTCTTCTTCTGTGGTCGTTTCTTCGGTTGTCGTCTGTGAGCCATCTGCCCTGTCAGTATTTTCTTCTGTCAGATACCCGGAGGTTGTTCCCCCATTCTTATCCCCACCTGTCACCTGACAGCCTGTTATCTGTCCAAGTGCCATGCTGATAACCAGCACTCCTGCCAGCCATCTGCCGATACCTTTCCTGTAATTCTTTCTCATATATGCACCCCATTTCTATGCCATTATAATACCCCTAATTTATTTCCACTTTTTAACAGAATATCATATATTAATTTCCTTGTAACTAATAAAAACCATCAAAATGATGGTTTTTAAGCACTGTTTCGCCATCATTTTAATGGTTTTATATGTTGATCAATTATTCAAAGCATTATCCCAGGATCACTGCCTGCCCGGAGCTTAACCGTATACGGTTGCCATTTAAGCATACGTCATTCTTATTATCTAACAAAACATGAAGCTTCGGCTGCTCATTTGTAGTCAGCAGATCAACCGTGATATCTTCTCTACTGTAATTCGTTATAATGTAAACGGTCTGGTCTTCCGTCTTTCTTGCATATGCAAATATTCCATCCTTCTCCACAAACATTGGAACGACCTTGCCATAGGTAAATACTTCTTTGTAGTCCTCGGACTTACGAAGTGCGATCAGCTTCTGGTAATAGTACCATACTGAATCTTCCCTGCCAAGCTGTTCTTTTACATTGATCTCTTTATAATTTGGATTTACAAAGAGCCATGGTGTTCCGGTTGTAAATCCTGCCTGTGCAGAATCATCCCACTGCATTGGTGTTCTGGCATTATCCCTGCTGTTCTCATAGCAGGCTTCCATCGCTTCTTCTACCGTGCAGCCAGCATCGATTGCAACTGCATATTCATTCTTTGTACTAATATCATTGTAATCATCGATTGAAGCCATATGACAGTTACGCATACCGATCTCTTGTCCCTGATAAATAAACGGAATACCACGCAGCATAACACTGATCGTTCCCAGCAATTTGATTCCGTCTTCATTCTGAAGGTAATCTGGCAGATAACGGCTCGCACCTCTTGGCTCATCGTGATTCTCTATAATATTTGCAAGGAAGCCGACATCTTCACATTCCTTCTGTGCATGGAAGATCACCTTTTTCAGATCATCAAATCCGACCTTCTTCGCATCGTACCAGCCATGATCGCCAAAGGTCATCTCATGCGCTGAGAAATCAAACATCGTTGAAAAATGTCCGTCGTCACCGATAAATTCTTCCAGCTCATCCTTCTTCATATTGAATACTTCAGCAACTGTAAACGCATCGTACTTTTCAAATGTATGCTTCTTCAGATCCTCTAACAGTTCACCAACGCCATCGACGCCCTCAACCATATGGAAGATTCCTGTCATTCCATCCGGTCCGTCCGGCTCATAATCCGGAAAACTCAGATCTTTCTTGATATTGATGATCGCATCGATACGGAAGCCTGCAACGCCCTTATCCAGCCACCAGTTGATCATGGTATATAATTCATTTAATACCTCTGGATTGTTCCAGTTCAGATCCGGCTGTTCCTTTGCAAACATATGAAGATAATAATAGTCCGTTCCTTCTACTTTCTCCCATGCGCTTCCACCAAAATAAGACCGGTAATTGCTTGGCGGATTGCCGTCTTTTCCCTTACGGAAATAAAAATAATCGCCATATTTACCCGCCGGATCTTTTAATGCTTTCTGGAACCATTCATGCTGGTCAGAACAGTGATTAATAACAAGATCCATAATGATATACATATCTCGCTTCTTCGCTTCTGCTAACAGCTCATCGAATTCTTCCATCGTTCCAAAGATCTCATCGATCTTATAATAATCTGAAATATCATAACCCTGATCGACAAATGGAGACTGATAGATCGGAGATAACCAGATAATATCGATTCCCAGACTTTTCAGATAATCTAAATGATCGATCACGCCACGAAGATCACCGATTCCATCTCCATTTGTATCCTGAAAACTCTTTGGATATATCTGATATGCTACTTTACCATGCCACCATTTTCTTTTCATTATAAAAACCTCCTGTGTTCCTTTTATACTGTCTGTATCTGTTCCACCATCGGATACAGATACTCGTTCTTTTTACACTTTAATTACAGTATACGGAATCCATAGAGGTTTTCTATCTTTAAATTGACTATTTCATTGTACTATTTTGACTTTTTACGATATTCGGAAGGTGTCATGCCCTTCTCCTTTTTAAAGCGTCTGATAAAATATCCGATATTGTCAAATCCACAGGCAGATGCAATATCTATGATCTTATCCTCTGTCTCTGCAAGTGCCGTTGCCGCTTTCTCCACACGGATCATATTGATATATTCTGTGATCGTCTTCCCGATATTCTTCTTAAAATATCGGCAAAAATACTGTTCATTCATATTGACCAGCTCCGCCAGTTCGGACAAGCGGATCGGTGAACCGTAATGCTCCCCGATATACTGCAGCACCTTTTTCAGATTCTCTACCGTTCCGGATTCTTCCCTGTCTTCCCTGACCTGTCTTGTAAACAGGTCATACTTATATGCAACTGCGATCAATTCTAACATCTTTGCCTTGATATTCAAATAGAGCATATTTTTCTGTAGATTCTGTTTCAGTTCTCCTGCCACGTTCTCACGCGTTATTGAAGAATCCAGATGCTGCACTTTCTTCGTATCATGTTCTTTCATCTGCCTAAGCACCTGTTCAATCTCTTTATAACAGGCACTCAATTCCTCAAATGCCGCATCCCCACTCTGGCACAGAACCGGCATCCGAAGCTTTCCTTCTGCAAGTGGGCCAAGCACCTTCGCCTCCGCCGCATCATACCGTTCAAAGCACAGGATATCAAGAGGGAACACAACCGCACTTTCTATACCATCCTTTTCCAGGATCAGTGCATGCAGTTCTTCCGGATGGATGCACATAAATGCCGGTGCATGAACCTGATACTCTTTTGTATTTATCCATACCGGGAAATCACCTTTTTGAAAATAGATCCATTCCATTTCCTCATGCCAATGCGGAACCACATGCCACTCATTTTCTCCGTTCCATTCGTACAAAGCAACCGGATACTGCACCGTTCCATGTGTTCTATTCTCTTTTAACGATG
The DNA here is from genome assembly GCF_037892645.1 of Coprococcus sp. HCN-4056. NCBI lineage: Bacteria > Bacillati > Bacillota > Clostridia > Lachnospirales > Lachnospiraceae > Coprococcus > Coprococcus sp. HCN-4056. The sequence goes on along the minus strand of NZ_JBBKBL010000008.1, from coordinate 130,137 downwards.
TATTTGCCATTTCCTGCTTTTTCATGCTTTGGTCCTTTCTTATTTTATGCTGGACATCTTCTATATTTCATTATACACTTTTCCTATATGGGGACAAATGGTTTTATATCGTACATTGCATTTATTTTCCTTGGAATCGGTATCGTACTGATCATAATTGCCGTTATATTACTGATACGCTATATAAAACAGGTGACCGCATTTAAGAAATACAAACCTGCATGGGAAAAACACAAAAGCATTTATGATGATTTTGCCATAGAACTGAATCACTGGTATGATTCCGGACTTCTGCCAAAGAGACTCCCGGAACCACATATTTTTCAAGAAACACCGCATGGTATACCGTTGACCTGATGAATGAACATATCACCAGACGACTGCGGTTTGAGAATTCATCCGGCATCATATATGACCGGGATTCCGATGATACGATGTATGAATCTGTTGTCCACACACCAAATGAAGCCGAGCTTCATCATATGACAATGACCTGTCCGAACTGTGGCGCTGTCAACCCGGTTGCTGCCCTGACACAGGGCTTGTCCATACTGCAGTACCGTTTTCCAGATAAAGGATCTGTTCCCACGTGTCACGAATACCTATTTTATCCGAAATAATGCTTCCATGAAAAATGTAAACAAACGAGGCTCCACCATATGGATTACTATGCTGGTTGTATTTCTATTTACTTTTATTTCCTTTCTTTCAGACCGGGAGAATCCGATTCCTGCCAGCCTGATCATGTCCTATTTTGTCACACTGATCTTCGGCGGCATCACCGGACTTATGCTTTCATCCGTTCTTTTGATCATTAAGCAGTTCAATCGTGACGGTCGAAAACGTATTCCATTCTGGTCTTATGTGACAGCAAAGGGAAAGATCTCACGAGCATTTGCGCCTTATGATCCTGTTTTTTCTTTTGAGAAATTTGAAGGCCAGATCATCGCCCTGATCCGCATGACCGTTCTGGCAGATCACCCGGAAAACCTTGCTTTCTATCGTGGTTCTTCTTTTGATCCATATTTTCAGGATATCATCGAGATGACCTACATGCAGGCTTTAACTGTCAATAATATCCACATGGAGGGAAGTGAGCTGTGCCTGAATCTTCGTACCTGGTGGATAAATTACAGTGAACATGATGGCGCCATAAACCGTCGGGGCGACTGTATCGACATCACCCTCCGGAGAAATACCGCCTACATAGAACCGCCCGGTTTCTCCATTACTTCCGTCCACTGCCCTGCCTGTGGCGCAAGCTTCGATACTGTACGCCAGCGCAACTGCCCTTACTGTGGCAACGAATATCATATGGAGAATGCAGGATTTATTATTGAAAAGCTGGCGCTTGTTCCATGATAGAGCCTGCCACATAATACACATTTGCATGTAAAGACTCATGATATTTTCTGCCCACCGCATATTGCCCGATCCGTAAATGCGGGTGCCTATCTGAGTCCGAAGGACGAGTTGGCACAGGAGCATTTACGAATCAGGCATGTGCAGAGAATAGACAATCTGGCACGTCATTATAGGGGGATTCATATTATATATGAAGAATGCGTCATACTGTGAAAAAAAGCTGGAGATTTTCTTAAGAACATCGGCTGTTATATAATTCAATCCCCTTGATAAAGACATTCATGATTTTTCGTTGCGAACTGCACATTGCCAGTAAATGCGGGTGCCTGTCTGAGCCCGAAGGGCGAGTTGGCACAGGAGCATTTACGGATCAGGCATATGCAGTGAGCAGAAAATATCATGAGCCTTTACAAGGGGATTCGTATTATATAGCAGCCGATGTCTGAAAATCTTCGGCTTTTTATCATTATGCCATTACTCGCCAAGGATGTGACGGGCTACATAGATACCACTGGCGGAGGCATGGGACAACGAATGCGTTACGCCACTGCCATCTCCGATCACATATAAGCCCTTGTGGCAGCTTTCCAGATTCTCATCCAACTCCACTTCCATGTTGTAGAACTTAACCTCCACACCATATAACAGAGTATCATCATTTGCTGTTCCCGGTGCTACCTTATCCAGTGCATAGATCATTTCCATGATTCCATCTAAGATACGCTTTGGAAGGACAAGACTCAGATCACCCGGTGTTGCCGTTAAGGTCGGTGTTACCAGCCCTTCTTCAATACGCTTCACGGTACTTCTTCTGCCTCGGACTAGGTCGCCAAACCGCTGTACAATGACACCACCGCCTAGCATGTTTGATAATCTTGCGATACTTTCACCATATCCGTTACTGTCCTTAAATGGCTCTGAGAAATGCTTGGAAACCAGAAGTGCAAAGTTTGTATTCTCTGTCTTCTTCTCATCACCCTCATAGCTGTGTCCGTTTACAGTGATGATACCATTCGTATTCTCATTTACCACAATTCCATTTGGATTCATACAGAAGGTTCTGACATTATCTTCGAATTTCTCTGTACGATATACAATCTTGCTTTCATATAATTCATCCGTCAGATGTGAGAAGATAACTGCCGGAAGCTCCACACGGACTCCGATATCGACACGGTTGGATTTTGTAGGAATCTCAAGCTCCTTACATACCTTTTCCATCCATTTGCTTCCGCTTCGTCCAACGGATACGATACATTTCTCACAGTCGAATTCACCCTTATCACAGATGATACGATAACCACCATCAATGACCTGTACTGTATCAACCGGTGTATCAAAATAAAAGTCCATATGATCCTTCATCTGATCATACAGATTCTGAAGAACAACATAGTTGATATCAGTTCCCAGATGGCGAACCGACGCATCTAAAAGCTTCAGCTTGTTCTGAAGACATAGCTTCTTGAACTTCGTTCCGGCGGTTGAATAAAGCTTTGTTCCATCGCCGCCATTTTCCATATTAATCTCATCTACATACTTCATCAGGTCAACAGCTTTCTGCTTACCGATATATTCATACAGTGTTCCACCAAAATCATTTGTGATATTGTATTTTCCATCTGAGAATGCACCTGCTCCGCCAAATCCACACATGATCGAGCAATGCTTACAGTTAATACAATTCTTGATCTTATCGCCATCAATCGGACATTTTCTCTTTTTTAAAGTATATCCTTCTTCGAATACAGCGATCTTACACTCCGGTTTCTTCTTCATCAGTTCATATGCCGCAAAGATTCCTCCCGGTCCTGCACCGATAATAATCACATCATACTTCATACACAACTTTACCTTTCATTTATCAGACAAGCTGATCCCTGAATTCGTCTTTTAATTCCGACAGGATCGTATCCATACGCCTGTCATAATCTTCAATATGTCCATGAAGTCGGTTATAAACCGCTTTCTGGACTTTATTGTAGATTGGAAGCTCCCGCACATCTTCTTTAGAATCTCCGACTTCACTCATCAGATCCTCTAAAAAGTTCGCAGGAAGTCCTCGTTTCTTAATCTCTTTTTCAAGTGTCGCAGTATCCACTGTAACTGCCAGCACACAGAAATATTCGATCAGGGATTCCTCATTCTTATTTAACGAATATGCCTTAATAAAATAGCTCTTTGCTTCATCAAGCTGAAGATTTCCGGCCAGAGCAACTGCTTTATTATGATATACATTTCCGAGGAATTCATCCTCCTGTTTTTCTTTTTCCAGATAGCAGATGACCTCATCATAGATCGCACCCGCTTTTATATAATGCTTGTACCGCAGATATCCATCCGCCCGCAGCTTCTCGACTTCGTATGATTTTAACGTACGAAGCTTCTGGCATTCCGCCATAAACTGCCGTACTTCTTCACTGCTGTAATATCCGCCATACACAAGAATCTCCACCATGATATCCTGAACAAATGCATGCTTGTCAAGTAATGTATCGATCTTATCCGCAAGCTCTGTGAGATCAAGCTCTCTTCTGATCCATGCCGACAATCTCGCCGTCACATCTTCTTCCCCAACCAGCACCATATTATTATACAGGTAGTAACACAATTCCTCGTAGGAATATACAGATACCTTGGTATTCAGGAACGTATATGGATTCTGTGCAGTTTTTGTATTACATACAATTATTTTTCCCATTTCAGGTCAAATTCCTTCCTATATATCTTATTTGTGGTCGGGAACATCGTTCCAAATCCTTCATCCCTGATAACAACCGCTCCCTTTTCCGCACTGTAGAATTCCGCTTCCAGTGAGATCTTGGTCGTCTTCGGCGGACGCTTCGGCAGTCCGTGGATCTCGATATGCTCCTTATCATAATCTCCTGTCAATATGTTGCGATAGATCAGCTCCACCTGATTTGATTCGTCCGGAAAGATATATAATTTTCCCTTTGTGTGGAACCATTCCTGTCCTCCTCTGGTGATCGGCACAAATGTCTTGCTGTCATCATTTAAACTGATACCTATATCAAAGCCAACTGTATATTCCGACCGGATCAGATAACGATCAAGCACCTTGCTGTGCCGATCGCCAAATGCCCGGTAGCAGGCTCCCTTTGTATAGATATTCTGACCGACAAATACCCGTCTTCCCTGACAGAGGATCGTCGCCGACTCCTTCAGCCAGTTATCTGCAAAGCCAATTCCAGTCAGGAACACCGAGGACACATAAGTCTCTGCCAGAAGCTCCTGACAGATCGCTGCGAACTGCTCATCCAACTCCTCATCGTCCTTCTTAAACGCTGAAAATGTCAAGCGGTCTTTCAGGTTTTGATGAAATACATCCACAATCTCCGGTGATTTGTTATGCGTAATATCGAATCTGTAATAATCAAGCCCGCTGCTGTTAAAATCAAACAACACCACACTGTTATTTCTTAACGACTCCGGCTGATTAAAGATGTAATAAATTCCACTGTCTATATGGCTTGTGATCTCAAACTGTTCATCACTTAAATGAAGTGCTTCCTGTAACTCCTGCACCGCCTTAATGATATGAATATCGGCATCTGCGATCGTTACTACCAGCCGCCTGATCTCATAGCTTTCAAACTGTTTTGTAAATTCCCGGATATGAAGCAGCAGCATTTTGACCAGAAGGTCTTTTGCTTTATAACTTGTTCCATAGATCTCCGTGTCCTCGTTGATGATCGTCTTCTGGTAAATACGATCAACCACCACGCCATCTTCCTTGAACCGTTTCCCTGCAGCCACCGCTCCGACACTCCAACCGGATTCATCCTTTGCTCCGGTTCCGTCTTTATATTTATCTGTATAAAACATAATATTTGGAAGCAGATATGTATCTTTGGAATCACTGTGACAGATTGATTCCGGTACTCCTTCATCCAGCTTATAATAACTTAACTGTGTATACTCCGGACTCAGATCCAATCCCAGATATAATGGATGTTCCGTCATGTTATCTCCTCCTGTTTCTGCTGTCTTATAACAATATCAGATTCTCCTCAAAGAAATGTGTGTTATTCAGATAGGTATCCATCGCCTGGATCAGCTCCTGATCATTTCTTGTCTCCTGACTGATCAGCATACTGTTGATCAGCTCAAATCGATTACTGTTCTTCTTATGACATGTTGTATTCTTTAAAATATCACTCTCAACGATGGATGAATTACCGCTCTCCGCACCATCAATGGAATATAACAGCGTCTCTCCGTGGAACACAACAAATTCCTTGATATAAATTCCCGGTATGATCTCATTCATTCGCTCCGATTTGTAATGTGCCATACTGTTGCTTTCCTGTCCGAAGCTGTAGCTTACCCAGATCTGTCTGCCGCTCTCACCCTTAAAGATCAGATAGGTCTTAAACTTCATATCATCCGGCAACGTTACAAAGGATGCAAATTCTTTAAAGAGCGGCAGGATCTTACTGCTGTCTATAAAATGACGAACTGTATTCCGGATCCATTCCTTCTGTTCTGCCGAGAACCGTCCACCGCAGCCTGCAAAATAAGAGAGCAGCGCCATCTCTGAAATCTCATCTGTAATGTTCTTCTTCGCCACCTCTTTATACAGACATTCCATGATATCCGCAGGAATCTTCAGATCCTTGATAATATACTGGTATGCACAGAACCGTAAAAATGCCTTGACTACCATGCCCCTGCTTCTGCCTGCGTAATAAAGCGCAAAGATATCAAAGATTGCCTCTGTATAAGCATCCGCAAACATCATCTGTGCCAAGATATTCTCTGCAAGCATATCAATATCACGATAATTTGTGTTAACTGCCTTAAACAGCTCTGCCATTTCCTCTAACGAACCATTATAGTTATTGATCAGGAATGCCAGAACCTTCTGTGTCGCATACCCCCTCCGGTACAGATATACACAGATGGATAATAACGTCCGATCATCATCATAGCGCTTATCGGATATTCCGAATTCCGCGATCCGTATCAGTTCATCCACATCCACATCTACATATCCAAACCGATGGATTCCATTAAATGCCTGCTCATACATCCGTAAAGAAATGTAATATGTAATGATCCGGGAAGCGTCCTCCACTTCCACATAATCCAGATCAATTCGCGACAGATATTTATATAAAATGTCCGCATCATAATTCTCATGATAATACTCAACCATATGGCGGAGTGCTCTCTGCCGGATCAGATAACTGATATTCGGGCAGTTAGAGATATCACGCGCCAGATTGATCTCGGATGCATCCTTATATGAGAAGCTGTCTATATCGTTATACTCAAATAATAACAGGCGGTAATCCTTCGAATTATACTCTTTACAGATATCCAGATAATTTTCTTCTCCAACAACCGGCTCAAGCCGGTATGGTACCGTATTGATATATCTGCAGCCCCGACTGTCAAGTAATGTAATGATAGCGGATTCTGACACAATCTCTACATAAGCTTCTCCGTCAATCACATCCACCTGTTCACTCTTTTCCAGTTCCTCATGTGTTACAACCACTGATACAATATTCTTATTCCGACATGTCAGCTTCTGCTTGAATATGATATTAATTAACTTTGATGCAAATTCCGGTTTCACACTCTCCGGCTCCAGAAATTCTTCATAGATAACCGTCAGATCATCACTCACTTCTCCGTCAATGATCTTCTTCTCCATGAAGTTCTCGATTGCCGGAATATACTCATGGAACACATTCATATTCTGTGCCTTATTCATTATGACATTTGCATAGAGATATGCCAGCTCTTCATCATCTAACGTATTCTTGTAATTGAAATAACGGAGAATGGATTCCGGTATCGGCTGATACGTCTTCTTATCCATGCTCTTTAAGAAGCCCTCATACAAACCAACATATTTAATTCCTGCATTTGCCGCATCCTGATAATATACATGATACTCTTTATCACATTTTTTAAATCTGAGAAGGATTTCACATATCGTATCCAAGGTCATACGGTCATGTTTTGCTGCATAGATATTCTCCAGCATCTTGAATGCGTGAATATCAAAGAGCTTCATTCTTGCAGCCGTCTTTACGAATTCCATAATGACATCTTCGGATACAAATTCATGCCGCATACCCCATCGGATAGCTGAGATCTCAAGCGGTGCGATCCGTTTCATCATAAGCGGCTGCTTATTGAACATATCACATATTTCAAAGTAAATAACCGGGCTGTTTACACCCTCATTATATAATTTCCGGATATCCTCATAAAGGTTCCATTTATCCTCTGTATAACTGTAATCCACAAATAACAGCAGCCAGAAATAAAACAGCTTGTCCTTCTCCTGTTCCAGTCGTCCGCGGACAAGTCTTGCCGTGCTGTCGATCATGTCCTTATCCTTTGTCAGAAGTGATTTCAGATAACTGTAATAACACTTCTCCATGCTGCCTGCCTCGTTCAGATCGGCATCTGCATCGATACGGACAAATTCCTGTTTTACATATTCTGTCTTGCCCTCTAACAGCTTCATATGAAGCAGTCCCAGCCGATAGATGTTATCCTCCGGTCTGTATTTGACCAGTGTTTCCAGTGCCTCTGTCGAACGTTTCGTGTAATCAGCAAGTGACATCTTATCCGTACGGAAATCAATGTATGCTTTTGCCAGTGCCTCATGACCTTTCTTGATCATGAAATTCACATGACGGTTCTTCGGCTCGGTTCTCTGAACCTCCGGCTTCTTTATGCTGACTTTCACGCTGATGTTCTGCAGGGTATTATTAAAATGGATATAACCTGCCGATACCCCTTCCGGGATCTTCGTCGGATCGATCAGGAAGTTCAGCTCATAATTATTTCCAGTGAAATCCTGACCTGTGATTCGGGTTGCTTCCGGGATCAGGAAATCGCTGTCTGATGTAATATAGGTATGGGTATAACCCCAGGTGTTCTTATTTACGGAGATCGTTGCACGAACCAGCTCATCCGGCATCTCGATCAACAGCTCACGCTGCTTTGCTGTCAGTGTAAGCACACGTTTCTTATGGGTATATACAAGGAATTCTTCCATTGCCTGATTGATGGATAACGATTTCTTCAGGCTCTCATAGACTCCCTTAATGATCGCGTCATCCCCTAAAAAGGTACGCACGAATTCCGGGCTGTCAAAGATCTGAACTGCTACATCCCAGTGCTCCTCTGCGAAGGTCGCGAACTGGAACAGATCCTCGATCCGTTTGTCTTCTACCAGAACATAAGGTGGAACAACCTCTACGCTGTACGGGATCTTATATTCTCCACCATCCGTTATGATGTTGATATGTCCTTTAAAGCTCTTGCCTTCTTCGATTCCGCGGGCATCAAAAGAAAAGGCAACCGTATTCCGTCTGCCTACAAATGTATGACTCTTAAAATCGAACAGGTATCTGCTGTCATATACCATCAATTTGATCGGTACATCATTCTTTGACACCACCTTAAAGGTTCCCTGAAATATGGAGCCGGCTTCCACAGCCAGTTCCAGCTTTGCAATGGAAATATCAATATCCGGTCTTTCTACATTGAATTCTCCTCTGGCGTACTGTTCTACGATCCCTTTCATCTGGTTCTCCTTGCTTTCGTAATCATTTTATTAAAACTCATGTATTTTTCTTGTAATTAAATCCCCGAATCGGTATAATTATATAAAAACATATATTTTGATTATAGCAAAATAAATAGTTTTTTGAAACATTATATATGGAAAAAGAGGAATTTTTTATGGGAAAAAGTACGTCACATCATTCTGGGAGCAATCTGCTCTCCCAGAATGAATCTGTAAGATTTGACCTGAACATGAATCCGCTCGGGGTTCCGGATTCTGTCAAAAATGTCATTCTTAACAGTATCGAAGATCTGAAGCGTTACCCGGATGGCTCATATACAAGATTAAAAGACAGTATTGCAGGCTATTCTGGTGCGGATCCGGACGATATCATTGTCGGAAGCTGCTCATATGAATTTATCAAACTCCTGATCGAATTCAACAGTCCAAAACATGCTGTTCTTCTTTCACCGGGAGCACAAAATTATGAGAAGCTCCTAAAAATGAACGGCTGTGATATCACATATTATCAGTTATCCGAAGAGGAAAATTATGAACTGGATATTGCGGATTTCATCTCTACGTTAAATGAGTCCATTGATATGGCATTTATCTCGAATCCAAATGGAACAACGTCACAGGTTATCGACCGCGAATCTCTGGAATTCATTGCAAAGATCTGCGCAGGAAATGATATTGCACTGGTCGTTGATGAGGAGTATATGGATTTCGTTCAGGATAAGGATGATTGCACCGCTATTCCGCTGGTTAAGGAATATGACAATCTCTACGTTCTCAGAAACACAAGTAAATTCTTTGCAGTACCCGGTCTTCGATTAGCCTATGCGATCACATCTAATCCGGTTTTTAAAAAGACAATGTCAATCACCGGTTTTCCTTATGCGATCAACGCACTTGCCGAGGCAGCCGGCATTGATATGTTCAAGGATGCTTCCTACATAAGTAAGACCCAGACACTGATGAAGACGGAACGGAATCTCGTCTATTCTGCACTGGCAAGCCGCAAGACGATTAAGCTCTATAAGCCGGATGCAAATTTTATTCTGGTTAAATTATTAAAGACCGATATTACTGCTCAGACAGTTGTGGAACATTGCCAGAGTAAGGGATTGTATATCAGAAGCTGTGCCGACATCACAGGATTGGATAATTCTTATATCCGCTTCTGCTTCATGAATCCGGAACAGAATGATCTGGTCGTTAACACTATTTTAGAGGTTGTATAATAAATTATATATGTTATTTAAATGAAAGGGTGGTACATACATATGAAACATGAACCAATGAAATTAACATCTTCTTACAATAATCAGTTATATATCAAAGTGATGAACGGTCACTTTGCTACAAACCATTCTCATATCAACCAGTATATCGATATGACAACCTTGAAGGTCAGAGGCACTATGGCTGCTGCCGCTGCCAAATCCATGGGAACCGAATATATGGCATCAACCATTGTTGACACGATCGTCTGCATGGACGGAACTGAAGTGATCGGTGCTTATCTGGCAGAAACCTTAAGTCAGAACGGTATCACTTCCATGAACCAGCACAAATCCATCTACGTTGTTACACCTGAGGTTCACAGCTCCGGCCAGTTGATCTTCCGTGACAACCTCCAGCCAATGATCGAAGGCAAGCATGTGCTTCTTCTGATCGCATCTGCTACAACCGGTAAAACGATCAAAAAGAGCCTGGAATGTATCAAATACTATGGAGGTTCTATCGCAGGTATCTCTGCTATCTTCTCTGTTGCAACAGAGGTTGACGGCTATCCGGTACATGCACTGTTTACCGAAAAGGATCTTCCTGATTACAAGACCTATCCTCATGATCAGTGTCCAATGTGTCAGGCCGGAAACCGCATTGAAGCTATTGTAAACAGCTATGGTTATTCTGAATTATAATAGAACTATTCCAAAAAGAAGTCTGGGAGAAATTTCTCCCAGGCTTCTATTTTATACGCATACAAAATAAAAATATTTTCAGAAAGGATAAACTATATATGGCTACCACTTCTCTTAACCCAAATCTAACATTGATAGAATCAGCCCTTTCAAAAGATGATATCATGAAAATTAATTTATATTATAAAGATGGTACTTTTTACAACGAACGAGAAGGTACTCCTTCTGATATAATTAAAGATATAGACATAAATAATTTTTATTTTGTTCCCACAGAATTTGGAAATTATATTCCTACATATGCAACTTTCGAGCATTTTGGACGAAAATTTGGTTCTTATGGTTCACCCAATTTTAATATAAAAGCATATATGTGTTTGCAAATAAGATATTTCCATATTACAAACTATTTAAAAGACAATGAACATTACAATACCTTCAATGGATATCACGCATGGAAAGAATATATTGAATCTTTAATTAATGACAGAAGTCAAAAAGACTTTCCTACATACAATACCGAATTAACGAGAATAACAGAACAATATAATTTTAAAGAAATCTACAATCTCAGTGAATGTCAAAAGAAACTTGGTATTTTTATCCTAGCACTAGATGAACAAAAAGTCATCCAAATAGGTTATGCCGATTCTTACAAATATGATTTATGTAAAACAATTCAAAAAGAAATACGAAAATTTAATATGCGCAGTACCGGTATAGCCTTATATAATGCAAAGGATATAACACGTATATTTATCTTAGATGCACATACATTTTTTAATGAAGATACAATAAAACTCACAAAAACTGAAATGCATTCCGTCAAAAGAGAATTTATACGTATGCAACTTGCAGAAGACGATACCTATGAAGATGATTATTTGGATAATAATGAATTATATCGTTCACTACTAAAAGATGCCTTAATTAACAAAACACATGAGCAACGTACATATTTAATTCGCGAAAAAAAATTCCAAATAATTAGTACTATAAAAGAAGATATTTTACTATCATAATTTTTCATTTTTTACTCATGAAAGTTTGATAAAATAACTATTATAAATGCTCACTCTAACAATTATTTTTTATCTTTCTTATTCGTACTACTATTCAAAATAAAGGGACTGCTGCACAGTCCCTTTTATCCATTATTTATTACTTATCCAAATATTTTTTTACCTCCCCAATAACCAGCTCCGCTGTCTGAAACTGTTCTTCCGCTTTTTCTCGTGACGCAATATAGAAATCATCATAATCACTTTTTTCACGTACTCTTTGTAACGTTCCAAGCTTTCTTCCAATTTCACGCGGAAATATTTCTTTAGCCACATATTCTTTATTAAAGTATCCCATAACATCTTTATGACGCTTAAAATCAACTGTACTCAACGCCAATATAGCTTTTACTGCATAAAATGCAGCATAGTAAGAACGATTAATCGAATCCTTATACAAACCCTCTTTTAAACAATGTGCTGCTACTTTTAAACTATCTTCAGCTTCGGCAATTCGATAATTACTTAAATTCTTTTGTCTCTCATCCAATTACTATCCCCTCCTTCTCTACATTATCAAAGAATGGCAACGCCCCCAACCAATATTTATAATGTTCCTCATTTTCCAGAACTGGATTAATCACAATGCCTGATTCCAGTTCTAATTCAAAAGCAAGATCAAAAATTTTGTTCTCGACTTGTTCTATTTCTTCTTTTGAAAAGGGGGTTAATATCATAACATCAATATCTGAATTTTCCTTATAATCACCACGAGCATAAGAACCATAGACAATAAGCTTAGATAAATTATTTTCCAATATTTTTTTAGCACCCTGTGCAAAGGTCATTAAAACTTCCTGTCTTGTCATAAAATTTTCCTCCTGTTCCTGATTATTTTTATTCATATATTATGTAGTTATAATAACATTTTTTATTTATTAATACCATTTAAATCTATTATAATTTCAAAATCCCTCAAATATCACTGAAAAAATTATTTCATCTTATTATTCATGCTTTGGACGGCTTTCATTCGTCCATTTCTTCGGGTTCGTGTCATCCGGTATCAGTCTGACCGGAATAGCACGTAAAACTAGCAGCCACTGACGGATGATGAAATGGCTTTCTTATCTGCTCTGGACAGAAAGGAACCGCTGATCGGCAAACCGGAAACACCGGAGCTGGTTGAATTTTCATTGACCTGGTAATCCCCACAAAAAAGAGGAACCCTTCTTGTTCCACCTACAAAAGCCAGACATAAAATCTGACGATTGTATGGTTGGAACATAAAGGATTCCTCTTTTTTATTCTATAAACTCCCGGCTGATCGCCGAAATCACATCACTTAGCTGTGGTAATGAGAACGTTTATAATGTACGATCAGCCCTGCTGCCGCAAGGATCAGTATCACCACGATTGCCCACACCTGCGGCGTTACATCCTTAATGTTATAGCAACGGACATTGATCCACATCTGATTGATCTGTTTACTGGCATCTACATCGAAATACTGCATGATCGCACTTCGCTCGATCGCCGCTTCGTCCGGATACTGGGCATAGAGCTGACGTCTTGTCTGCTCCTTCGGAGCAGTTATGATGTAATCAGGATCCGAATTATCACCACTGAAGAAATAACCAAGCGGATATTCTGCTGTATCTTCTTCTCCATCTTCCGCACCATAATTCCAGTTCAGATAATCAAATACTGTATTATCATCTTCACCTCCTGCAATAACAGAAGTATATCCGATGTAGTACATATTTCTGACTGCATTGTCCGGTCTTGAAAGAAAGTTCACAAAGCTTTCTGCTACCTGTTGTTTTCTGGCATCTTCATCGATACCATCCTTTAACATCACCCAGCCATCAAACCAGAGATTGGTAGATTCCTTCGGCACGGCGAAATCAAGATAAAGATCATCTTCTTCTGCCTGATCCATCGCATAAACCGCATCACCGGACCACTGATAATTTGCAAGCACCTTACCGGATACCATATCTGCCTTACCACTGTCTGTCTCAAAGGAATATACATTGTCCTTCATATCCTGAAGCAGATCCTGCACTTCCTGTATCGTTTCCGGGCTGACATCATTCATTACCCGAAGCAGATCATCATGATAAGTATCTGCATTTATGAATTCCTCTGATGTCAGTTCGTCCTGCTTCAAAATGCCAAGTGCCGCAAAATAAGAATCACGCACATTATCCTTGATCGTAACCTGACGTGCAAACTTCGGATTATTCAGGATATTCCATGTACCTGCTTCTTCCTCTGTTATCTTCTCCGGATTATATAAGATACCGGTTACACCCCACATATATCCGGCTGCATATTTGCTCCAGCTCTCACCATTGATCTCATTTTCATCAAAGGTCTGTCTGATATATGGAGATACTCCCTTTGCATAATAATTTTCCTCTATACTCGTGTCATAAAACGAATCCGAAAACGGAACTACTTTTTCTTCTGCCATCAACTTCATGATCATGTAGTCGGATGGACAGACCAGATCGTATTTATCACCAAGGGTAAGCATGTTATAAAGGTCTTCATTTGTTCCAAAGCAGGAATATTCCACCTTTACCTTCTGACCATATGTCTCATAGTACCAGTTCTCAAAATCTGTCACCATGGAATTCTCACCGAAGATCTCGGTTCCATCTTCCAGGTCGATCACTTCGTCCTCATCCCATTCTCCAAGGTCGATATATTCTTCCCAGTTGGATACACGAAGCACGATCGTATCATCCGATTTCTGTACATTAGCAGCATCTGTCTTTGCTGCATCACTTCCTGTATTATCTGATGCTGCAGACGATTCTGCCTGATCCTGCGTTTTATCATCTGCCTCCGCATGTACCAGATAAGCCGCAGGCGTAAGCATCATAAGTCCGGCACAGAAGCCGGCAAATCCTTTGAATAACTTCTTCTTATTCATATCTGCCACCTGCCTTTCCGGCTCTCGCCTTTGCCTTTGATGTCATATTCATACCAACAACAATCAGTATAACGATCACGAAGATCACTGTTGATAACGCCCATAAAGCAGTCTTGATCTCTGTCTGAGAACCCTTGGTCGCATTTACGACATAAGTACTGATCGTATCAAAGGTAGCCGGCTTTGTATAACTCGCAATGAAATAATCGTCTAATGACAAAGTAATTGCCAATGCAAATCCCGAAATTACACCCGGCAAGATCTGTGGAAGAACTACTTTTACCAGTGCGGTAAATGGTGATGCGCCCAAGTCCATAGCAGCCTCATACAAGCTTCCATCCATCTGCTTTAGCTTTGGTACAACTGACAGATAGACAAATGGTGCAGACAGCACAACATGTCCGACTACCAGCGGCACATAGGATTCCTTACTGACACCAAATACTACGATCAGCAGGATACAGATTGAAAAACCGGTTACAACATCTGCATTTACAACCGGAACCTGATTCATCGCAGATACGATCCCCGATGCAAGTTTCTTGGAATAAAATGCACCGATCGCACCCAATGTTCCAAGCAGAGTGGCAATCAATGCAGATCCAACCGCAAGAAGAACCGTTCCCCAGATCATATCTGCAAGCTCAGGCTTGGTAAATAATGTAACATAATTCTGAACGGAAAATCCGTGTATCGTTCCGATATTTGCCGAATCCGTAAAACTATAAACTGCAAGGATCAGAATCGGCAGATAGAGGATCACCAACATCAATATAATAAAAGCAACCCGAAATCCTTTTTTCATTATAACAATGCACCTCCTCTGTTGTTGTCTTCTCCCTCATATTTATTTGTAAAGAGAGTAACGATTAATATAATCAACAGAAGCACCAGTGCGATCATGGATCCATTGTGCCAATCGTATGCAGCAAAATAGCTGCCTATCAGACTACCCATAACATAAGTGCTGTTATACAACATATCCAATACAACATAGTTCGTCATAGACGGAAGGAATACCATCACGATACCACTGATGATACCCGGAACAGATAACGGAAGCGTCACCTTTAAAAATGTCTGAACAGAACTTGCACCCAGATCATTTGCTGCTTCTAACAGACTGTTATCTAACTTCATCAATGTTGTATAGATCGGCAGAATCATAAACGGAAGAAAGTCATATACCATACCGATCACGGAATTCAAAAACGGATAATATGCCAGATTATGCTCGATCAACGTCAGGACTTCCTTTAAAGCAGTCAGTCTTAACGTAAAATTGATCCACATCGGAAGAACGAAGATCATAACAATGATCGACTTTTTCTTCCATTCACTTCTGGCAAGTATATAGGCGATCGGGTACGCCAGCAACAAAGCTGCTGCAGTCGATACACAGGCGATCGCAAAGCTGTAGGCAAGGGTTCCGATCGTGTTCGGACTGGTGAAGAATCCTGTCAGGTTCTCCAGCGAAAACTGTCCCTCCCCATTTGTAAATGCATAATATATAATGACTATAAGCGGTGCAACCACAAAGCATATCAGGAACAATGCATATGGCACACACAGTTGTTTTCTGGAAAAACGTAATGTACTCATCTCTGTCTCCTTTTGCTTTCGGTTATTTCTTAAGTTCAAAGTGGATCTTATCCTTTGGAATCACAAGGCTGACAAAGTCATCCATATTCCAGAGATATTCATCGTGAACAATGAAGTCTTCCTCATTCTCCGTACGGACTACATAGCTGTAGTGGTCTCCTTTATAGATCAGGTTAATGATATGACCGGATATGATACCTTCCTCCTGATCATCACTCATCGTAATATCATCCGGCTTGATCGTTAAGATCACCTTGAGCCGCTCATGATCGATGACATCTCCGGACGCATCCATTAATACACCATCCTCATAATGAGACGATGGAACGATCTTACTCAGATCACACTCAAGCTCACCATCTAAGAATTCCAGCTTATAATATTTGTCAACTCCTGTCTCGATGCGGTTCAGTGCTTTCTCCGCAGGCATAACATGAATGCCATCCGGCTCTACGTTAAGTCCAACCATGTCGCCCACCTTTGCAGACTTTGTGGACTGTATCACGATCTCATTTTTACCGGACTGTACTGTGATCTCATAATGAACACCCTTGAATACCACAGAGATAACCGTTCCTTTTACTGCTCCCTGCTCCGGCGACACGATCAGGATATCCTCCGGACGCACTACGACATCCACCTGTGTTCCATGCTCTACATCATCCAGGCATTCGAATTCCGCACCACAAAAACGAACCTTTAATTTGCCTGTCATGATACCATTAAAAATGTTGCTTTCTCCGATAAAGTCCGCAACGAATGCATTCTTCGGCTCATTGTAAATATCCTCCGGCGTACCAATCTGCTGGATACGTCCTTCTGACATTACAACGATCTTATCTGACATTGTAAGCGCTTCTTCCTGATCATGGGTTACATAGATAAAGGTAATTCCAAGTCTCTCGTGCATTTCCTTTAATTCGAGCTGCATCTCTTTTCTCATTTTCAGATCCAGCGCACCGAGCGGCTCATCAAGCAACAGAATCTCCGGCTCATTTACCAGTGAACGTGCAATTGCAATTCTCTGCTGCTGTCCACCGGACAATGTCTGAACGCGTCTATCTTCAAACCCTTCAAGATCTACCATCTCAAGAGCTTTTTTTACTTTCTTTTCAATCTCAGCCTTTGGAAGCTTTTTCAGCTTCAGGCCAAATGCGATATTGTCATAAATATTTAAATGTGGAAACAATGCGTATCTCTGAAATACCGTATTGATCGGGCGCTTATTTGGCGGCAACTTACTGATGTCCTTACCATTTAATAAAATCTCCCCCTCTGTCGGCATCTCAAAACCGGCTATCATTCGAAGTGTGGTCGTCTTACCACAACCGGACGGCCCTAAAAAGGTTACAAACTCTCCACGCTGCACCTCCAGATTAAAGTCATCCACAGCCGTAAAGTTATCATCAAAATTTTTTGTGATATGCTTTAACTCGATAATGTTTTCCAATTATTTATACACTCTCCTTTTCAAGTTATTTATAATTTTTATCATTAGACAAAAATCAACTAATTCTAACATATCCGGGAGAAAATTAATATATATTTCGTGTTATTTTTCTTAGGTTTTGTATAGATTTTTCATACGGATTTTTATTGTGTAAGTACCGAAGCATACAGTCTGACCAGATCTGTCTTATCACCGAATTGAAGATGAACCGAACCGTAACCCGTCTCCTGAATCCGGACATTTTTATTTGCTGCAAGATCGCTCAGATGCACGTTGGAATTCAGCCGTCCATACCAGCCTTCCGGAGTCTGCGTAAGCCCTGTGACCGGAAGCTCAGCCAGCAATTTCTCTAATAATGGGTCCTTCCCTGACGGCTGCAAAGAAATATCAGCTTCAACGCTCACCACCTCATCAATATTCAGATCATCATAGAATGTATGAATCCGGTCAACTGCTTCTATATTATCCGTATGAAAGATCAGATAACTCTGACCGGTATTAGAATCAACAAGGAAAGTGATTCTCCAGAGCTCACTTTCCCCGTTGCTTTGAAATGTTGTTATATACTCATCCTGTCCGGTGACTGTCAGTTCACCGGAAGTTAGGCAAAAATATTCAGCCGTATTTAACAGAAGATTTTTTATTGCTGTCGGCGTCAGATGAGAATGAGCCACCTGGTACACGCCCCATGCACTCACATCCGCATCGATCTGCATCTGTGCATCTGCCTCCTGCACTCCGGCAAATACTTCTTCAATGTCCATTTTCTCATTTATAAAAAATTGCAATGCTGCTGCGATCCAGACAAGCAGCACCATGTAAATCTTCGCCGATCTTTTCATGTACACATCCACCACCCTTTTTCTATATTCTGGACAATATCATATATTTTTATGCTCAGCGAAATATTTTTACATTACAGGTCATTCCTTTCTTATAAAAGAAAATGCTGTCAGACATATAAATGCCTGACAGCTCATCGACTACAGAAATCTCCAGCTCTCTATTTTATCTTCATCTTCTTTGTAATTCCCTTTTTTAACAGGAACTTCTTATATACCATCTTCTTTCCTTTCGGGACCTTGATCGTTGCTTTTGTATAGATCTTTGAAAATGCTTTAGAGCCAACAGTCGATGCTGTTAACTTTGTTGACTTGATCGTAATGGTCTTCAGATTTGTGCATCCATAAAAAGCATAATTTCCAATCTTGGATACATTTGCACCGATCGTTACTTTTTTCAGCTTCTTTCTGTTTACAAAGGCACGGGATGCGATCGCCGTTACCTGATATGTTTTCTTTCCAATCTTCACAGTCTTAGGAATTGAAAGTGATGTGATGGTATTTGAAGTAACTCCGCCAAAGGCAACCGTCTTTGATGATGTGATCTTATAAATCATCTTATCCTTGATATAGATATCACCCTTCCGGTATCCACTCTTCTGTCCATTATCAAATGACTCTGTCTTGTCGGTTTTGAAGGTCTTTACGTTCCTGGCTTTTTTCTGTACCTTGGATAACTGATATGGATTGATCTCGACAAATACCGGTGAATCGTTATTGGTTACATACCATATAACCGTACCGGATTTGGTTACAACCGGCTCACACATCGCAAGTGCCAGTGGAGAAGAACAGATCTCCGAGGTTTTATTTCCACTTTCATCCAGCAGCACCATCTTCGTTGTATAAGTATTCTTCACTGTATTCTTTTCTTCCCATAATAACAGGAACTGTGTTCCCGACAATTTTACAAGCTTTGGATTCATAACCGTGATCTTATCCTTCGCTGTATAGTTCGTGATCCACTTTGCACCTGTCTGCAAATGTGTCTTCGATCCTGCATTCACATAGATATTTCTTACAGAGGTCTTTTCGTTCTTGATGCCTGTTCCGGTCAGAATATAGTTATTGGTTCCAAGCTTCAGATCATTTAATGTATAACCGGTATAGTTATATCCTGTGTCTCCCGGAATCGCAATAACCGTTCCATACATGGACGGATCCTTTACCTGATCTCCGACTTTCGTTGCTGTAAGCGCAATACCCCTTGGATAAGCATCTCCCAGATCTGCACGATAAATGTACTTACCATCTGTTTCAATCTGCTGTGCAAATGAATGGCTGACATAACCCTCTGACAGATTCATAACATCATAATACGAATCTGCCAGCTTCATATTGCTCTCTTTTACTACAAAGGTACAGTTTGCCTGATGATGATATCCGTCGCTGCTGGCAAACATCGTATGACAGGTGTGTATATATAATTTACCTGCTGTTTCTGTCATTGAAAGTCCACCTGCATCAAATGGCATATATGTATTTGCTCCCTTGATCCGGCAGGCTCCGATCCGCTTCCAGTTTTTATCATACTTTACAACACGGATAACTTCCTTTGTCTTGCTCTCCTTTGTATTTGACTGTCCAAATACAAGATAGTTGTATTTCTCTCCATTATAATATCCGCCAAATAACGGGAGTTCGCATTTGATCTTTTTCCGGCTCTTTAACCGATAAGAAGAATCATAAACCTCGCGAACTACCAAACCTCTGATATACTCTACACGCTCAAAGGTTCCATCGGATCTTGCATTCAGATAAGCGGTCTGTACATTTCCATATGTATATCCACTGTTTGTACTCAGATGCATGGTTGCTGATGCTGTACCGACTGCTCCGGTCGATTTATAAGTTTTACTGCTCTTTGATAAAGTCGAATCTGTTACCTTGATCGTGATCGTCTTCTTCACATTGATCGGATCTGCCTTGATCGTGATCGTTGCCGTTCCCTTTTTCCATGCATTTAAATTGCCATTCTTATCGACACTTACGATCTTTGGATCTGAACTTTTATAAGTATAGTCCAGAGCAAAGCCACCATTTGTACTGCAGGCGGCTGTTCCCGATGCTCCTACCTTCATACTGGCCGGTGCACTCACACGGAAGGTTGTCGGATATGTCCAGTCAAATGTTTCCAGATAATAATTGTCATTCTTTTTCTCTACTACTACACAGGTGGATTTGTCCATGAAAAATGTATAGACCGGGTACTTTGTCTGTAACCGTATCTTCTCTTTTTGCTTTGCTATGTCGTATTCTGTTAATACCGTCTCATCTGTTTTTACGATCAGAGACTTTGCTGTGCTGTTTAATGCACATCTTGGTCCGATGCTTGTAAGGTCAATATATCCATCGCCGTAATATGAATCAGCTGTGTAAAACGCCATCTTCAATGCTTTTTTATTTGCAATGTTGATTGGTGATACGGATACACTGCTATCAATCAGGTTAATACTTGTAGAGCTCTGGGTTACATCATTTATATCATACTGATTCGAATCTATCAGTACACAGATGTTCCCATTAAATGTAGACAGAGATACCAGATACCTGTCATTTAACATCCGGATCGGAGCCTTATGTGCAAACCATCCATCCTGGTAGAGATACATCATATTCTCTCCCTTGATCGTGATAGAATTATCGCTGTTTACCTTGCCAGCCTTCAGACTTGCCATGCTGTGATCATATCCCCAATATCTCCAGTTCTCTGATCCTCGGTAATAAAAATTACCATTCGTTTTATCAAAGCCTGCAAATTCATATATCTCACTTCCACATTTGGTCGTACTCAATAATTTTCCTTCGGAATTGAACAGATACAATTTATCTTCATTGGTCGCAATATAATATCTTCCATATGAATCGACTCCAAATGTAGATATAGGATTTGCCCAGTTCGCACCAATATCCAATGTTTCAAATGCCTGCTTATTTACTGTTCCTGTCTTAAAATTATAATTTGTGATCTCTAAATCACATGTACAATCATAAGAACCTGTATTTTCGTTATTCGTATATGATACATCCGTTTTCGCAAAATATATGGCATTATCATCCATATAAGACTCTTCAACCCCACGTTCACTTGTATATACCGTCGTATATGTATTCTTGGAAATATCATAGAATACGATCTCGTATGTCCTGTAATTTCCATAAACCTCACCTACTGTATGGACAAAATAAATTCCATTCTTCTCCGGTGAATACATCATATCATTGTAGGAGGTCGTCTCCCCAACCTTATCCGCATTCAGCTTTACCGCCTTTACAGCCGATAGCTCCGCTTCTGTCTGGTCTGATTCAGATACTGTCTGTGTCTGCAATACAGCCTTTGCAGAATCTTCCTTTGCCTGTACCATAGCCGGACTTCCGATCAGTCCAACACAAGCGGCAATTCCAGCTAATGCCACAGTTAATTTCTTCCATTTTTTCATAGTCACTCGCTCCTTTTCATTTATATGATCTGTCTTCCTCTATTCATCTCCGCAGATATTAAACATATTTTATCATGGCATTTACGCTCTGCACAATCACTAATCTACAGATGCTGTAAAATTTTTTCTTCCTTTCCATATCGCGGCAGCAAAAAAACAGGCAACCACCAGATCTTCGCAGATATGCATTCACTCTTTATCATGCATATCCAGACTGATAACCGCCTGTTTTTATTAATTTGTATTTCGTTAATATCTTTCAGGAAGAACATATTTCTCCTGATAGTCGATCATTTCTTTGTAAATTCTCTCGCAGTTATTATGATCTCTGTAGTAGAAGAAGTCATCGGCACGTTTTACATACTCCGGCTTCATCTGACAATCATTCTGCATATACTCGATCAAAGTATCGATCAGCTCATCATTATCATGACAGATCTCACCAAATGCCATCGTATCATAATGAAAGGTTCCTTCTTCGTAATGCTGTGGAATATCCTTATGATGCAGATATACCAATGGCTTTCTCATATAAGCAAAATCGAACTGAATACCTGAGAAGTCCGTTACCATCAGGCTGGATTCACAGAACATATCTTCATAGCTCATATCACCAACTGCAGGAACAATATCTACAAAATCATTCTTATCAAAATCTTCCACCTGAGAACTTACGATCGGATGTAAAACATATTTGATCCGATATCCGTATTTCTCTGCTGCTTCGATCAGACGCTTATCATTAATAAGTGCATTGAATACCTTAAAGTATTCGGATTCTTTAAACAGTGGATTGTAATCACGCTGCTCACTCTCACTGGTACGCACCGGCATTGCTGCCTGCATTCTCCAGGTCGGGCTGATCATAATCTGTTTCTTTGCCCGATCCTTCAAGCCATCATAACGTGGTACACCAGTCAGCTTCAATGCATCATAGCCAACATAATCATATACCGGTCGTGACAGGTTCTCGATCTCATACTTGGATGCACAGAAATAAAGTCTGAGATTGTCTCGCAGACGGTTCTGTGCGATCGCGATTTTCTGGATCGACATACCATGCTGAACACAGCAGACATGAAAATGCGGAAGATCACGGATAAATGCGGAATTCTTCAGCTTATATCCGTTAAACGCATACACAGTTGAATTCGATATCACCATCATATCTGCATATAAGAATACCAGTCTGTGCTTTAAGGAATCACGCACCAATGGCTTGTATCCTTCCTTCTTCAGGCGCTTATAATCGGTACTCTTCTTATCAACCAGATAATAATGCTTAATATCCTTGCTGTTTTGTGCACTGGCATATTTATACAGGTACTCGGATGAATCCCCGCCCTTGTAAATCTTATCAATATACATCCAGATTGGCTTTCTGGTCATAAATGGACGACAGATAAAGTACAGCATTCTGAATATCGCATACTTTCTTGTCCAGTTATCCTTCTTAAACATATCCTTCAGTAACTTAAGCTCTTTTACAAATTTCTGTGACTTGCTAACCTTACGGATCACCATACTTCTCCGCTCAGATGTCATCATATACTCTCTGTTATCTCCAAAGAACCAGTGGCTGTTTGTAAAGGCTCCACATACCCGACTGAAATGGGATGGGAAATGAAGTGAGATCGTCTCGATCTGCGTTCCGAATTTCGCCTCACAGGATATTGCTGTTTCATTTTTCTTTGCGACCGGAATACTCAGATGGAAAGAATGCCTCTTACAGATAGCTGCTCCAAATGCCTTTGTCAGACCATATCGTCCGTTATATTCGATCTTATATTTGACATTGTTATATTTGAAATAAATCTCGTCCGCCATGGAGTACAGGATTGGATGAACCGTTCCATCGATCTCCAGCTTACCATCTCTGTAATTGATGAACAGGATGTTAGTGCTTAAGCTCATAACTGAATTAAACAGGGTATCCCCGATTCCATAATAGATCTTTCCTGCAAGGAAAAATCGCTGAAACTTATAATCCTGTCCATTTCGTAAGATACCATACACCCATTTCATCGTATCACCTGTGATACAGGCCGCTATCTTATTCCGGTTCAGCATGATACTCTCTTCAATCAATCCAAGTGCCTTACCTATCAGTTCCAGATATTCCTCGCCATGGCCTTCCTCGATCACATGCTTGTTCCGATTGTCCATGTTGCCTTCAAATCTGGCATGTATGGAATACATGAAATTATACTGGATAAATACCGGTATCCTTCCATATTTTTCTTTCATTTCTGTTAAGAACGGCATCCAGAATTCTGTAATAGAATCAAAATACCACTCCTGCATATACAATCCACGATAAAATGTAATATCATGTTCCTCATATTCGTATGCTGTATATTCCACACCCGGAAGATATACAACCTTCATTTCTTCTGCCATCAAACGAAGGAAGAAATCACGTTCTATTTCCAATCCCAGTGATGTATTGACATTATGTTGTTTTAAAATATCCGTTTTTAAAATTGTTCCTGCAAAAGTAAATGGATAACAGTCGTATTTATTCTTCAAATCGATCACATAAAATGCTTTTAATTCCTTTTTACTGTCTGTAACTTTTAAGAAATTACGAAATGCACCTTTCGTTGCATTTGCAAATGTTTTTGCGATCATATATACATGATGTCCCGGGCAGATTGTAATTCCATTTGTAAGGATCTCTGCCAGATTCTCTGAGATCACATCTCCGGCTTCTATAAATGCACAGTAATCTCCCTCTGCTTTCTCTGCCATCTGATGATATGCTTCTGCCGGTGCAGTATATGCGGTATCGTCAATTGTTACCGTAAATGCAGGATTACCGATCCTGGTGATCACATTATTATACCAGTCTTTATCTGCTGTTACCTGACTGGTATTCAGCACAAACTGAACCGAATACTCTGCCATCTGTGCATCCGAAACTACAGTCTCTGATTTCTTTTCTTCTTTTTCTTTCTCAGTCTCAGCATGCTTCTTCTTTTCACCCATACTGATCTTTTCCTGAGAAATATCATCCGCCGACAGATCACTGTCGCCAATATCAGTACTACTTCCTTCTGCAAATGCCATACTGCCTTCCCCTGCTGCATTTGCAAATTCTTCACCGATCCGGACTTTATTATTCTTACCAAGCCCATATGCCGCCATCTTTTCAAATACTTCAATGGTCGCCTTGTTTAATTCTTCTTCGTCCGTTAAACAACACAAAATGGATAATTTCATCGTCCATCTCCCTCACAACTACTTTACTTTCTTCTATATAGTATCATTCATTTCTAGCATTTTACATACAGAAATTATTTTACCTAACTTTCTTCTATAACGCAAGTAATTGTTTTAATCTTATATTCATTATTCTCTTGATTTCATTTATGATCTGTGCTATAAAGTAAACAACGTTTACCATTTGAACAAAAAGGAGTGAGAACAATCCGAGAAAGTACAAAAGCAACCAGAACGGCAATCCTTACGAGTGCCAAAGATATCTTTCTGACATATGGATATCAGGAAGCTTCCATGCGCAGGATCGCAGCCAAAGCCGGAATCACCCCCGGAGCGATCTATAAACACTTTTCCGGCAAAGAAGATATGTTTGAAGAAATCTTTGCGGAAAGCGGAAATAAGCTTATGCTGCTTTCCGAATCTATGTTGCATGCAGATTTTACTTCCATGACAGATGATCAGTTACTTCAGGTCTTATATTCCGGGATATCCATCCGCACCTTCGAGCTGTTAGAAGATGACATGCAGTTATTTCATATGCTGTTAAAAAATGACTCCGGTACATATATAAACCGTTTCCGTAAAATCTATATTGAACAATGCACCAGATTTGCAATGCAGTATTATTCCGAATTATACAAACGAGGACTTGCATCAAATCAATTATCAGAAAAAACAGTCTATATTCTCTCATCCTCTGAGTTCTCGATGGTCTGTGAAATAATCGCAGATGATTCCTGCAAAAACGGGATCACACCTGAGTGCAAACAGGCATTTTTAGAAGCAATGAACATTCTGCTTCATGGACTGGAAGCAGCACTTGGAATAAAAAAACAGGAGGAACCAAAACATGAAAAAAATTAAGATTGAAAAAGGAACCGTACAGGAAACATTATTAATTCCTCTATATGGAAGAAAATGTGCCAGATCATCGAATTGGAATTTGATTAATATGGAGGCCGCTTAAAATGGAATATGGATTTACACAGAAATTATTTGGATATTTTTATCACAGCTCCTGTATGAAGCAGGCAGCAAAACAGAAGTTGAATATTAATAAAAAAGCAATAAAGCAGGAATATGTATCGATTATGAAAAATGCGAAGGACATTGGCAAATCCAGACTTATGAGTTCCTATTGCATGGGAGCATATTTTATCGCCTTAAACCGTAAAACCCCACTGTCACCGGAAGCCTGCTATGAACTGTACAAGGACGGCTTATCTTCCAACAAACTGTTTCATATAGCGGTTGGAAATGCCAACAGCTATCTTGATAAAAAAAAGATGCCGGACAGACTGAAATGGTCAGCAGATTCCCATTTACACAGATATGAAAACGACTGGGTTGTTGATATTATCGAAGGAACTCCACAGGATGATTTTGAACTTGGTTATGATTATCATACCTGTGGTATCTGTAATCTGTGCCGGGATGAAGACTGCTTTGAACTGGCAAAATATCTGTGCCGCATGGACTATGTGCTTGCAGACATGATGCAGATGAAGCTCATCCGGACAAAGACGATCGCCGAAGGTGCAGATTCTTGCGATTTCCGATATGGACGAAAATGATCTCATACGACCGGCAGCATTCAAATACGAAAAAATTAATAAACAAAGAACACAAAAACTGCCGCCAGTTGAATGACTGGCGGCAGTTTTTGCTCTTCCTTATACTTACACTCTACTTTTTTCTGTGAGCGCTACACATCTAATACCAGATTATTTAATCTTGACTGCTTTTACAGCACTCCATTTTCCATACACCCGGTTTCCGGTAGAATCCTTCTTAAATGCACGAACCTTAATGTAGTATTTCTTTTTAGATTTTAATCCGGTTAATGTCTTGGATAATTTCTTTGTTACTTTTTTCTTTGCTCCACTCATATTTTTCTTAGAAGAATAACAAATCTGATATCCATATGCATCTTGACTCCAATAGTGTACAAATTCTTTTTAACTTTTTAGATAAATTATCAAATTTCCTGATATCTGTAATAAAGCATAAAAGTCCAGATACAGCATTTCTGCCATATCTGGACTTCTACTAAAATATACATGTTACCTGTCCTGCTTGTGTCTTTAGTCTATAATTGCCTTAATTTCCGATTCGCTCATATCGGTTACATCCATGATCTGTTCTAAGGTGTAGCCTTTCTTATGCATTTTCAGGATAATATCAACTCTTTCTTCCGATCTTCCTTCAGACCTTCCAATGACCTTACCTCGTGCTTCGCCTATTTTTTCGCCTTCTGCCCTGCCAGCAGCTTTGCCAGCGGCTTCGCCCTTCGCATATCCCATTTCTTCTACGCCTTCACTCAGATTACACATGATCTTCACCTCGTCTCTGATACCGTGTCTGTCTACTGGTATGTCATACTCTTGTTTCATCAGCTTCAATTTTTGTTCTGCCGTCATTGTCTGCGACAATAGCGTTCCCAGTAAGCGATGCAGTTCATATCTTTCTTCCTTAGGCGGTATCTCCTTTGCCAATCCGATCATCACGATGTTAGGAATATCCAGATTGCCTTTCCAGTCCTGTTCGCCAAGTAAATCATCTTTTACCATATGAATATGACTCAGACTGTTCTCTTTCATATTCATACAGATCCAGATGGAATACACCTGTTTGATCTCGTTATAGTCAGAACCTGTAAATTCCCGCTCTTTCTGGGATGACACCAGTCTTGCCGTATAGAAGATTGCCCGATTTAAGATAAAATACTTTGTCGGTTCATTCTTCTGGGCTTCCAGATTAATGATCATTTTCGCCAATCCATCCCGCATCCGTACATAGAAGATAATATCAAAATATATCTTTCCCTCATCAATTTCGGAACTTTCTGTATTCAGTCCGACAATCCGTTCACCGGTTCTGGCATCCACCGTTTCTTTGTTCGTTAATCCCAGTTCAACCGGAACCTGGCTGATATATGGTTCACCTTCAATCAAAGAAGCGACCGTATCTGCATCCATACCTTTAAATTCTTCTACTACCCTGATCAGTATATGCGCCAGTATGATCTTCTGTCCAAGCAGGCGCTTGGCACTGGCATCATACTGTGCTTTCTGATCAGTTGCCTTGGAGGAATATACAATTTCGTTATCCATGTTCTATCTCCTTTCTTAATACTGATAGAACAGAATAACATGCATATTTTAGCTTTGTATATTGCCTCCGTCTCTCCAAGTTTGATTGTAACGGATATTGGAAAGGAAAACAAGTTTATAATTATTTACCGTAAAATCTTACAAATGATCAGACCGATACCACATACGGTTATTCCAACTGCGATCACTACATCTTTGTTATCTCCAACAATGTTCACATACTTTGCTTTGCCCGGACGATAAATGATCTCCACCGGATCATTCCGGTTTAACTTTTTGTTTCCGCCATTTGCAGCTCGTAATTTCATATCCTGTCCATTATACTGAAACTGCACAACCGGAAAATCAACACCATTTTCATTGACAAAGTCAGTAATCGTTCCCGGAAGCTTTTTCCCCTGCCGGTCAACGATGACCTTGATCAGACACAGGATACCTCCAATAAATTCTCTGTTACACGCAAAGAATTCATTTTTTTCATATTATCGTGCGAACAAAAGAGGTACAAGTTGAAAATGTTTATTTCTTATAGAAGTTATATCCATCTATCTAATATTACAAATGCGTTAATACATATTCCCCAAATTCAGGTAATGAAAAGAAAACATACCCATGTTCCTCGCAATCAATAATACCCCTTTTCTTTAACCTGTCTCGATACGGATTAAACTCATTTGTTTTCAACGAAAGCTTATCTCATATCTCCTTTATTTACCAGATTCTATTTTTGCAATACCATAACAGATCTTCCTGTCTTTGTTCGATAACTCCGACCAGATCTTGTCATACACATATTCACTCAGATACTGTCTATATCAAAAAAGGATTTGCTTTTTCTATTGATATACCGATTCCAAGTACAGATAAATCAATCTTGGCTTTTATAAATAAATCTTTTAATTCCTTTTGATCATATAGTTTTGCAGCAAAACTATACAGCAGATCACGTTCCGGATTCATCTCAATAACGATCCATTCTTTTTCTTTTCGGAAATGCTTTGAAATATCCGTCAGCATAACTTTCTTTCCACTGCCTCGTCCCCCTGTAATCATATAAATCTGCTGAAAACATTTCTATAATTTCATTTGTCTGTACTAATCTGGACACTGATTCTAAAGGACTTCTTCCGAAAACTAATAAAAACGGATTTTGCATGTTGCACCTCCTTTTTTTACTGTTCTTTACTCTTTTATATGTGTTTTACTGTTCTTTACTCTTTTTTACTGTTTTGTCAAGTTAAATGCAACAAAAAACTGTCTGTTATAGATTCATATGTTTCTATCTATAACAGGCAGGGGATTTAAAAATTTATCTTCTTATTATTTTATCTTCCACGTCTTTATATATCCGATGGATTTCTTTTTCAACTGTTTCTTTAAAGCTGTCTTTATGTTGTCGACAAAACAGGCGCCGGATATTACGAGGAATTAAATTTATGCACAATGAAAATGAAAAAAGAAACATTGCTGTCTCACAGAAAGGCAATGCTATACAGCTTGCCGCATTAAACATCCATCAGCTTTTCCCATCCCGAACCAAAGATGAATGTCTGGTAGAATTGAAAAAGAATCCACCCCTTTACCGGACATATCTGAACTGGCCTGACAAATGGAAATCAAACTTTCTGGAATTCATGGAAGGTAAGAAAAGCCTGCCATTGACCTATGATCCATTTTTCAAAAAGCTGTTCAACCCAGATATATACCCGGAACGGTTATCACGACTGATCAGCAGTATCATCGGTACAAATGTTACCGTAAAATGTATCCTGTCAAATGAAGACAGCATGCTTCCATCAACTTCTCTCCTGCTTCTGGATATCATTGTTCAGTTAGAAGATGGTTCGATCGCAAATGTGGAGATCCAGAAGATCCCATACACCTTTCCCGGTGAGCGGATGTCCTGCTACTCTGCTGATCTTCTGCTCCGCCAATACACCAGAGTAAAAGGGGAAAAGGGAAGTACATTCATCTATCAGGATCTGAAAACCGTTTATACGATCGTGATGTTTGAAAGCAGTCCAAAAGAATGTAAAGATCCCGAATTATCCGATATCTATCTGCATCATGGAAAGGCTGCATTTGATACCGGGATCAACTTCCATCTTCTGCAGGAATACTATGTCGTTGCACTTGACGTCTTCCGGAAAAGTAAGTATTCTAAAGATATCAACGAACTTAACGCACGGTTATCCCTGTTAACGGCAACTACCATGGATGACCTTGCAGCACTGATATCCGACTATCCGTGGATGGAAGCCATCTGCATGGATATGTCAGAATATCTGTATCACCCGGAGGAGATTGTTACCATGTTTTCTGAAGCATTACGAAAATTGGATGAGAATACTGTCAATTATATGATCGATGAGCTGAAAAAAGAACGGGACGAAGCAGTCACCGCTCTGGCCGAAAGAGATGCTACAGTATCTGAAATGGGTGCTGCTTTATCTAAAAAGGACGCCGAGATTGCAAGATTAAAGGCTCAACTTGCTGAACGAAACAAATAAAATCTTATTTATATATAATAACAAACAGAAAACTCCTGATATTATACTTGTTATGTAGCAAACCTATCCGAGTGCCGGTTCTTAGGCAACGTCCCTTGCTGCCTTACGTACCGTTGCACCGAGGATAGAGCGCAAGCGTTTTGCATAATAACAATGTATAATATCAGGAGTTTTCGTCCGTTTCTATTCAAATTGATGCTCTTTATAGTGATGGGCTTCCTCCAGCATCATATCCTTGACCTTCATGAGTCGCACCTGCGTGCTTCGCTCATTCTCATCAAGCTTCATGCTAATATAACGGATGCCCTCCTTTGTCTCAGGAATAATAACATGCTCCAGCGCATTTACACGCCGTCTGGTCTTTTCGATCTCCGATGCCAAAAGCTGACAGGATTTCTCAATCTCCGCCAGTTTCAGCATATCCGGAAGGATGTCAGCAAGTGATTTTACTGCATCATCCAGATCACCGGAGGTAAATGCAAAACCGTAAGAATAGATATCATTCTCATCCGCACTTTTTGTTGTATATTCAAATACCGGAATATCTACACTCATAACATTTCGATCCTTACAGGTAAGCTGGACTTCCTGTTTCGGTGCCATCAGTGCCGTATGAAGGATCTGTTCAGACATGCCGGCTTTTGCTATGACAAAATTCGTATTGGCGGCCTTGATACCGGCCTCAACCTTCTCTCGAAGCGCCATATTCTCTCTTGCCATATCAAGGAACTGCCGCATCAGCTCATCTCGTTTATCTTTTAACAGCTTATGGCCTCTGGTTGCCGTAACAAGCTTCTTCTTTAAACGGGTCAGTTCCATTCTAGTAGGATTTACCTGTGTAGCTGCCATTTTTTGCCTCCTTATAAAGGGTTTATAGACTGTGAAGCGCTCCACCTCGCCTGTCGGCTCGTAGCGCTCTTCCGTTTATTAACTCGAAGCGCTCCACCTCGCCTGTCGGCTCGTAGCGCTCTTCCGTTTATTAACTCGAAGCGCTCCACCTCGCCTGTCGGCTCGGTGGGTTCTGTCGAACCATGCTCGTATCCTTGCAAATCGTCTGCTATGAGCAAGCTCAAGCATCCCATTTGCAAGTCTACTCACGCGCTTCTCGTTACTTTCCATAATACATATCTAACCACTTGTCATCGATACGTTTCAGTTCTGCACGAGGCAGGATCGATAACAGCTTCCAGCCGATGTTTAATGTTTCTTCGATACTTCTGTCTGTCTCATACCCCTGAGATACATATTCCTTTTCAAATGCTTCTGCAAACTTTGCATATAAAATATCGATATCCGACAATGCAGATTCACCAAGGATCGTCATAAGTTCCTTTGCATCCTTACCACGGGAATATGCCGCAAATAACTGGTTCATGGTGCTGGAATGATCTCCTCTTGTCTTTCCTTCACCGGTACCCTTATCCTTCAGACGTGACAGGGATGGAAGTACATCGATCGGTGGTGTTACACCCTTTCTGTAAAGCTCACGGCTTAAGATGATCTGTCCTTCTGTGATATATCCGGTTAAGTCAGGGATTGGATGTGTCTTATCATCCTCAGGCATGGTAAGAATTGGGATCATTGTGATACTACCGTTCTTGCCACGCTGTCTTCCGGCTCTTTCATATAAGGTTGCAAGGTCTGTATACATGTATCCGGGATATCCACGACGACCCGGAACCTCTTTTCTGGCTGCGGATACTTCTCGTAATGCATCTGCATAGTTTGTGATATCCGTCAGGATAACCAGTACATGCATGTTTTTTTCAAATGCAAGATATTCCGCAGCGGTCAGTGCCATACGAGGAGTAGCGATACGCTCAACCGCAGGGTCATTTGCAAGGTTGATGAACAGTACGGTTCTGTCGATCGCGCCTGTCTCTTTAAAGCTCTCCGTGAAGAAGTTCGCTTCTTCGAAGGTGATACCCATAGCTGCAAATACTACGGCGAATGGTTCATCTGTTCCACGTACCTTAGCCTGTCTTGCGATCTGGGCTGCTAGCTTCGAATGTGGAAGTCCTGATGCTGAGAAGATCGGCAGCTTCTGTCCTCTTACCAGTGTATTTAATCCATCAATAGCAGAGATACCTGTCTGGATAAATTCCGATGGGTAATTTCTGGCTGCCGGATTCATTGGCAGACCATTGATATCTCTTCTCTCCTCCGGAAGGATATCCGGTCCTTTATCGATTGGTCTTCCCAATCCGTCAAATACACGGCCAAGCATATCTTCTGATACGCCAAGCTCCATGCTTCGTCCAAGGAATCTTACTTTACTGTTTGAAAGGTTGATACCTGTTGAATTCTCAAATAACTGTACCAGTGCATCTTCACCATTGATCTCAAGAACCTTGCATCGTCTGACTTCGCCGCTTGCAAGCTCGATCTCACCAAGTTCATCATAGGTAACATTTTCTACACCATGTACCAACATCAGAGGTCCTGCAACTTCCTGTATGGTTCTATATTCTTTTGGCATGTGCTTAGTCCTCCTTTGCTATGGCTGCTTCCAGTTCCTGATGAAGTGCCTTTATGATCTTGTCATATTCTGCTTCCACATCTTCCGGATGTGTATATTTGAAACGTCCGATCTTCTCACGAACCTCCATATTCAGAATATTCTTTATAGTTGCACCACGCTTCAAGGCTTCTGATGATTCCTCATAGAATGCCAGCACAAGTTCCATCATGCGGAACTGCTTATCCAGTGGTGTGTAAGTGTCGATCTCATGGAATGAGTTCTGATGCAGGAAGTCCTCGCGGATGGATCTGGCTGCTTCCATCTTCAGACGGTCGCCTGCGGATAAGGCATCCATACCAACCATCTTAACGATCTCGTCAAGCTCTGCTTCTTCCTGTAATAATGTCATAAGCTTCTGACGATCTTCCATCCAGTGCTCATTGACATTTTCCTCAAACCATTTTCCCATGTTATCTACATACAGCGAATAACTGGTCAGCCAGTTGATCGCCGGGAAATGTCTCTTATAAGCCAGTGCAGAATCCAGTCCCCAGAATACCTTAACGATACGGAGGGTCGCCTGCGATACTGGCTCTGAAATATCACCACCGGGAGGTGATACGGCTCCGATTACGGATAAGGCTCCGGTTCTTCCTTCCGAACCAAGTGTCTTAACCATACCTGCACGCTCATAGAACTGTGCCAGACGGCTTCCTAGATATGCAGGATAACCTTCCTCACCGGGCATCTCCTGTAAACGTCCTGACATTTCTCGAAGTGCTTCTGCCCATCTGGAAGTAGAGTCAGCCATCAGCGCAACGGAATATCCCATATCACGGAAATATTCTGCGATCGTAATACCGGTGTAAATAGAAGCCTCTCTGGCTGCAACCGGCATATCCGATGTATTTGCGATCAAAACGGTTCTCTCCATCAGGGAGTATCCGGTCTTCGGATCCTTCAGTTCAGGGAACTCGTTTAATACATCTGTCATCTCGTTTCCACGTTCACCACATCCGATGTATACAACGATATCGGCTTCTGCCCATTTTGCAAGCTGATGCTGGATAACGGTCTTTCCACTACCGAATGGTCCGGGAACTGCTGCTACACCACCCTTTGCGATCGGGAAGAATGCATCGACAACTCGCTGTCCTGTGATAAGCGGCATAACCGGCGGAATCTTCTCTGCATAAGGACGACCCTTACGAACCGGCCATTTCTGCATCAGTGTCAGTTCCTTATCACCCTTTGTTGTCTCAATCACACATACAGTTTCTTCTACTGTGAAATCTCCGCTCTTGATCTCTTTTACAGTTCCTTCTATACCATATGGAACCATGATCTTCTGAGTTACGACAACTGTCTCCTGTACGGTTCCGATCACATCTCCGGTCTCTACCTTGTCCCCTGCCTTAACACATGGAACAAATGGCCATTTGATGTCTCTCTTTAATGATGGAACTTCAACGCCTCGCTGCAAATTATTTCCACAGATTTTCATGATATCATCCAGAGGTCTCTGGATACCGTCATAGATACTGCTGATCAGTCCGGGTCCAAGTTCTACGGACAGCGGCATTCCGGTTGACTCTACCGGTGCACCCGGTCCAAGTCCTGATGTCTCTTCGTAAACCTGAACAGATGCCTGATCTCCATGCATCTCTATGATCTCGCCGATCAGTCGGCTCTCACTTACTCTGACAACGTCATACATATTCGCGTCACGCATTCCCTCTGCGATAACAAGAGGTCCTGCAACTTTTTTTATCTTACCTGTTGCCACGTTTTCTGGTCACGCTCCTTCCTAGTTTCCACTGAACAGAATGTCCGAACCGACTGCCTGTTCTACGGATTTCTTTACTCCATTTATACCTGCAGATGTATTACCGGAAACTCCTGGGATCAGGATGATCGCCGGAAGCATCTGCGTCTTATATCTCTCTATCTCTTTCTTGATCTGCTCTGCCATGCTCTCTGTTACATAGATAACGGCATATCCACTTTCTGCCAGTCTTCTGAGCTGTGTACTGCCCTGTTCTGCATCGGATACCGGGAAGGTCTCAAGTCCCAGAGTCGCAAAGCCATAGATGCTGTCATATTCACCTAATACTGCAATTCTATACATACATTTCCCTTACCCTTTCCCTGATTGCATCATCCGGCAGATGATTTAACTTTCCGGTCAGGATGATCCTGACTGTCTTGATCTCATTCTGCCTTGCAAGTACATAAGCAACAAGTGGTCCGATCGTAAATGAATTATATTTCTGCGGCCGGATCGCCTCTATGATCCGGTTATCGCACCAGCGTTCAAATGCGGATGAACTGTCTGATAATGCCGCAGCTCCACCGGAATACGGTGTTTCTTCCAGATATTTGATCACATCCGGCATACCGGAAAGTGCTGCCCGCATCAGCCGTTCCACATTGAGCGTCTGACATTCCTCCATCGCACGTCTCATAAAATCCAGTCCTTTTTCTGTCTTTACAGAACGGACTGCGATCTTGATATTTGCAACTGCCACAACTGTCTCTGCATATTCTTTTAATAATGCATCTCCATTCTTCTCCGCTGCCGCAAGCATTGCCCGCATGGCTGCCCGGTCAATGATAACATCACACATCTGACCATCTCCGGTATGCACCAGACACTCATATGCCTCTAATGCGCATTCCCGCATAGATTCCGGTAATGACCGGAAATCTTTATCTTTAATGATCTCGACTAATGCTTCACCCGAAACAGATGCATTGTCATAAAATATATTTGCCTGAACTTCTCCGTCTACAACGGTTTTGATCGCTGCCTTCAAATTATGGAAACTATCCTGGATCAACAATACGTCAAATACTGTCTGATCGGATACCATCTCCTTGACCAGTGTCCATGTTTTTTCCAGTTCCCTGTTCAAAATGGTCTCTGCATCCTGCACTCCGGCTTCTGTATCACCCCAGCCTTTTTCACCTAAGAACTGAAGGCAGTCCGCATATGTTTTCTGGGCAATCAACTGCTCGATCACAGCCTGTGAAAACAGGGACATCTCAAGTGCCCGGATCCTGGCAACAGCATATATATATTTGTCTGCCATTTTTCTACCTCCCTTATGTGAATAACAGGGAATTTAATTTGTCTGCCATTTCTTCTTTCTGCGCATGGAACATGGCAGCTAATGAACAATTCTCCTCGATACCGCCATAGATCAGGATAAATCCTCCGTCTATATCACTGGCTTTATCTGCGAGCGTCAAATCTCCTCCATGTGCTTTTGCTATCTCTGATACCCGTTTTGCAAATCCTGCCGGAAGCCGCTCCATATCTTTGGCTGAGAAGCTGATCTGTCCACTCTTCGGCTGTACTGCATTTCCAATCATACGCTCCATCATATGGAAATATCTGTCAACTTCCATATCAATCATTCCGTTATAGGCTTTACCTATCACTTCATTGATGATCTCCTGCTTTGCCTTTAAGACTGTCTGGCGTTTCTTCAGGTCGGCAGAGGATTTTGCCCTTGCCATTCCGTCCGCTTTTACATGGCTGACCTTTTCAGCCGAACCCGCCTTGATCTTATCTGCTTCCACCTTTGCATCTTCTATAATCTGATCTGCCTTTTTCTGTGCATCTTCAAGGATCATATCGGATTGAGTGTTTGCTTCTTCCAGAATCTGTTCAACGATCTTCTCTAATCCTGTCATACAAATCCTCCTGTACTACTTGTTCAATCATGTTTCAAATCTGTGCCTGTTTTATACCGGTACACCGTTAATTGCAAGAATTGATACGAGCAGAGCAAGGATCGCATATGTCTCTACCATTGCAGGGAAAAGCATTGCTTTACCGAACTGATCCGGCTTCTTTGCTACGATACCAACTGCTGATACAGCGGTTTTGCCCTGATGCATAGCGGATACAAGGCCAACTAATGCGATTGGAAGACATGCTGCAAGGATCAGTAATCCGGTCGCTGTTGAAAGTTCTGCAGGAGCACCATTTAAAATACCGATCTTTGATAAAGCGATGAATCCTACCAGCAGTCCATAGATACCCTGTGTACCGGGAAGAAGCTGGATGATAAGAACCTTCGCGAATTTGCTTGGATCTTCACTTACTACACCTGATGCAGCCTGACCTGCGATACCTACACCGTAAGCAGATCCCATACCTGCCAAAATAACTGCTAATGCAGCTCCTGTTAAAGCTAAAACTGTACCCATTGTCATATTGATTATTCCTCCTTAATTTCCGGTTTACAGGTTTTCATGCCTGCATTCCCTATATCTACATATTTTGTATTTTCTTTAAATGGATGGAACGCTTCTCCGCCACCCTCATAAAACTTACCAAAGAATTCTACATACTGAAGTCGGCATGTATGGACATAAGCACCTAACATATTGATCGCAAGGTTAAATGTATGTCCGATGATGAATACCAGAATGAATACGATCGCGCCCAATATTCCATCTCCTACCATACTTCCCATCTGATTGATAACCTGTGCGATAACACCGGTTGCAAGTCCCAGTGCAAGCAGTCTGGAATAAGATAACAGATCAGACAGCCAGCCTGTGATATTGTAAATATCATACAAACCAAGTGCCAGTCGGAGCACCGGATTCTTATGACTTCTGCCGGACATCACAACGATGATCGCTGCACCTAAGATCGTAATGACATAGCTGAAGGTCTTAAGTCCATCTGAAAAATGGAAGCTTACCTGTGCGATCGATGCAAATAAACTGGTTGGCATCAGCATCAGTACCAGACCGATGATGAGCAGATACCAGGATATAACATCTGAGAAGAAGCCTACAAAATCTTTCTTCTTTAAACACATATAACCTTTTAACGCCAGACCGCCGAACAGATGGATCAATCCAAATAACAGGGAGAAGATCAGCATCTTCATCGGATTGTCAAGCGGTGCAAACCATACCGGTGCGATCGTGATCTCATGATGGAAGAAGGTTCGTGATACGACTGCTACCACATCTCCAAAATATCCTCCAAACAAGATACCCCATATCAATGTCGATATACCGCAATATTCAAATAATGTCAGTGACTTCTTCATGCCATCTCCCATCTTCGGGAACTTCCGAAGCAGGATAAAACATGCAAGGAATATAATAAGTCCATATGCCGCATCCGATAACATCAATCCGAAAAAGAATACATAGAATAAACTCATCGGTGTCGTCGGATCCATCTCGCCTCTGGCAGGAAGTCCATAGGATTCCAGGATTCCTTCTGCCGATGCAAATGGCATCTTATTACTTAACTGTACCGGTGCCGGTTCATCCTCAGGTATCTCGCCGGTCTCCACCATCAGCACGAAATTCTGATTCAGTTCTTCTTTTACCTTTTCCTCATCCCGTTCCAGCACATAACCGGTTATGATAAATGTACTGTTCGACTGAAGCAAGGTTCCAAGCACCTGATATTTCTCAGTTCTGATCTTGTAATAATCGGATAAGGTCTTAAGTGCCTGCCTGTTTTCTGCAAATCCGGCAATCTGTTTTTTCAGATCCTCGATCTCATCCTCATACCCCTCTATCGTGAGTCGGTATTTCTTGATCTTATTCTCCGGTGTCCGTTTTGAAAAATACGACATCCGGGTAAATCCTTCTGCCCTTAAGGCTTCCTCCAGTCTTTCCGTCTCTGTTTTCAAACATACCACAAATATACATGTCTGATCTTTATCAGAAGATATCACCGTGATCTCATGAGCTGATAACTCCGGCTGCCTTTTTGCAACCAGGTCTTCTATCATATTCTCTGTAAGACCAGGTCCTAAGCTTCCCATGATCACATCTGTATGTTCGGTTCCGGTCGTATTGATCGGAACATCCATATTGATCCATGGTTTCAGTCCATCGATCGCAAGCTGACATTTTGCAATCTCTGCTTTGCAGTTTCCAATCTTCTTATCCTTTTCCCGGATCTTCTGCACGATCATATTATAATCATGCCGATTCTCAACAATATCTTTATATACAGAATCGTCTACATCAGCTTTGCCTGCAAGTGCCTGCAGCATCGATGTCTTTTCCGGTGCATATCTGCCAAGGATCTCTAAAGCTTCGTCGGTATTCTGGACTCGTTTTTCATATTTGGAACGCTGACTGGTTGTGTTGATCTTCTTAAATACATCCGTCTCATCCCCACCGGCCCGGATCTCCAAAGCTCCCATGGACTGGAGTTTCTCCAATATGGCTTTTCTGTCTTTCTTC
Organism: Coprococcus sp. HCN-4056; assembly: GCF_037892645.1. Lineage (NCBI taxonomy): Bacteria > Bacillati > Bacillota > Clostridia > Lachnospirales > Lachnospiraceae > Coprococcus > Coprococcus sp. HCN-4056. The sequence goes on along the minus strand of NZ_JBBKBL010000008.1, from coordinate 90,461 downwards.
ATGGCGCATATGTCAATCTTTTTTATAGCCAATACCGCCATAATGATTACCTCCCTTCTGCATCCTGATATTCAAGCATTTACAATAGCTGCTTGATCACAAGCTCTACGGCTTCACCCTCTCGCTCGGATGCACGTTTTTTTAAGGAAGCAATCTCGTCGGATGCTTCTTTCAAAGCTTCTTCTGCAAGATCAGTTTCCAGTTTCTTCTGGTCGACCGCGATAGCCGCCAGATCTGTTTTAGAACCTGCATTTGCATCTACGATCATCGCATTTGCCTTTTCCTTTGCTTCCGCCTGAATTGCTTCTGCTTTTTTACCGGCTTCTTTTACGATCTCGGCTGCCTCTGCTTCTGCATCTTCTAATGTCTTCATGGCTTCCTGTAGCATAATTTCTCCCTCCGTAATTATTAATCTCGGCATGAAATGCCGCTCTGTTAATATTTTATTATGTTAGTGTGCTCTTTTCAAGCAATATTTATTTTCTTTTATAGATTTTTCATCAAAAGGTCATGAAATTTTACCGGTTTTTAAGGCATTTTTGACAAACAATACAAACTGTCAAATTTAGTTTAACCATTTTTCACGTCATTTTGCACAATTTTTGTTGTGATTAACAACAGCCATATAATAAGACCGCAGTCAAAGACTATCTGCGGTTTCTATGAACAGCATATCCCTTATCCGCAAATGTTCCAGTGCTAACTCGCCTGTCGGCTCAAACAAGCACTCACATTTGCTGGTATATGCAGTTCATATCGAAATCCTCGATAATGTCTTCTGACTGCGGTCTTATTATATGGTTGTTGTTATTTTACATACATTAAATACCAATGCAAAAAACTGTTACAAAACTATAACTATACATCCCACCCTGATAGATGATGTTTTTCTTACTACTTATAATCTTCTATAAATTACATATTCCTTATCCGCAAATGTTCCAGTGCCAACTCGCCTGTCGGCTCAAACAAGCACTCACATTTGCTGGTATATGCAGTTTATAGTATTTTTCTTTACTCTTCAATCATCTTGATTCTTCTGATATGACGTTCGTCATTTGAGAATGGTGTGTCAAGGAAGGTGTCAACGATCTTGAGTGCCAGTCCCGGTCCGGTTACACGGGCACCCATTGCAAGGATATTGGCATCGTTATGCTCTCTTGTCGCCTGTGCACTGAAGCAATCGCCACAAAGTGCTGCACGGATTCCCGGTACTTTATTTGCTGTAATGGAGATTCCGATTCCTGTTCCGCAGATCAGAATTCCTCGCTCACATTCTCCATCTGCTACTGCATGTGCAACTTTCTTTGCATATACCGGATAATCAACAGATTCCTCGCTGTAGCATCCGTAATTCTTGTATTCCAGTCCTCTTTCTTCCAGATGCTTGATCACATCCTGCATTAATCCGTATCCACCGTGGTCACATCCAAGTGCTATCATATTCTTTGTCCTGCCTTTCTTGTTTTCAAAATCTTTTCGGGTGGTTGTCACCCAACCCGTTTTTTCTATGTTAACTTTTTTCATTATATCGTGAGCATAGCTCACTCAATGCATTTCGCAAAATCAGCATCCTTGCGAACAAATAATTTTGCGCTCATTACATCACACCGATATGATTCTATGTCCTGCCGCCTTGATCAGCCGGTTCATGATCGCATATCCCATATCACCTTCCCGGAAGGATTCACTGTAAATATAGTCTGCACCGATATCATCACACAGCCGAAGCAGCCGGTACAGGGATGAAGATACTGTAATCTCATTCTTCTTGCTTCCTGCATCAAGGACATTTTCACAGGAATATAAATCCGTATTTTCTGTATCACACAGAACTGCCGTCTTATATCCCTCTGCCTGCTTACAAGCAACCAGCTCTGCAATCTTTGCGGCAACCTTTTCCCGCTCACCCTCTACGATCGTGAGTTTTCCCTTCGGTGCATAATGTGTGTATTTCATACCCGGGGCTTTTGGTCTGACCTTCATATCCACGCTTTCCAGTGCCGGATCGATCATGACATCTCCTAAGATATTCTTGATCATATCCGCTGAGATATAACCCGGACGTAAAATTGTCGGACGATCGCCTGTCACATCTACGATCGTGGACTCAATTCCGATTCCAACCGGTCCGCCATCTAAGATCATATCGATCCTGCCGGACAGATCTTCCTCTACATGTGCTGCTGTTGTCGGTGATGGTCTTCCGGACAGATTTGCACTCGGTGCTGCAATATACACGCCTGAATCTTTGATCAGCTTCATAGCTGCCGGATGTGATGGCATACGGATCGCTACCGTTTCCAAACCGCCGGTTGTCTCATGCGGTACAATGTCTTTCTTTTTGAAAATGATCGTCAGCGGCCCCGGCCAGAACGCTTCCATCAGCATCTGTGCCTGTGTGGATACCTCTGCCGCCAACTCCCATACACTTGCCGTATCAGCAATATGTACGATCAACGGATTATCCGATGGTCTTCCCTTGGCACTGTAAATTTTTTCGGATGCCTTTGGATTTAACGCATCTCCACCTAGTCCATATACGGTTTCTGTTGGAAATGCAACCAGTCCACCACTTTTTAATATATCCGAAGCTTTCCGGAATAATTCTTCGTTTTCCAGATCAGCTTTCGCTACTATGGTTTTCATTTTAATTACCAGCCTTACCTGTATAGTCAGGCACATCGCCTGCCAGTTTCATTTTAGCCTTATCCCCTCACAGTGTCAACCTGTGAAAAAGAGCTTCCCGAATCATGGGTATAATCTCTATATTCTCACACTTATACCCTCTACTATATGCCACTCTTGGGTATCGCACCGGTTTTTTCGTCTTCATACCAAATTTATTTAGCTTCGTTGGGTATTTTCCCCAAACATTCTTCCTAATACCCGCATCAGACTTGTCCTTGTGGGTATCGTACACTTATTTCCCATTCCATACCCTCATCTAACCAGACACCTCGGATATCATACTTACTCATCCACTGCCATACCCAGAACTCAAGCATCATCAAGCGATAAATCACATATACAAACGCAAATATAGCCTGTCTGGCTGTAGACTAGACAGGCTATATATATCTTAACTTTATTCAGCAACTGAAGCTTCCGCCGGATACTCCTTGCCAAACCATGTGGCGATCACACGGTATGGGCACTTCGGTGTTGCAAGGCTGACAACCACCATGATGATCGTGGAGATCAGACAGGCAACGATACAGGAATTGAAACCAAGTGAGATTGGCAGAACGCCCATATCGATCAGGAGATATAAGCCAATACCACTGATGATACCTGCGATCGCGCCATACTCATTTGCCCGCTTCCAGAACAGTCCGAGAAGCAAAGTATGAAGAAATGCTACTGTCATACCACCGGTAGCATAAGTGATCAATGAAGCCAGAAGTTCCGGTGGATCACATGCAAATAAGAATACGACAAGAGCAACAACGATAACACTGATAACATTTAACTTCTTTAATGTCTCCTGCTTTGCATCTTTATTGAACAGATTCTTGTACAGATCACTGACGATCGTTCCTGCAAGAGATACGATCATTCCACCAACAGATGACTGAACCGCACCACATACACCGGCGAGAACCAGACCTGCTGCCCATGCAGGCATTACACTTACTGCAAGTGTCGGAATACCAAGGTCAGGAGTTGCAAGGCTTCCTTCCGGGAACATATATTTGATCGTGAAGCACAGACCATTTAAGCCAATGAGCCAGATTGCAACTACAACCGCACCAACCTTGATCGCACGATGCAGAGTCTGTGTATCCTTATAAGTAAGCGTTGTCATTGTTACATGAGGCATTGTACAGGTTGTGATACCCCATAAGAATGCAAACGAAAGAACCGTCTTTACACTTGCAGGTACGAACCAGTCCGGATTACTCTTAACTAATGACTGGATCGTCTCTGTATAGCTGAGATCTGTTCCGTTGATGCCCATAATAAATAAGATAATAACGGAAACTGTCATGATAATTCCCTGAAAAACGATCGCAGATGCGATACCTTTAATACCACCTGTGATAGCTGCGATGATAACAAGTACAGTGAAAATAGCAAGTCCGATACGATAATCCTGACCGGTTAAGATCTGGAAAATTCTTCCGCCGCCGGTAATTGTGGATACGGCAAATGCTCCAAGGAAGAACAGGATAACCAGTCCGCAGAGCGCACCAACAATCTTGCTGTTGTTATATCTGTGCATCAGAAGCTCAACAAATGTCTTGGAATCCGTTCTTCTGGCTACGATACCGACCCGCTTACCGATCAGTCCAAGTACCATGAAGTTCGTGCACATGGACCAGAAACAGCATACCATCCAGGTCGCACCAAATGTATATGTATAACCCGGTACACCCATGAATACTCCGGCACCGGCAACACCGGCAGATACCATCATGGCAGTTACAAGCACACCACCGCTTCTACCGCCGGTATAGAATTTGCTCAGGTAATCACCTTTTCCTTTTGCCATTGCTTTTCTGGTAACAAGACTGTATACCAACTGGAAAATCGTATATGCGGCAAATACAGTAATGATTATAATTCTCTGATTTGTAGATAAGTTCATCTCTATTTGCCCTCCTTATGTTTTCTTTCTTTTAATTTTCCGTTTGGAGTAACATCCATGTCACGATATACAAATGTTACAACCAGAATAACCGCTACTACCATTGCGATCAAAATAATGATCCCATTAAAAATCCACTGTGGAAATCCAAGAATGTATTTGTACTTTGATACATCCTTACCGCCCACCAGATACAGGTTGGCGATCATCAGCACCATAAATACCAGATAGGTTCCAAGCGTGATCCAGAATTCCTTTGTTGTCTGGGTGAAACGCTCATCCGGCTCTATTGATTTCAAATCATAATCCCTGCTGTCAGGATCAATGTTGTTATTTATCTGACTCATCTCATGTGTCTCCTCTCAACGTAAGTTTTTGAATAATTATGAAACGAAAAAATCATTCACCGAGTAAAATAATCACTGTTATTTACGCATATAAAATCTTCAATCGTTTTATCATAGTTTGTTTTTCTCCGGAAATGGATCGTCCAGCATTCTTGTCGCATGGAACTGACCCTTTTCTGCAGAAGCAAGCTGCAGCAATACAGCTCCGATACCTGCTGCACCATCGAATAAACCGATCGGTGTACTTAATACATCCGGTGCGACACGGTCAAGTGCAAATCTCCATGCGCACTCTCTTCCTTCCGTACCGTCTGTGATCGTTGCTCCGTCTGTGATGACCTTACCGCACCTCTTTGCCTGTTCCAGATAAGTCTCATCATCAAATGCAGCCCACAGACCCAGATACATATTTAACAGACCTGCAGTTCCGCAGCAGATATTGTAAGTATTCCAGTATCCTTCCGTCCGAACCTCAGGTGCGCCTGTATCAATTACACCCTGTGTCAGCATATCGATATACCGCTTATACCGGTCTTCTCCTGTCATCTCATATAATTTATAGAAGAAACGATTTGTTCCCGCCGGGCCATGACAATAGCCAAGATAGAACAGATCCTTACGATCCGGCAAACCATGCGGGATCAGGCTTCCTGCCTTCATCTTAACCGCCTGTGCGATCATGAAATCCGCGATTCCCTTTGTCGCATCTAAGAACCTCTGATCACCGGATGCTTCGTACAGATTCAGCAGTACAAATCCGATTCCTCCGGTTCCCATCGGGAAGTTCGGATCGATATAATCTTCTTTTGCTCCAAAGTAAACAGGATCTACACCCGGATACCAACAGGTTCCGTTTCCAGCATCATGACGCTGCCCGAGGAAATTCTCTCCTGCTTTTGCAGCAAATGCTGTCCAGTCCTCTCTGCCAAATGTTTTTGCTGCATATAAGAAGAACAGAACCGTTCCGGCATCTCCTACGATACCCGGAAATGAAGTCCAGCTATAACCTCTGCCATTTTTTCCGGGCTTTGCATCTACCTTTGCAGACTCAATAATATCTGCCACAAATGTTTTATATTTCTCATTTCCAGTTATCTTATAGAGCTGTATCATGGCAAAGCCTGCTCCGCTCCAGCCACTGGAAAATGCGTATTTTGAAAAGTTTCTTTTCAGATCCCGGTCATGATCAAAACGATAACGGATATATGTGGCTGCTTCTTCTGCCTCCTGCAGATAGCTCACATCATTCGTCGTCTGATATAATCCCAGAAGAAATACGATGATTCCGGACGCCCCGGCATACATACAGATTTCATCATAATAAATGGATCTTCCTTCTGCCGCATCCTGCAAAGACCAGTAGATACCTTCCGGTCCCTGTTTCTTCCGGCTGTTTATGAAATTCATGGTTTCTTTCGCATATGTAAGATAGTCTGCCATGTTGTCTCCTTCCTGTTCTATGTTTTATATGACATACGATATTCCTTTATTCCTCCGCATACATCTTGGTTGACAGATATTTGAATGCGTTGTCAGCCATGATGATTGCAATATTCTTTCCTGATGCTTCCGGGCGCTCAGCTATGATTGTTGCTGCCTTTAAGGCTGCTGCCGCTGACTGTCCGAGGAATACGCCATCACTCTTTACCAGTCTTCTTCCTGTCTCATATGCATCTTCTGCTACAATATCCAGACATTCATCATATGGAACCTGCTCCGGATTGAAGAATACCGGAACACTCTGTGCCGGAACATCGTTAAATGCAAGTACGCCGTCGATCGTATTTGCTTCCGGATGATTGACATTCTTTCTGGACTGTACTGCCGGCTGTGCGCCGATGATCTTGATACCAGGATTTTTCTCTCTGAAATATCTGGACAGACCAGCCAGTGTTCCACCGGTTCCGACCAGTGCTACCACATAATCAACATTTCCGTCTGTATCCTCCCAGATCTCAGGACCCGTTGTACGGTAATGCGCTTCCGGGTTATCAGGATTTGTTCCTTGATCAATATAGAAGTAACCATGCTCATCTGCATATTTGTTCATGATAACTGTAAGCTTTGCCATGCTTAAACCACCGTTCTGCAGCATCTCCATGAAGCCCGGTACATCGGCTGCCTGAAGCAGCTCTACGCCATATGCCTTTAAGATCAATGTACGTTCTACCGATACTCCTGGCTGAATGACTACTACATATTTATACCCTCTGGAATTTGCAAATGCTGCTGTTGCAATTCCTGTATTTCCACTTGTAAAATCAAGGATCGTTCCGCCCGGCTTCAGTTTACCTGATTTCTCTGCCTCTAAGATCATGTTAAGAGCTGCACGGTCCTTTACGCTTCCTGATGGATTGAAATACTCCAGCTTACCAAGGAGGTGGGCGTTCAGCCCTAACTCTTTTTCATAATTTACGAATTCTACCAATGGGGTATGTCCTACAAGTTCTGTAATTGATGAATGAATATTTGCCATTTTTCTATTTCTCCCTTTTCCTATCTGGTTAGTATGTTTTGTTATCGTTATAAAACCCGGAAGCATCAACCTCCGGGTAAATGTCTGTTTGCAAGTCACCATCCAACTCTGGATAAATGATTTTCTCATCCGGCACATCTTATAGCGTTTCTTTATCATAGTATTAAAGTAGGTTTTGTATGTTATGTGCCTATTATAGTGACAGTTCCATAATTTGTCAACCAGTCAAAATATTTTAACTGGTTATAACCATAGCTTATAACCGAACCAATCTGTAACTCTTATAACAGTTACACCGGCTAACGCTATTACATTGCGATTCACACCTTTGATGTTTTCTGCAAAGCCATCATACTTGCCTGTGGTTATGCTGTGATCACTGCTTTCAGACGGTCAAGCGCCTCCTTGATCGTTGCTCTCGGACATGCCACATTGATACGTTCAAATCCTTCGCCTACCTGCCCAAAGATCGCACCGCTGTCAAGCCACAGCTTTGCCTGATTCACGATCAGGTTCTCCCGTTCCTTCTCTGTCATTCCGAGTGCCCTGAAATCCAGCCACAGCAGATAAGTTCCTTCCGGCTCGATCAACTTGATCTGTGGAAGTTCCTTTTTCAGGTAATCACGCACAAATGCGATATTACTCTCTACATATCTCATCATTGCCTGATACCATGTCTCGCCATGAGTATACGCTGCTTCACAGGCGGTAAGTCCCATTGCATTTAACTGGCTGTAGCCCGCCGCATCCACCTGCTTACGAAATGCTGCGCGCAGAGTTCCATTTGGAATAAAAATATTCGACACCTGAAGTCCTGCCAGATTGAAGGTCTTTGCAGGAGAAGTACAGGTAACGGAGTTCTGTTCGAATTCTTTCTTGATCGTCGCAAATACCGTGTGCTGGTGGTCTCCGAAAACAAAATCCTCATGTATCTCATCACTTACAACCGTAACGCCATGCTTGATACAGATATCACCCATCTTCGTAAGCTCCTCTGCCGTCCATACACGGCTGACCGGATTATGCGGACTGCACAACAGGAACAGCACAACATGATTGTCAACGATCTGTTTCTCAAAATCATCAAAATCGATGTGATATTTTCCATCATCCCCAAGTACCAGATCATTGCTCACAAGCTTCCGGTTATTGTCACGGATCACTTCTGAAAACGGATAATAGACCGGCTGCTGGATCAGAACGGCATCCCCTGCCTTGGAATATGCTTTGACCGCCATCGCCAGTGCAAATACAACACCCGGTGTCTTTGTCAGCCAGCTTCGTTCCACCTTCCAGTCATGGTGAGCTTCCATCCATTGGCTGACCGCCTCGAAATAACTCTCTCTGCTCTCCGTATAGCCAAAAATTCCATGCTGTACACGCTCTGTCAACGCATCCAGCACCAGACTCGACGTCTTAAAATCCATATCTGCAACCCAGAGAGGAAGTACATCCGCAGGCTTTCCTCTCCGCTCTGCAAAGTCAAATTTCAAACAGTCTGTATTTCTTCTATCTATTACTTCATCAAAATTCAGGTTTTTTTCTTCCATAATTATCCTCCCGTTATGTCTCAGATCCTATGCTGTAAATATATTTCCATATCAAAATATTTTTCAGGCAAATTACTTTTTCATCATTATTCATATATTACACTGTTTTATTCCCCAAAAGAATCAATTGCCTGTTTCAGATCCGCGATCAGATCCTTCTTATCTTCGATTCCTGCCGACAGACGCAGAACACTGTCTGTAATACCGTTCTTTATACGGATTTCCTCCGGTACATCCGCATGAGTCTGTGTCGTCGGATATGTGATCAAGGTCTCTACGCCGCCGAGACTTTCTGCAAATGGGATCAGCTTTAGGGATTCCAGTATATGGAGTGCCAGCGCCTTGCTCTCCACTTCAAATGTCAGCATGCTTCCAAATCCACTCGCCTGGCTCTTACAGACCTCATAATTATTTGTTCCCGGTATTCCCGGATAATAGACATTCTTTACTTTCTTCTCCTGCAACAGGAATTCCACGATCGCCTGTGCATTTTCCTGTGCCTTCTCCATACGGATTGGCAGTGTCTTGATGCCACGAAGCACCAGCCAGCTGTCAAATGGCGCAAGTCCCGCACCTGTCGTCTTTATAATATATCGTAATTTCTCCGAAAGCTCCGGTGTATTTACCACGATGAATCCGGCCAGCGTATCGTTATGTCCGCTTAAGAACTTTGTTCCGCTGTGCAGAATGATATCGGCTCCCAGTTCAAATGGCCGCTGGAAATACGGTGACAGAAATGTATTATCCACGATCAGCAGCAGATTATGTTTCTTTGCAAGTTCCGCCGTCTTGCGGATATCAATAACATTCATCATTGGATTAGTCGGTGTCTCGATATAGATTGCTTTTGTATTTTCTTTGATGTAGTTTTCCGGATCTTCCTCTGCAAAATTGATCCGGCTGAACTCAATACCATTTTTCTGATTAATATGATCAAATAAACGGATACTTCCGCCATACAGATCTGCTTCCGAAATGATATGGTCGCCCGGTTTGAAGATCTCCATCAATGTTGTAATAGCTGCCATGCCGGAAGAAAAAGCGAGAGCATCCAGTCCTCCTTCTAATGATGCAACGATCTTCTCCAACTGTTCTCTGGTTGGATTCTGGAGTCTGCTGTAATCATACCCCGTACTCTGTCCAACTGCCGGATGTGCATACGTTGCTGTCTGATAGATAGGAAAGCTGATCGCTCCCGTTCTGTCGCCTTCAAATTTTTCGTGATTTCCATATATACATTTTGTAGCAATTCCTGTATCCATAATAACCGTCATCCTTTCCTGCTGTGTATTCTTGAAATTCATACCATAGTATATCAGTAGGAATAGGATTTCGGTACTATGTATTTCTGTGAGCTGGTTATAAATACAGCTTATAGCCAACTTGTTACTTAATTTTCATTTACCCCGCTCCCTGCAGGCTCAGACCTCACAACAAAGAAAACGGCTGAGCATTTACTCAGCCGTCTTCTTTACATTTTTCTGTGTTCCGTATTGGGTCAGTATCTCGATATAGCGTCTGCCAAGGGTACTCAGCCGCATGCCTTTTCGTTTGATATAGCCGATCGTCATTTTCTCCTCCGTGTCAAGCGGAATTGCGCGGTAAGCACTGCCGTTTAATTCTTCACAGATAATACCGGAGCACAAGGTATATCCGTTCATACCAACCATCAGATTCAGCATTGTTGCACGGTCATCTGCCTTGATGATCTGCTTGTATTCCAGCGTGCTGAATACTTCTTCTGCATAATAAAACGAATTTCGTTCGCCCTGTTCAAAGGAAAGACAAGGATAATCTTTTAATTCTTCAAATGCGATCTTCTCTTTTCCTGCCAGTGGATGCTCGTTGCTCAGATACACGAATACATCACAGTCAAATAATTCCGTAAATTCCAGTCCGTTTTCTGAGAAGATCTTCTGCAAAGCCTTTCGGTTGAACTCATTTAAATATAAGATTCCAAGCTCACTCCGGTAGTCTCTTACAAACTCGATCACTTCATTTGTCCGTGTCTCATGCACAGCCAGTTCGAAATCATCCAGCCTGATCTCCTTTGCAAGCTCGATAAAGGCTTCTACCGCAAATGAATAGTGCTGCATGGATACACTGAATTTATTCTTTTTCTTTTCGTTATTTATGTATCGATCTTCGATCAGCTGATTCAGTTCTACCATCTGTCTTGCATAGCTTAAAAACTCATCTCCCTCCGCCGTGATCACGATACCACGATTGGTTCGGATAAATAATTCGATATTCAATTCTTCTTCCAGATCCCGTATCGTACTGGAAAGTGCCGGCTGGGATACATACAATTCTGCTGCCGCCTTATTCATGGATTTGGTATCTGCTATCTTTACAGCATAGACAAGCTGTTGTAATGTCATATCTGTGCCTCCCGATTGCTTCCTTATATGTTTTCTTTTTATACAGGTACTTTATGCTTTAATATACTGCAAGACCTGTGTCCAAACAATTACGCTCATTGTACCACACCTCTTTTTTATTTTCGATATTTTCTGGTCGTTTTTATAAGATTCTGTCAAAGTATAGTTCTTCAAATCAAATTTTCCGGTAAAAAAATGGTTAAACCTTTCTAAAAACGGTTGACTAAGCTTTTCATACATGATAAAAATATATCATTCAAAAAGGGAGTAGTTTCATGCTGTGCATGTGCCGATTCTCGTCAGTACGCCTTAAAAGGCCGGGGATCGGATAACCGATATATACGTTAAAACGAGACTTTTTGTGCATATTTTTTGTGCACAAAAAGTCTCGTTTTTTATTATCAATTACAAAAAACAGCATGTACCAACCAGAATTTTTCCGAAATACAAGCAGTATGTTTAAAAAAACTACTGTTCATTATCTGTCTCAGGAAAAAAGCAAAAGAAAGGACATGGTCTTATGAAAGAAATCTATCAACTGAACAAAGAAGAATTATTCCGAACCTGTGGTAATCCGGAAGGACTTACCACTACAGATGCTAAAGAGCGACTTCAAACCTATGGTGAAAATACTCTGGTCGAGCAAAAGAAACAAAGCGTTGCTTCTGTCTTTTTTCACCAGTTTGCCGATTTGCTCGTTATCATCCTGATCGCTGCCGCGATCGTCTCTATGGCATCCGGCAACATCGAAAGTACGATTGTTATATTTGCGGTTATTATCATGAATGCGATCCTTGGTACGATCCAATATGTAAAGGCAGAAAAATCTCTTGATTCCTTAAAAGAATTATCTGCACCAAAAGCGAAAGTATTACGTGACGGAATCAAACAGGAGATTGCATCAAAAGACATCGTACCGGGAGACATCCTGCTCTTAGAAGCCGGTGATATGATCGTCGCTGATGGCCGTATCATCGAAAATTTCTCTTTACAGGTAAATGAAAGTTCTCTGACCGGAGAGTCTACAAATGTGGATAAAGACGACTCTGATATCACCGAGGATGTTGCTCTCGGTGACCGCATCAATATGGTATTCTCCGGCAGTCTTGTTACCTATGGTCGTGCAAATGTTCTCGTTACAGCAACCGGAATGCATACAGAAATGGGTAAGATAGCCACCCTTATGAATAATACAAAATCCAAAGCGACCCCACTTCAGATCAGTCTTGATAATTTCAGTAAAAAACTGGCAACGATCATTATGGTGATCAGCCTGATCGTATTCGGTCTCCGTCTGATGCAGGGCGAGAAAATACTGGATTCTCTGATGTTCGCAGTTGCCCTTGCTGTCGCTGCCATTCCGGAGGCTCTCGGTTCGATCGTTACGATCGTTCAGGCAATGGGTACCAGAAAGATGGCTGCCGATCAGGCGATCATCAAAGATCTGAAAGCAGTCGAAAGTCTGGGCTGTGTCTCTGTTATCTGTTCGGATAAAACAGGTACACTGACCCAGAACAAAATGACAGTTCAGCAGCTTTATACCTGTGATACTCTGTTAAATGCCGACCAACTGGATCTCCATATTCCGGCACATCGTTATTTTCTGTACAACTGTATCTTAAACAACGACAGCAGTATCCGGGATGGCAAGGATATCGGGGATCCGACTGAAACCTGTCTCCTTACGATGGCAAGGAAAACGAAACTATTTGATGTCGGTGTAACAGAAGAAGTTCTGCGTGATCTGATGCCGCGTCTGGAAGAGATTCCATTTGACTCCGAACGGAAACTGATGAGCAGCAAATACCTGTTGCACGGCGTACCTACACTTCTGACAAAAGGTGCAGTCGATGTTCTTCTTACCCGTATGGCTTCAATCATCACAGAGGATGGTATCCGTCCGATTACAGAGAACGACCGCAACAGAATTCTGGAACAAAATATGCAATTTTCCAGACAAGGTTTACGGGTTCTGGCACTTGCCTATAAAGAATGTTCCGATTCGGAAGTTCTGACCGCAGCCTCCGAATATGGTTATACTTTTATCGGACTTGTATCCATGATCGATCCGCCAAGAGAAGAATCCATGGCTGCAGTTGCGGATGCTATCTCCGCCGGAATCAAACCGATCATGATAACCGGAGATCATAAAGTAACGGCAACCGCTATTGCCAGACAGATCGGTATCTTCCACGATGGTGATATGGCCGTAACCGGTCAGGAAGTCGACCGTATGACCGATGACGAACTTACAGATGTCCTTCCAAAGATCTCCGTCTATGCCAGAGTTTCACCGGAAAACAAGATCCGTATCGTTGATGCATGGCAGAAGAAAGGTCACATTGTCGCCATGACCGGTGACGGTGTAAACGATGCTCCCGCATTGAAAAAAGCAGATATCGGTGTCGCTATGGGAATCACCGGAACCGAGGTATCAAAGGATGCCTCAGCTATGATCCTTGCAGATGATAATTTTGCAACGATCATAAAAGCTGTCCTGACAGGAAGAAATGTTTACCGTAATATCATGAATGCCATCCTGTTCCTTTTGTCCGGAAACCTCGCAGCCATTCTGGTAGTTCTCTACTGCTCCATCATGGCGCTTGATACCCCATTCCAGCCGGTTCATCTGCTCTTTATCAATCTGCTGACCGATTCACTTCCGGCACTTGCCATCGGTATGGAACCATCCGATAAGAAATTACTTCGTAACAAACCGCGAGATCCAAAAGCAGGAATCTTCAATAAATCCTTCTCGCTCCAGCTTATTTGCTACGGTGTTCTGATCGGTATTGTTACAACCGTCGCCTTTTATCTGGGTGATTCCGTAAATGCCCTGACTGCCAGCACAATGGCATTTGCCACACTGACGCTTGCAAGATTGTTCCACGGATTTACATGCCGCAGCGAATCCTCTATTATAAAGATCGGTATCCGCTCCAACCTCTGGAGTGTCGCCGCTTTCTTCGCCGGTGTCCTGCTGCTTGGCTTTGTCCTGCTCGCACCATTTATGCATGGCTTATTCATGATTGCCGACCTGACAGTTAAAAATGTATTGAACATTTTAGGGCTTGCATTTATCCCAACCTTTATTATCCAGATCACACGAATAATAAAAGAAGCTGTTCGTAAATAACTGCAGCGTCAAGGCTTATGAAATGGTTGTGTTGTGCCTGCAAAAGTCATGACTTATACAGAGTCGAATGCCGGCTGGTGGTTTCTTTTAATAAAACTCCAGTCGGTGTTCCACCAGCTCATCTCCTTCATAGACCAGCCGCAGAGTGAAGAAACGTTGTTCATCTTCTAATAAAAGTTTTAAAAATATGGCATCTCCTGTCCAGGTCGGAAGAGATGGCACGATGCCTTTATCTACCCATTTCAGTTCTCCTTCATTGCAGGCGGTTAAGCTTCCGGTAAAGCCATCTGCTGTAAACAGACACATCAGCTCCGGCTCACAGACATCACTGATAAATGTGATCAGGCCTCGGAACTGATAAGATGTCAGTGTCAGTCCTGTTTCTTCTTTTACTTCCCGAAGCAGGCAGTCTTCCGGTCCTTCTGTTCCTTCCGCATGTCCGCCGACTCCGATCCATTTATTCTTATTAATATCTTTCTCCTTCTTTGTACGATGAAGCATCAGATATTTTTCGTCTTTCTCTATATAACATAATGTTGTCATTTGCATAGTAAGTGACATAGCCTTTCATCTCCTGTTATTTGTCATATTTACCCATATGCGCTCATTATACCTTCCCCCCGGACAAATGCAACCGATAATTCAAATACAGTTGCCATATTGAAATTATCGCTTTTCCGGTGCTATAATAAGGAGCGACAGGTTGTAAACCTGTCCGATCACAATATGTGAAGCAATTACAAAACATCGACAGTTTTGCAATTACCTATATATAACTTTATACGGAGGTATGAATATAATGAGTAAAATTGATGAAGTCAGAAGTGAAATGATGGCCGCTATGAAGGCACATGATAAAGAGAGAAAGGACGCATTATCCGCACTCCTTACAGCCCTGAAAAATAAATTTATAGACAAACGTGCTGATCTGACAGAGGAAGAAGAAAACGAAGTTGTATTAAGAGAAATCAAGCTCGCAAAGGAAACAATCGATACAACACCTGCTGATCGTACCGATATCATAGATGAATGCAAGGCAAGAATCACCGTATTCGAAGAATTCGCACCAAAGATGATGGATGAAGCAGAGATCACTGCTACGATCAAAGAAGTTCTTGCAGGTCTTGGTATCGATGCTCCAACAGCCAAAGACAAGGGTAAGATCATGAAAGAGCTGATGCCTAAGGTTAAAGGCAAAGCTGACGGAAAACTGGTCAACCAGATCCTTACATCTATGATGGCATAAGCATATCAGTCTATAAAATACCAGAAAAAACTCCATGCCGGACGTCTATATATCTTTATTCCGCAGAACACTTTCGTTCGATCCGAAACGTAACGGTACTAAACTCATCACCTACTGGTGATTCGTTAAAGACCGACGTTCCGAACAGGTCTGCTTCATAAAATATATAGACGTTCGGCATGGAGTTTTTAGTTTATATCTCAGCTTTCATGTCCTGACCCTTTGATCCACGACATAAGTTCATCAAGTTTAATCGGCTTGCTGTAGAGATAGCCCTGGAATGCATCACAGCCAAGTTTTTTCAGTTCATCTCTCTGAGCTTCATTCTCTACATATTCAGCAATAATCTTGAATTTCAAAGATCTGCCCAGATAGACGATTGATGCAATGATATCACGATTCGTTTCATTATGAATAACGTCTCTCGTCAGAGATCCATCCAGCTTTACAATGTTAAAATACTTCGTCTGCAAATAAACCAGCGACGTATGTCCCATACCAAAATCATCGATCAGGAATCTGTGACCTTTCGCCTTCAATGCTTCAATCTTTTTCGTTATATCAATGGACGAAGAAAGTGCATCCTGCTCCGTGATCTCAAGTCCGAGCTGTACATTTGGAAACTGGTATTTCTGTACAACATTTTCGATACATGCTTCAATGCCATCCCATTCCAGAGATTCATTTGTAAGATTGACCGACATCTTGAAATCATCCGGTACGATATCCCTTACCTGTGCCAGTGCCGCACCTGCCGTATCAAAGATAAATTTCTCTAACGTACTAAGTACCTTCTTTTCCTTGGCAAGCTGTATGATCAACGGAGGATAGATAAATCCAAATTCCGGATGCTCCCAACGGATCAACGCTTCTGCACCAATGCACCTGCCATCACGGTTCACCTGTGGCTGATACACTAAGAACAATTCTTTCCGTCTGATTGCTTCAACAAGTTCATCTGCCAGGATACGGGCCATATGTCCGATCTCATCTTCACGCTTTGTATATGGTGAGATGGAATTGTTCTGCTCCTCGCGCTGCATCTCCTCCACCAGTCTTTTGACATCACGTTTCAGACGCAGTTCCCGCTGTTCTTCATACATACGAATAAATGGTTTATAAATACACACACCAATTGCCAGACACAGGATCTGCAAAACTGCTCCTGCCCAGGAACCGGTAGCCTGATACCCACTCAGAATAACAGGCGTCGTCCAATCAACTTCACGTATCACGTGCGGAACAAGTCCAAAGAACATTGCCGCATAAGTGACCAGATAATTCACCATCGGTACAAGCATAAATGGGATCAGTAGAATAGGATTCAAAATCACAGGAACTCCAAATAAGACAATTTCACTGATATTGAAGACCAAACTCGGTGCTGCCATATATGCAAGATTCCGAACACCCTTCTTTTTCGCAAACAACAGGATCGCAATCACCAGACACAAAACGGCTCCCACTCCTCCCAGAAGTACAAATACATCCTGCATTGTCTTGCTGAAAATTCCGGCTGTTATATCAGAAAAATTCTGCTTGATCACTGTGTCTAACATATTGTGTCCATGAATTCCAAAGAACCATAACGCATGTGTCAGAAAAATAATAACCACTCCTGCTCCCAGTCCATTCTGTAATGGCTTTAACAGGTAATCAAAAAAGCGTTCAACCAATTCCTGAAAACCGCTTACTCCAAATAATACCTGTAACAAAATTCGAAAAAACGCAAAAAATCCAATAATGGCAACCGCCGGAGCAATTCCCTCGATTGCTTCAATATAGATACCGTCCGTATTCGTACGCTGATTTTTCACCTTGAAGAAACGACTGCTCTTCATTGTGTAATAGATCTTACCGGAAATAAGCGCAACAAACAGTGCCGTAAATGCATGCATATTGCTTAACGAATGAATGGAAAAATCATCGTACTGGATTCCGAAATACCCTACCAGAGCAGCCAGTGTGATAATTACTAAAATGATAATATTTCCTGTACCTTCATAGATTTCCTGCTTTCTCCGTTTCATAATGGCATAACTGACCGTTGTTGTTACTGCCAGAAAAACAGCAAAGAACTCATTAACACTGGCATATACGAAATTCAGAATTTCCAGTACATGTCCACCACACAATTTCGCTATAAACGTCTGATATGCAGGAATCGGTAGATTGATCAACATCGCCGCCAGGTACCCGACTACAAGAAGCGGTATCATCATGATCATACCCTGTCGGATCGCACCCAGCGCGCAGCTGCTGTCAAGCCGGTCTGCCATACGCATGATCATTTTTTTAAATTTGCTCATCTTTTGTTTTAGTGCAATAATCTGGAAGTTAATTATCACACGTTCCTTTCTCTACTCTCTCACCAGATGTAGTTTTTCTGCAAGCTTCAGGATCAGGGTTCCCTTTGGCATAGCAAGGATTTCTTCCTTCGTATATCCTCCGACTGCCAGAATAGCTGCTGCATAGAAAATAACTGCAAGCAGGATTGCCAGAACAACACTGACTGAATTCATATGGATCAGGTGGTAGAAGATCTGATAACTGCCCCAGGCAACGATTCCCATAAATATCGATGCAACGGCAGGAGCAAGATAGATCTTCTTCACATCAAGCTTCGTAGACATATATTTGGATACAGATATATGATTAAAGATACATGCCAGTAATGAATACAGGATCGTAGCCGCTACCAGACCGAACAGCTTCGCATCTGTAAATTTCAAAATAGCAGCAAGGAATACTAAATGGATCAACAATGCAAGTGTCGCATTCTTCACCGGCTCCATAACCTTTCCGATTCCCTGCAAGATACTGTTTGTAAGTGTTGATAATGAATAAAATACCACAGATATGCAGCCGGCAGTCAACGCCTTAAATACCAGCGGATCCGCACCACGGAACAACAGTGTGATGATCGGTTCTGATAGCACACCGATTCCGACTGCACATGGTATCGTCACCATCATCGTGATACTCATGGACTGATTGTATACATGATTCGTTTCCGCTTTATCCCCCTTGGTAAATGCTCCCGAAATATTTGGTATCAGGGTTGTTCCAACCGCAGATGCGATCGATACCGGAAGATTGATCAGCACCATATACTGACCGGAAAAAATACCGTACAAATTTGCAGATTCAACACGATCTACATTTTTACTGTTTAAGACATTGTAGAAAATCTTCATATCTACGGTGGTCGTAATATTATACACAAATGCAGCAATAATGATCGGTGTTACGATCATTACGATCTGCCGGAATAACTTTCCATATGATTCTATATTCGACGAAACATCAGACTCTACTGTCTCCATGATTTCTTTTCTTCTTCCTGCATATGCGATCAGAATATAAATAATTCCACAGAGAACACCTGCCCCTGTTCCCATTGCACTGCCTGCTGCACCATATTTTGCATGTTCAGAGGTTCCCGGTGCAAATGGTCTGGACATCAGATAGGCAGCCAGAACGCTGACAACTGCATTTGCAATCTGCTCTATAATCTGTGATATGGAGGTCGGAATCATCGTTTTATATGCCTGAAGATAGCCTCTGTAGATAGCAAGAAAGCCCGACAGAAATATTGTCGGTGCGAGGATCTGTAAGCTTAAAATCGCATTTGGCTGTTCCTTCACCAAAGCCGGTGCAAATGCAAATGTCAGGACAGCCGCCACCAATCCGACAGATACTACATAGATAAAAGCACATTTAAATACCCGTCTCGCATTTCTGTATTCTCCCAGGGTCAGCTTCCCTGAAATGATCTTAGAAACCGCTGTTGGAATGCTGTACGTAGCGATCATCAATATCATGGAATATATTGCATACGCTGTACCATAATATCCATTTCCCTCATCTCCGATAATCTGAAATAACGGTGACCGGTATAAGAGACCGATCACTCGGGATAATATACCTGCACCTGCCAGCACTGCCGCCTGAAAAGCAAAATTTGTTCTTATACCGGACGGCTTCTTTATTTTCTTCTTTTCATTATCATTCTGCATGATTGTTTCTCCTGATTATTTTGTAACTGACTACAAGACGATCAGCTACCATTCTATCTGGTTGCACATATTTCCGGCGTCTGCTATACTGACATCGGAAATGACACACGTTTCCAATACCCTATATATATACCAGTTTTTTATACTTATTACAAATAAAATATGTAAAAGATTTTCATAAAAGGAGGTTTTCCACCTATGGCTAATCCAAATATTCCAAAAGATCCTGTTATGCTCCTCAGCTTTATTAATATGAAGCTTCGTGATTTTTATCCAAGTCTGGATGAATTATGTACGGATCTGGATCTGAATGTAAATGATGTTTCCGAAAAACTGGCATCTGCCGGTTTTAACTACGATGGAAAATTAAATCGATTTATCTGATAAAATGCTTCTAATTCAAAGAAAATAACTATTTTATCCTATTGCAAAAGGAACGCCGGCAAATCTCTAACCGGGTATTTACCCCACAGAAATCTGCCGGCTTATTCTATCACATAAAGCTACACTATATGTGCCCTGTCATTTCTGAATATGCTACGTTTCCTACATTTGATCATCTTTGTCGTCATCACTGCTCTGTTTTTCCGCTTCATGCTTCGTTGCTGCCAACTGATCGTCAGCTTTCTCTGCATGCATCACTTTCTCAATCTGCTGATAAAGCTTCTTCGCATGCCTCTTTGCTTCGCGATCTGCCTTTGCGGCTGCTTTTTCCTCCGGAGTTTTTTTATGAAAACGGATATCCTCCTCTTCCTCTGTCAGATAGATTGGCTTTCCGGTTTCTTCATCGATCCGTTTGATCCGCTCAAATTCCGAGGACACCGATACCATATGCTTCTTTTCCAGCTTGTCGGTACATGTCTTATTGATATACATGTAGATACATGCAAATACCGGAACACCCAGTAACATTCCGTAGAATCCGAAGATACCACCGCCTACGATAACCGCGGTCAGAACCCAGAAGCTGGAAAGTCCCGTTACATCACCAAGGATCTTTGGTCCTAAAATATTTCCATCAAACTGCTGAATACACAGGATCATGATAAGCAATATGATACTCTTGATCGGATCTGCGATCAGAACAATAAACACACATGGGATCGCACCGATGATCGGACCAAAAAACGGAATTACATTTGTCACACCAATGATAACACTGATCAGCAATGCATATGGCATATCTACGATCGTTGTCAAAATAAATGTTATAATCCCGATTATGATCGAATCCACGATCTTACCATTGATAAACTGACTGAATATCTTATTTACACTTGCAAGTCCATCCAGAATGATATTCGCGTTTTTCAGTTTAAACAGTGCATAGACGATTTTCTTGCCTCTGGAAGCCAAATATTCCTTATTCGCCATCACATAGATAGATGCTACAATACCGATCAGGAAATTATAAATGAACTTCAATCCGCCCACAACACCGGAGCTGATATTCAATACAATCTTATCCAGATTCGGAACAACATCTGTATTTACCCATTTCTGTAAGCGGTCATATACAGTGTTTACGACATTCATTACCATTTCTTCGGATTCGCCAAGGTTCTTGAATTTATCATAAATGGTATTGATCGCCTTCATGATATTATTATAGTAATTATCCATATTGGATATAAGAAGATTGATACTGTCGATGACCTGTGGCACTACCATCCAGATCAAACCCGTGAGCAGACCAAGGAACAAAATGATCGTTATAATGATCGATATGGCTCTTGATACATGAAACAGTTTTTTCTTGTCTATGATCACCCGATCCTGTAAGATCGTATGACACAGGCGATCAAAAAAGATAAGCACCGGATTCAACAAAAAAGCGATCACAAAACCAATTATAATCGGTGCTGCCGCCCCGGTTATCGTATCCAGTACCTTCCGAAAGCCTGTCCACTCCTCCAATATCTTATTAAATACAAGCGCTGCTGCAATTACCAGAAATATGATCGTTCCCGCCTTAAACAGCCGTCTTTTTTTTTCATTTCCCAATTTTGTCTGATAACCTTTCCCTTTCCGCATTCAAAACCCAACATCGGATATGTCGTTTCATTCCATTCCTGTAACAACACATCAATGGATTTATTCTTACATATAATTATAAACAACCTGAAAAAATTATATACTGTTTCAAAAAGTCAAGCAATAGAATTTCCTATTTTTAATAGATTTAAAATAGATTTAACCATGACTTTACCAAATCCAAAATCGTTCAAAAAATGAACCTTAAATAACCCTATATTTTTGAAAAAAGCATTGTCGATATCTGAGTTACATAGTAAAATGGTGACATGTTTAAGGGTTCTTAACAAACCACAAAACTTATTTTGCCTAAGACCGGGGAGGCATAAAGGAGGTGTTCTTATGGAAAATGAATTAATCTGTCAATTAATTATCTGGTCCGTTATCTTTATGGTCTGTATAATTATCGAAATCATTACTCTCGGACTTACAACCATCTGGTTCGCGGGAGGAGCTTTGGTATCTGCGATCTCTGTATTCTTTGGTACATCACTGATCATCCAGATATTGATCTTTGCAGTTATTTCATTAGTTCTTCTGTTTACTACAAGGCCTGTGGCTTTAAAACATTTCAAATTATCCGATATGGAAAAAACAAATGTTGAAAGTCTGGTCGGCAAACAGGTGATCGTATCTGAAACCATTGATAATCTAAAGGCTACCGGGCAGGTAAAAGTAAATGGTCTCGAATGGACCGCACGTGCTGCTGATGAAACTGATATTATTCCCCAGGGGACCGAAGTCACGATCAATGAGGTTTCCGGCGTAAAACTTATTGTCAGCAGAATATAATTTATTTAATTTGACAGATACTATATCTGTCGCCACTTAAAGGAGGTACTTATTATGGATTCACCACTCACATGGCTGGTAATTATCTTAGTATTCATTGCTATCATTATTATCTGCAGCACAATCAAGATCGTCCCACAGGCACATGCTTACGTTATCGAACGTCTGGGGACCTACTGCGGTACATGGTCCGTAGGTCTTCATATGAAGATGCCTATTATCGATAAGATCGCACGTCGTGTTACCTTAAAGGAACAGGTTGTAGACTTCGCTCCACAGCCGGTTATCACGAAAGATAACGTTACAATGAGAATCGATACTGTCGTTTTCTTCCAGATCACAGATCCAAAGCTTTTCTGCTATGGTGTTGAAAATCCGATCATGGCAATCGAAAACCTGACAGCCACTACTCTCCGTAACATTATCGGTGATCTCGAACTTGACCAGACACTGACATCCAGAGAGACGATCAACACAAAGATGCGTGCTACCCTGGACGAAGCAACTGATCCTTGGGGCATCAAGGTAAACCGTGTTGAGCTAAAGAATATTATCCCACCTGCAGCGATTCAGGATGCCATGGAAAAACAGATGAAGGCAGAACGTGAAAGACGTGAACAGATCCTGAAAGCAGAAGGTGAAAAGAAATCTGCAATCCTTATTGCAGAAGGTAACAAACAGTCCGTTATCCTGGAAGCAGAAGCCGAGAAGCAGTCACAGATTCTTCGCGCAGAAGCTAAGAAGGAAGCAACGATCCGTGAAGCTGAAGGTCAGGCACAGGCTATCCTCGCTGTACAGCAGGCAAATGCAGACAGTATCCGTCTCTTAAATGAATCTGCTCCATCTAATCAGGTTCTTACGATCAAGAGTCTGGAAGCATTCGCAAAGGCTGCTGACGGCAAGTCAACCAAGATCATTATTCCATCTGATATTCAGGGTGTTGCAGGACTTGCAACTTCATTATCGGAATTAGTAAAAACAGAGAAATAAGATTGAACTGATTCATTGGTAATATTAAAAACTGCCACTGTCAGAATGAAACCGTTATTGGGTAACCATTCTGATAGTGGCCGTTTTTATTTTATCTGTTATCCTTACAATTACTCCATGCTTTCATCCGCCCAGCTCTTTATCATTGCTATCTCTCTTGCATATCCGGCATCATCATTTGGTGTTTCTAAGATAAACGGTCTGCCTGCAAGCAATGGATGCGTTACGATCCGTTTTAATGCTTCTGCTCCGATCTCACCCTCTCCGATCTTCTGATGTCGGTCTTTGTGTGAATCTCTCACATTCATGCTGTCATTTAGATGAACAGCTTTTAAACGGTCAAGTCCGATGATCTGATCAAACGTGTGAAGTACACCATCCAGATCTTCCACAAGATCATAGCCACCATCCCATGTATGACAGGTATCAAAGCATACCCCGATCTTATCCTTGCAGTCAACAAGCTCTATGATACGTTCCAGTTCTTTAAAATTTCTTCCGACTTCCGAGCCTTTGCCTGCCATTGTTTCAAGTAATACAACTGTACTCTGAGTCGGTTTGATCGCATGATTTAATGCGTCAGCAATTACCGGTATGGCTTCTTCTGCCCCCTGACCAACATGTGCACCCGGATGGAAATTATAATAATTTCCCGGAAGATACTCCATCCGCTCCATATCATCCTTTAAGATATTCCATGAGAACTCCCGAATATCCGGTTTTGCTGCACAGACATTCATCGTATATGGTGCATGTGCGACCAGTTTCCCAAAATGATGCTCCTCCATCAGGGAACGTAACCGCTCCGCATCTGCCGGATCGATCTCTTTCGCCTTTCCGCCCCGTGGATTTCTTGTAAAAAATGCAAATGTATTTGCACCAAGTTTTAATGCCGCCTTTCCCATCGCCTCAAAGCCTTTGGAGGACGACAGGTGATTTCCTATATATATCATGTTGTTTCTCTCCTTCTTATAATATAAATATGGCTATGTCATAAGACATAGCCATATTTGTGAAACCACCAGCAGCGGTTTCAACGTTTTTACAACTTCCACTTATAGGTAGGACTCACCTTGTAAGGAAATTGTTATATTAGAATACCTTAGTTGTTCTTATAGTAGTTGATCAGGCAGCCATCCATGATGATCTGTCTCTCATCATCGGTCAGGCTTCCAAGCTTCAGATCTAATTCCTTGAAGTCTTTATTTACCACATATGCCTTGATGATCTCATTCTTATTCTGAACAGCCTCACGGATACCCGGAATAAATACATAATCATCATTATCAAATGCGAAATCTTCCTCCATGATGAATGGAAGCATACCCCAGTTGATCAGGTTGGATCTGTAACGCTTTGTTGCATATTCCTTAGCAATATTTGCCCAGCCGCCAAGTACCTTCTGGCAGGAAGCAGCCTGCTCTCTGGCAGAGCCGTCACCCGGCTTTACAGCAAAGATCGTACTGCCGTAACCGGTATTGGAACCTGTGATCTCACGATCTGCAAATTTTGCTTTGATTTCTTTCATCATAGGCTTCATGGATTCATCTGCCTTGCAGAAGCATCCAAGTTCTTCTCTCTTCTTCTCAACTGCCTGAATTGCCTTTGCACGGCCTACATATTCAGGATCTTTTCTGGATAAAGTGAACTCAGCAAGTCCCAGCGGATTTGAACGATAGGAAGATGTCTCACCAGATGGAATAAGTTCATCTGTAGTTGTTACAGGATCGTTAATAACAGATGCAACCTTTAATAACAGGTTGTCTGTCAGTGCGATCATCTCCGGCCAGTCTTTGATATTCGGACCAAACTTAATCTCAACAGATGGATCAGCCTTGCCGACACCATTGTAAACTCGTCTGTCATAAATGCTCTTATCGAAGAAATATTTCTGTCCCTTGTATTCAACATCCAGATCTGTAGCTGCTGTAAGGTATCCCTTGTTAGCTGCTGTCGCTGCGATCGATCGTGCATCCATAAGTGCAACGGATGAGATCTGACCATTCTGGATCTTGGAACCTTCACGGTTCGGGAAGTTTCTGGTTGAATGACGGATTGATAATGCATTATTTGCAGGTGTATCTCCGGCACCAAAGCAAGGGCCGCAGAATGCTGTCTTAACGATCGTACCTGTCTCGATCAGGTCAGCCAGTACACCGTTCTTTGCAAGCTCCATATAGATAGGAGTTGATGCAGGGTATACAGATAATGTAAATTCATCTGCACCGATGCTTCTTCCACGGATGATATCCGCTGCCTGACAGATGTTCTCGAATCCACCACCGGCACATCCGGCAATGATTCCCTGTTCTACATATAACTTGCCATCACGGACTTTATCCTTTAATGTGAAGTCAACCTTACCGTCCAGACTAACCAGTGCGCGCTTCTCGCAGTCGTCTAAGATATCCATCAGGTTTGCATTTAATTCTTCAATTGTATATGTATTGCTTGGATGGAATGGCATAGCGATCATTGGTTTTACCTTTGACAGATCCACATATACAACGCCATCATAGTAAGCAACTGGGCCCGGATTCATTTCCTTGTATGCTTCCGGTCTATAGTGTGTATCATACCACTCTTTGATCTTTTCATCTGTCTTCCAGATAGAGGACAGACAGGTTGTCTCGGTTGTCATTACATCGATACCGATACGGAAATCAGCAGATAATTTATCAACACCAGGTCCTACGAACTCCATTACCTTATTCTTAACATAACCGCACTGGAAGGTTGCACCGATGATTGCAAGAGCAACGTCCTGAGGACCTACTCCCTTTGCAACCTCTCCGTCCAGATAGATTGCTACTACACCAGGCTTAGCTACATCGTAAGTTCTGCATAAGAGCTGCTTTGCAAGCTCTCCGCCGCCTTCGCCGATCGCCATTGTACCGAGCGCACCATAACGGGTATGACTGTCGGAACCAAGGATCATTGCGCCACATTCTGCAAGCATTTCTCTTGCAAACTGATGGATAACAGCCTGATGAGGCGGAACATAAACACCACCGAATTTCTTTGCGCAGGAAAGACCAAACATGTGGTCATCCTCATTGATCGTACCACCAACTGCACATAAGGAGTTATGACAGTTTGTAAGGACATAAGGGATCGGGAATTCTTTCAGTCCTGAAGCTCTTGCTGTCTGGATGATACCTACAAATGTTATATCATGAGAGGTCATCTTATCGAATTTGATCTTAAGATTGTCCATATTGTCAGATGTGTTGTGCTTCTCCAGGATACCGTATGCCATAGTATTCCTTGCAGCTTCTTCCTTGGATGGGGCTGTACCTAACTTCTGTGTAAGAATCGCATTTGCATCGGCATTGTCTTCTACAAGCTCTGTGCCATTCAAAAGATAAGCACCATTGTCAAATAATTTAATCATTCTATTTCCTCCTGATTTGTTGGTGATTCTTTTTCTCATTTTGTCAATCGCTGTTTATTTTAACACAAATCGGCATAGTTGTGAACAACTATGCCGATGAAAGTTTTCATTATTATATTTTTAATCATCCTGCTTCAACCGGAACCCTGAATGAGCACCACTGCCTTTATTCTGTGAAGCACTTTCAGAAGGGTCCGCAGTCTGGGGTTGTTCATGATTCATGGTAATCTCATCTACATTCTCTGCCATCTGTGTCATATATGGTGCTGTCTGATAGTCCGTGTCTGCATTTCTATCCGCCGGAACGGTCGCTTCATCTGTAAATGCCCCTGTAACCACCTGCATTCTCTTATGGAGTTCTTCCATTCTCTGCGCTTCCTCCTGTGCTTCCAAACGGGCTTTCTCTAACTTCTTCCGTTTCATCTTCCGGTCAAGCAGCCAGATATATAATGCAAACCCTGCCGCGATCACTCCGATGATCGACCAGATCATAATCGCATTATAATTCGGGAACATTCTATAATATTCCGCTGCCGTCTTTCCTGTCACATCCATAGAAACTTCTGCATCGGAACCGCCATGATCATGTCCCTGCCAGTCCGCATCAGATTTAAGGAAATAATCATATCCGACATTCTGTCCACCAAGATCATCCCATGTCAGATCGATATTATACCAGTGTCCATCCACCTGAACCCGATTCCACAGATGCTCGGATTCCAGTCCATAACCGTATTCACAGGTAACCGGGACTCCGGCCTTTTTCATAATGATATAAAATGCCAGCGCATATCCGTTACATGCCGAATCTCCTCTGTACAGAGTATTACATGCACCACCGGATGAGCGGTTATATTCATTATGTAAGATAATATAATCATGTACCGCTTTCACTTTCTCGTAATCTGACAGCCCCTTTATCTTCCCCGAAATCTGACCGGAACGGATAAATACAAGAAAGCTTTTTAACCGGCTCATATGACTGATCCTTACCGCTACTTTTTCTCCACCTGAATCCGGCGTATATACATAAGAAAATGCATAAAATTCTCCACCTGCATACATATTCTTTTCCATCAGCTTGTCAAGGACCGACTGATAATCCATATACGGTTCCCCTGTTGTCTTTAGCGTAACCGTATTCTTATACCTTGAAGCGGCTGTTGCTACTGCATCATTGATCTCTTCGTATGTTGACAGTCTTCCTGTCGATACCGGCAGCATCTTTAAAACGACACAGTAAACAATAAACAACAGAATGATTCCCTCAATTACGACCTTTACTTTTTTCCCCTTTGACATTTTTCTCTCCTCTTTTTTAACATTCTTGGTGCGATTCATTATACCTCATTTTTCATTATGACGAAATTCTGTTATCTGCACTTTTCCGCCTTTTATTCGTTCAAATTTCTTCTCTTATTTACAAAAAAATTTTTATTTACTTCTTATTTATACATGATATAATAAAAAAGTCTACGTTTTATTAAGAATTTTTTTCAATAAACCTTCTATTTGTCTGAAATAATAGGGGAAATCATTTCTATATTCATTCTGACATATCGATGCGTTTATAGTCACAAGGAGAGATTAAAAAGTGAAAGATACGATTGAGATCAGATGGCATGGCCGGGGCGGCCAGGGTGCCAAAACTGCTGCTCTGCTGCTTGCAGACGTAGCTTTTAAAACAGGAAAATACGTTCAGGGTTTTCCGGAATATGGTC
Source organism: Coprococcus sp. HCN-4056 (assembly GCF_037892645.1). Lineage (NCBI taxonomy): Bacteria > Bacillati > Bacillota > Clostridia > Lachnospirales > Lachnospiraceae > Coprococcus > Coprococcus sp. HCN-4056. The sequence continues at coordinate 61,784 of NZ_JBBKBL010000008.1, read as the reverse complement.
CGGAGCGAATGGGTGCGCCGATCACTGCTTATAACAGAATCAGCAGCGATCCGATCCGCGTTCATTCCAATATCTACACCCCACAGTATGTTGTTGTCGTTGACGAGTCCCTCTTGGAATCCGTGGATGTAACCGCCGGATTAAAAGAAGATGGTGCGATCGTCATTAACACCCCAAAGACACCGGATGAGGTTCGTCCTCATTTAAATGGCTACAAAGGAAAAGTTTATACATTAGATGCCCGGGAGATCTCGATGCAGACACTCGGCAGGAACTTCCCGAATTCTCCTATGCTTGCTGCTATCGTTGCAGTCAGCGGTATCATGGAGCAGGATGATTTCCTTGCAGATATGAGACTTTCCTATCAGCACAAATTTGCAAAGAAGCCTGAGGTTATCGATGGAAATATGAAAGCCCTTGAGCTTGCATTTAAGGAGGTAACCAAGTAATGAGAACAGATATCAGCAGAATACATGAAAAAAGTAAATATACAGAAATCACACCCGGTAACCATGTGTACGGCGGTGGTACTTCCAAAGCATTTAACACAGGTGAATGGAGAACTGCTACTCCCGTCATAGATGAGAGCAAATGTGTACACTGTCTGTTATGTGCACCGGTCTGTCCGGACAGCTGCATCCCGGTCGTAGGCGGCAAACGTCTTGACTTCGATCTGAACCACTGCAAGGGTTGCGGTATCTGTGCTTATCAGTGTAAGTTTGGTGCTATTACGATGAAGGAGGGCAAATAAATGGGTATCAGAGAACGTTTATCAGGAAATGAAGCGGTGTCTTATGCGATCAAGCAGATCAACCCGGATGTCATGCCGGCATTCCCGATCACCCCTTCTACAGAGATTCCACAGTTTGTTTCTACATATATTTCAAACGGTGAGATCGATACAGAGTTTATTCCGGTCGAGAGTGAGCACAGTGCTATGAGTGCTGCGATCGGTGCAAGTGCTGCCGGTTGTCGTGTCTTAACAGCAACCTCTTCCTGCGGTATGGCGCTGATGTGGGAGGAGCTCTATGTTGCAGCTTCCAATCGTCTGCCGATCGCACTGGCTCTTGTAAACAGAGCTTTATCCGGCCCGATCAATATCAACTGCGACCACTCAGACAGTATGGGTGCAAGAGATACCGGATGGATCCAGATCTATGCAGAGAATAATCAGGAAGCTTATGATAATTTCGTACAGGCTTACCGGATCGCAGAACACAAGGATGTCCGTCTTCCGATCATGATCTGTCAGGATGGTTTCATCACCAGCCACGCAGTTGAGAATATCGAACTGTTAGAGGATGACAAGGTAAAAGCATTTGTCGGTGAATACAATCCGGAACAGTACCTGTTGAATCCAAAGATGCCTATGGCAGTCGGTCCATATGCAACTTCTCCATTCTATATGGAATCCAAAATGAATCAAAACGAAGCTATGAAGAATGCCAAGCAGGTGATCCTGGATGTTGCGAATGATTTCGCAAAGATCTCCGGCAGACAGTATGGCTTCTTTGAGGAATATAAATTAGAAGATGCTGATTATGCGATCGTTATGATCGGTTCCGCAGCAGGAACGACAAAAGAAGCAATCGATGCATTGCGCGCACAGGGCAAGAAGGTCGGCTTATTAAAGCTCCGTGTCTTCCGTCCATTCCCCGGTGAAGAAATTGCAAAGGCGCTGGCTCATACAAAAGCAGTTGCGATCTTAGACCGTTCCGAAGGCTTCCGTGCAGGCGGCGGTCCTTTATCTGCTGAGATCAAGGAGCACCTGTATGATATCGGAGCTTCTACAAAGGCTGTCAGCTATATCTACGGTCTTGGTGGCAGAGATTATACAACAGTGGAAGCAACCGATGTATTTAACCAGTTAGAGGAAATGATCGAGCAGGGCAAGACCATTCCGCAGTATCAGTATATTGGACTTAGAAAGTAAGGAGGTAAGACAAAATGGCATATAATTTTAAAGAAGTAATGAACAAGCCTGAGCGTCTTGCTCCGGGTCATAGAATGTGTGCAGGCTGCGGCGGTACGATCGCAGTTCGTAATGTACTCCGTGCCCTTCATGAGGGTGACAAAGCAGTTATCGGTAACGCTACCGGATGTCTGGAGGTTTCCACCTTCATGTATCCATATACTGCTTACGAAGACAGTTACATTCATAATGCATTTGAAAATGCAGGTGCTACCCTTTCCGGTGTAGAGACTGCTTATCATGTATTAAAGAAAAAGGGTAAATTAGATGAAACATATAAATTCATAACATTTGGCGGTGACGGCGGTACTTATGATATCGGTCTTCAGTCTTTATCCGGTGCTATGGAGCGTGGTCATGACATGGTATATGTCTGCTACGATAATGGTGCTTACATGAATACCGGCATCCAGCGTTCTTCCGCTACTCCGATGTATGCAGATACAACAACCACTCCTGTCGGTTCCCAGTCAAACGGTAAGATGCAGAACCGTAAGGATCTGGCACAGGTTATGGCAGCTCATGATATCCCTTATGTCGGTCAGACTACTCTGCTTGGTAATATGCGTGATATCTACGAGAAATCCGAAAAAGCCATCTACACACCGGGTGCTGCTTTCTTAAATGTTATGGCTCCTTGTCCTCGTGGCTGGCGTTATCCTACCGAACAGATCATGGATATCTGTAAGCTGGCAGTTGAAACATGCTACTGGCCTTTATTTGAAGTCATCGAAGGCAAATGGATCTTAAGCTATTCTCCTAAGAAGAAGCTTCCGATCGAGGACTTCTTACGGACACAGGGACGTTTCAAGCATTTGTTCAAGCCTGAAAATGAGCATTTACTCGTTCAGTATCAGGAGGAAGTGGATCGCCGTTGGGAGGATCTGCTGTTCCGCTGTTCGAAGAACTAATCACACATACGAAAATAAATCAGCCCTTGGGGTTATAATATACCCCAAGGGCTGATTTATTTTCTGCCTGTCTCACTATTCCATACCTATGAAAAGTTCGTCGCATATAGCGACTCACTAAGAACCGACGCTCCCAAAGGCTTGCTTTATGAATAGTAAAACACACCATAGCGGGGATTCTGTTTTTTATTAGTCGGTAACTTCTTCAGCTCCACAGCTACAAACTCTCTTGTGTAAAGTAATAGTACCAACAGCCCACTTTTTCTGCATTTTACAATTGTATCCGTTCCCGCCTTTTCCAACTGATATAGCCATACATATCATTGATAAAGAAGATACCGAAATTCACAACGACCGGGATATAGGCAGGATTCTTCATGGATGCCAGCACCCATAAAATGATCAGCACGATATCATTTGCCGCATACCATACTGCATAATACGAGGAACGGAGCATCGTAAGTGCCGCTGCCAGAAAACTGGTTATGATCGATATGGTGCTGAATATAATATTCGGGGTATCGAATACAACTAAAATATAATAAAATACTGCCGCTACGATCACGCCGGATATAACAAGCCCTATGATGTGCTTCCGGTTCAGCTTCTGGATCTTTACGACATTTCCGTTTCCGCCGGAAGGATTCTGGAGCCATGTGATCGTAGACCAGATCGCCATAGGCATTGTCATGCCAAGATATGTAATCATCTCGCCCCAGTAATGGAACCGGTAGGAAATGATCCCATAAAGGATGCTGAATATCACCATCAGGATCTGCGCCCATACATTTCCCTTTGCTGCAAAGATCAGCGAAGTTACACCCACTAATGCAGCTACCAGAGTCAGCAGATCAAAATCTGTTGTCAGCAGGTTCGATATGCATACGATACAAATAGATCCTAACCAGATGATCCATTCCTTCTTTGTTAATTCTTTTATTGGATTGTTCATATTTTCTTTCTCCTGTGCCGCTATTCTAATATATAATCATAATTTCAGCAAGAATCCGCAGAAAAATACCCCATGGCGATCATCGGTTCTCAAAATTCTGAGTACCGATGATCTGTCATGAGGTATCTTCATTATGTATCAGCTTACAGCTTTGTTACATTTGCAGCCTGAGGTCCTTTTTCTCCCTCAATTACTTCGAACTCAACTTTGTCGCCTTCCTCCAATACTTTGAAACCAGACATATTTAAAGCTGAGAAATGTACAAAAATGTCATCACCATTCTCATCGCTGATAAATCCATATCCCTTTTTTGCATTAAACCATTTTACTGTACCTGTTTTCATTTGAATTTCCTCCTAAAACTTAATACCTGGAAAACTAAAGAGGCACAGAGCTTCTCGCTCTGTGCCTCTTTGCACTTCTCCTGTATTATATTGCTTGGATTATCTTTTTGCAAGTGTTTTTTATAAATTTCTTTTCCATTGACCAAATCTTACATCCGGCATATTCTTCTCGTGCTCGCCGATCATCTTCTCCATCCAGATCATATCGTACCATTCACCAAACTTATAGCCGCTGTTATGAAAACGCCCAACCAGCGTAAAGCCCATTTTTTTATGGAATCTGTAACTGTCATCCGTCAGATGTCCGCTCTCTGCTGCCGGACTTGCGATACAGGCATTCATGTTCAGGATTCCCATTTTCTTCAGTAGTTTTTCCAGATTCTCATATAGGGCTTTGCCAAGCCCCAGCTGCCTGCAGTCTTTTCGAATATATATCGTTGTTTCCACTGACCAGTCATATGCCTTTCTGTCTTTGAAACCTGCTGCATATGCATAGCCTGCGATTTTCCCATCCACGACTGCCTTTATGTATGGATACTTTGCTGAGATCTGCTCAATCCTGTTCCTGAATTCATCTACAGACGGTACTTCATATTCAAATGATATTGCTGTTTCTTCTACATAGGGTGCATAGATTGCGAGAAGCTCCTCCGCATCTGCTGTACTTACTTTTTCTATCTTCATGTCTTCTCCTTATGCCTACAAAAAATGCTGAACCGCACAAGTACGATCCAGCATTTTTTATTATTTCTTAGTAGTCTTCTTTGAAACCGCCGCTTTTGTCTGTGCAGGCTTTGTCTTACTTACTGTTTCTTTTGTCTTTGTCGCAGCCGTCTTCTTCTCCGACTCCTTTTTTACAACTTCCGTCGTCTCTACATCCTTCTTTTCCGTTGCAGTTTTCTTCGCAGCCGTTTTCTTCTCAGCCGCGCGTTTTGCTGCTGCCGCTTTCTTTTCTGCCTCTTTCTTCTTCAGAATATCCTCCGGTGTTACATCGGTGTAATCATATTCCAGAACAACAGTAGAAAGTGGCGGTACTATTACACTGATCGAATAAGGCATACGTTCTGTCTTCTTATCGATAGCCTTGATCTTACCACTGTTTAATCTTCCTGCTCCGCCAAACTGTACGTCATCGGAATTCAGGACTTCTTTATATGTTGTGAAGCAAGGTGCTCCAACTTCATAATTATCATATTCAACCGGCACGAAATTGCAGATAAATAACAACTGCTTACTCGGTGTAGAACCTCGACGGATAAATGAAACCACACCCTTATCCGGATGGTCACAGTCGATCCACTCAAAGCCCATCACATCGCTGTCATTTGCATATAACGCATCATTCGCATTGTACAGATTATTTAACGCTTTTACCCAACGCTGTACACCCTGATTCAACGGATTGTCAAGGACAAACCAGTCAAGACTTCTTGCCTCGCTCCACTCGCGCGGCTGTGCAAATTCCTGACCCATGAATAACAGCTTTTTGCCCGGATGGCCATACATATAACCATATGCCAGACGAAGATTTGCAAATTTCTGAGGTTCGCTTCCCGGCATCTTATTGATCATTGAACATTTCAGATGTACGACCTCATCATGTGAAATGACAAGAACATAATTCTCTGCATATGTATAGGATAAGCTGAAGGTCAGCTTGTTATGGTTAAAGCTTCTGAAATATGGATCCATCTTCATATACTCGAGGAAGTCATTCATCCATCCCATATTCCATTTGAACAGGAAGCCAAGTCCGTTCATGGATGCCGGAGCAGTCACACCGGCCCATGCAGTTGATTCCTCTGCGATTAGGAATGCTCCCGGATTCTTTTCTTCCATAACTGCATTAATATTCTGCAGCAGCTTAATTGCATCCAGGTTCTCATTGCCGCCATTTTCATTTGGAAGCCACTGTCCATCCTGCTTACCATAGTCCAAATATAACATGGATGCAACAGCATCTACCCGTAACGCATCGATATGGAACTTCTCCACCCAGAAAAGTGCATTTGCGATCAGGAAGTTTGCAACCTCTGCTCTGCCATAATCAAAAATATAAGTACCCCAATCCGGATGCTCGCCCCTTCTTGGATCCGGATGCTCATAGAGCGGCATACCATCAAATCTGCCAAGTCCGTGTGCATCCTTCGGGAAATGTGCAGGTACCCAGTCTAAGATGATACTGATTCCCTTACTATGTAAATAGTCAATAAAATACATGAAATCTTCCGGCGATCCGTATCTGGATGTCGGTGCATAATAATTCGTTACCTGATAGCCCCAGGAACCATCAAACGGATACTCTGCGATACCCATGATCTCCACATGTGTATAGCCCATATCCTTTACATAATCCGCAACCATCGGAGCTAACTCTCTATAACTGAAGAAGCCGCTGTCATCGTCTTCAACTTTCTTTCTCCATGAACCGAGATGCATCTCATAGATGGTCATCGGCATCTTCATGCGATCTGTTCTGCTGTAGGTTTTTCTCTTATTTACCCATGCAGTATCTTTCCACTTGTAGGTCGTCAGATCTGCAACAACCGAACCATTGTCCGGACGCATCTGTGCCTGATTTCCGTATGGATCACTCTTATATAAGATCTCATCATAACGGGTCAAAATCTGGTATTTGTATACTGCGCCGGAAAGCACATTTGGAATAAACAGCTCATAGATTCCACCGTTTGGTCGAAGCTGCATCGGATGTAAATTACCATCCCACATATTGAAATCACCGACAACGCTGACTCTCCGCGCGTCCGGAGCCCATACTGCAAAATAGGTTCCCTTTACGCCATCGATCGTCATCGGATGTGCTCCAAATTTATTATAGATCTCGTAGTGCTTGCCTTCTGCAAATAAATAAGAATCAAAATCTGAAATCTGGCTGTCAAATGCATATGGATCTGCTGTCGTAACAGTCGTTCCATCCTCATAAGTTGTCACCAGATTGTATTTTGTTCCGCTAAATTCCTTCTTAGGGAAAAAGATCGCATAAAATCCCTCATCCGTTACCTTCTCCATCGTATGAACTTTTTTACCTGTTCTGGATGTAACCTTCACTTCCACCGCATGTGGACGATAGGCTGTGATGATCTGTCCTTCCCCATATTCATGAATACCCAACAGGTGCTTTGGTGCATTCAGTTTACCTGCGATCAGTTCATCATACAGTACCCAGTTGATCCAATCGTTGATTCTCTTGTTCATATAACCCTCCTGAATATATTAGAATTTGTGTGGCTGTGTCTTTCGCCAGCTTATCAGTCGTACTATGATCGTAATAACAAGTCCGGCAAGTATCACTCCTGTATAGATCAGGAACATCCGAAGTCCCAGATTATCCGGGATCAGCGCGATCAGTCTGTCATCCCCTGAGAAAAATACATCATACCTGCCTTTAAATACCATCTCACGAACGCCATAGAAAATGCCGCTTCCGGATACCGCGAGCAGGATCAGTGATACTATTCCGATCACACTTGCTGCAACGCCGCCCCATACGACACACTCATACATTCGTCTTTTCTTTACTGCCAGAAATCCTATGATAAGCAGGATCACCGACAGGAACATCATTCGTTTCGCCTCATCCTTCACCTTCTTCAACTGTCTAAGCTGCGTCAGGTTATAGTCGCAAAGCTTCACATTTCCTTTATCAAAATCAACATTATTTCCGGTTTCCTTCAGTCCATCCGCAATGATGCTGTACTCCAGCCACGCCTCGAACTCCGTCAGAGCAGTTTCCGAACCATCTGCTCCATCTGTCTCAAATGTTCGTCCGGTCATCTCTGATGTGTACTCTGCTTCACTGATATTCACTCCCTGGAATGAGATAAACACCGCAGACGACACGATCAGCATTACAACTGCGATCGCAAGGATCACCTGAAAAAATCTATATTTAAACATGATTATCTATCCTGATTTCTATTCTAAAGTCTTATTTGACACATCAAATAAATTATATCGTTCTTATTACGCACATTAATTATTTTACCATTTTAATTGACTTGTGTAAAGAAAACATACTGCTTTCTTCATTATATATTTCTACCACATACTGTCTTCGCTCTTAAAATTACATTTTATTCAACTCATATTACTTTGATCCGTAAAGACTTGGCAGATGATCGTATCTTAATCTGTATTTGATTTCAGGCAATGAATTGCCGGTCAGATAATATAATGCAATGACATAGAAAAGATTTCGTTATGAGGTTTGTGCTAACTGTCAGCACCAAGCCCATGTTTGAGTCCATACGGACGAGTTTGGGCGACTGCCGACAAATCAGTGCACGAACCGAATAGAAATCTTTACTGTCTTACATTATATTATCTGACCGCCATTCCATGTCTGAAATCAATTTTCAATTAACAACGATCATCTGCCAAGTTCACGCAGGTCAAAGTAATATGGGCAGATGTCCTCATAGTGTCCATCCTTCATGCGAAAACCACCCGGAATCGTTCCAAGCTGCGTAAATCCAAGCCTCTCATAGAGGTGTCTTGCATGCACATTTGTAGCCACCACCGCATTAAACTGCAGCACCAGATAATCATACGCCTTTGCCTGTACCAGACAGTCAGACACCAACTTCTCTCCGATATGAAATCCTCTTACATCCGCATCTACCGCATAGCTGGCATTGCAGATATGACCGCAGCGTCCGACATTATTTGGATGCAGGATATAAAGTCCGAGCACCTTTCCTGTGTCTGTATCCTCTGCCACCGCAGTATAGGTCTGGCCTGCAAAGAATCCCCTGCCTGTCTCCTCTGTCAGGTCATCCTCCTGTGGAAAAGCAACTCCATCATCTACCACACGGTTCCAGATGCGGTTCATCTCCTGTATGTCTGAATCTTTATATTCTCTGATCTGTATATTCATCTTTCGTCCTTCTTTCTTATTTTATGCATCATTATAAGCCCGTATCAAACAGGCTTCAAGAATATAAATATAGACAATCCACAAAAATCATCTTAAAATGCATATAATGAAAATCTGCTTGACTGGGAACTGCGAAGGAACGAACTTCTTCTCTGTGAAAGCAGTCTGTACGGATGAAAGGAGTACAACCACATATGTTATTTGAACTGATAAAAGATCATTTATTCTTAAGTATATATATCCTGATCAATCTGATCGTATTTTTCCTGTATGGCATCGACAAATGGAAAGCCATCCACCACAAGTGGCGCATCCCGGAAGCCCACCTGATCCTCGCCGGAGTGTTCGGAATCTTTGGTGCGATTCTTGGTATGCTGTTATTCCGACATAAAATCAGGAAGCCCAAATTCTACATTGGGCTTCCTGCAATCTTCATTCTTGAACTTATGTGTGTGATCTTATACTTGAAATATTTTTAATTAATGGTGCATCAAAGTTCCATACATCTCCGGTCTGCGGTCACGGAACACGCCCCATTCTCTACGCATCTGTGCGATCGCATCCAGATCAAATTCATGGACAAGCACAGATTCTGTCTCACGGTCTGTCTCCTCCACGATCGTTCCGGTCTGATCTGCGATAAAGGAAGAACCGTAAAATGTCATCGAAGACTCATCATCTGTCTCTGTTCCGATACGGTTCGATGCGATCACCGGCATGATATTGGCTGCTGCATGTCCCTGCATCGCATGCTGCCAGTGTGACTTGGAATCAACATTTAATGTAGGCTCGCTTCCGATCGCAGTCGGATAGAACAACAGCTCTGCGCCAAGAAGTGCCATGCTTCTGGCAGCCTCCGGAAACCACTGATCCCAGCAGATGCCAACGCCGATATCTGCATATTTTGTCTTCCATACCTTAAATCCGGTATCTCCCGGTGTAAAATAAAACTTCTCCGCATATGGAAGTCCATCCGGGATATGGGTCTTACGATATGTGCCAAGGATCGTTCCATCTGCATCAATGATCGCTATTGTATTAAATGCTGTATTTCCCGCCTTTTCATAAAAACTGATCGGCAGAACAACCTGAAGCTCTTTTGCAACCTCGGTAAATCGTTTTACTGCTGCATTTTCTGAAAGTGGCTTTGCCAGATCAAAATATTCAAATTTCTGCTTCTGACAGAAATACGGAGTTTCAAATAATTCCTGTAACAAGATAATATTTGCTCCTTCTGCTGCTGCCTTTCGAACCAGCTTCTCTGCCTTGTCTAACACTTCTTCTCTATTCCAGCTACAGCTCATCTGGGTAGCCGCTACCTTTACCTTTCTCATACTCATATCCTCCTGTTATCAAAATATCTATATACTGTTATCAGAACATCTTATTTCTTTATCCTATATTTTCTGCCATTGATTTCCGGCTTACCTTCTACTTACATCTGCCAAATCTATCTTCCACCGATTGTCTGTTTTCAACGGCTTATATTCCACTCACACCTGCCAGATTATTCAGTCTGTCATATATCGTCTGTCCCTCAAATATATTCCATACCACTTTGGTATCCGGTATCTTCTCAGGATCGATCGTAAACAGATTCTGATCCAGCACGATGAGGTTTGCACATTTGCCTTCTTCGATCGAACCGGTTCGGTCTTCTGCCTGATAGACGTAAGCAGCTCCGTAGGTATATCCTTTTAAGACTGTCGCCATATCAATGACCTCCCACGGATTCTGACCGGATATTCTTCCGTCTGCATCCTTTCTGGTCACTGCCGCATAGATTGTCTGAAATGAATCTAATCCCACAACCGGATAATCCGTTCCGACTGCAAATGCCGCTCCTGTATTCGTGATACTTTTCATCGGCCATTCATATCTGCACCGCTTCTTTCCAAGCCGCACGATCTTGTCATTATTGGACAGGATCAGATGATATGGCTGCATCGATGCTACGACATCCAGTTCCTTGAATCTCCTGATATCATCGGGATGAATATTTTCGATATGCTCGATCGTATTTCTGAGATCCTTTCTTCTGGTTCTTTTTTCCGCTTCCTCGTACATATCAAGCGCCATGCGCACAGAACCATCTGCGATACAATGAAGTCTGACCTGTATGCCTGCCTCATTTGCCGCAGTGATCTCCTCCTGCATCTTCGCTCTCGGCCAGAGCGGAAGTTTCTCCCCACAGGTATCCGGGTGGTCTGTATATGGCTCTAAGAGCAGTCCGGTATAAGTCTCCGTCACCCCATCAATAAACCCTTTTAAACCGGTGATCTGAAAATGTCTGGAATCCAGTTTTTCCTTCATCTCAAAGAACTTTTCAAATGAGGTATAGCCAAATAACTTCGTGTAGACATATACATTTGCATACAGCCCTTCTTCATCATCCAGCTTTTTCAGCAATTCATATTTCTTATAAGTCTCTTCTGTATAATCTTCTGCAAACATCTCACTTAAGCCTGCAACTCCGTTCTCCGCAAGTACCTGTTTGAAATGTCTGTGTATTTCTGTCATTTCTTCATCCGTAAAATCCATGAACTTTTCCATGGCGGGCGCATAGGCTTCCGGTTCGATCAACATTCCGGTAAGCTCTCCATCCGGGTAAGTCTCGATCATGCCATTTGCAAGACTCGGATTCGGTCTGATCCCGGCTTCAACAAGTGCTGCTGAATTCAGCCACATGCTGTGTGCATCCGCACATTCCAGATATACCGGAGTATCCGGGAAATATGCATCCAGACTTCGTTTGTCCGGCATACGATCCTCCGTCCAGTTCCCGATAAACCATCCAGTTCCGCGGATTCGCTTCTGTCCGGGATGCGCCTTTACATATGCTGCCATCTGCTCCACACATTCCTGTTCCGAATGGCAGGCATCCAACGTGTTGCATACATATTCACTTGCGGCTACCGCTCCGGTAAATATATGGGTATGTGCATCGATAAAGGACGGCATGACAAGCTTGTCACCCATATCGTATATCGGAACATCCGCCGGAACGGCATTTGTCTCATCATATGGCAGGAGCTTCTTTATCCTGTCATCTTTGATCCAGACAGCAAGCGGCTTACAGCTATCCGCCCGACCATCAAATACTGCCCGGCTCTTTATAATATATTCTGCCATATCACATGCCCCCTTTTACTCTAAACTATAAATCCACAGATCAGGAAGCCAACGATTGACAACATAGCTGCGATCATAACATATGGGAGCTGGGATACTGCATGTTCCATATTATCAATGCCTGCACTGTTCGATGACAGAAGCGTTGCATCACAGTAGAAGCATGCATGGCTTCCAAATGCACCACCGGAGATAATTGCTGCCATGATCAGAACCGGGTTTGCGGAGATTGCTGCGCCAAGCGGGAATACGATCGGTGCAACGACTGCACTCATGCCCCAGAAGGATCCGGTTGCAAAACAAAGCGCCGCAACAAGGATAAATGTGATCATCGGGAACAGAGAGCCTGTTAATAATGGCTGTGCAAGATCGATTATATAATCTGTCATGTTAAGCTGTTCTGTTACCTTCTGCAATAAGAACGCAAGTACCAGTAAGGTAAGGGTTGGAAGCATATCCGCAAATCCCTTTACGATCACACCAAAGAATTCATTTACAGCTATAACCTTTCTTGGAAGATACATCAGCATACAACATGCGATCGCAAGAACAACTGCCAGAAGAAGATCACCTGTGATAATGGCGATCGCTACAAGGACTGCCATCGGAATAACGAAATCCCAGATATTTCCGTCTTCTTCATAACCTGCACGGTTTTCATGATTGTACTTTCTGCTGGCATCACTGTAGACCTTGCCGGTCTCCTCTACTCGCTTATATGCTTTCTTCATACCACCAAGCTTTGGCATGATTCCCATACAGAATAAAAATACGATCAATAATATAATGATTGGATAAAAACAAAATGGAATGGCACTTAAGTACGCTTTCATACCGGAGGTGAATCCATATGCCTGTACACTCGGCTGATCAATGAACAGACTTGCATAGAAAACTGCCCATGTTGAAAACGGAAGAAGTACACAGACCGGAGCACCTGTGGAATCCAGCATGAACGCCAGTGTCTCTCTCGGTATCTTACGTTTATCGTAAACACCCTTCATACAGGCACCGATCGATAAAACGTTCAGATAATCATCTACAAAGATCAATATACCAAGTATAAATGTGGTAAGTAATGTCTTTCGCTCTGAATTACATAATTTGGAAACCAGCTTAGAAAAACCATAATTTCCCTTTGCTGTCTGAAGTAAGGCGATCAGGCTGCCGAACAATCCGCATACTACAACGATCCAGACATTTTCCGAAATCGTCTCCTGAAGCATCGTACACCATTGTGTCAGAAATGAACCTTTAAATAAAACTGCCGCGCCGACCAGAGAACCCCCGATCATAAATTCTTCGCAGCGATGTGTCAGTATCGAACCGACAATTACGATCAGCACTATTAACAGTGCCACCAAGCCATGTGTCATAACCATTCTTCCTTTCCGTTTTGTATTTTTCCTTATAAAACAACAAAAAGCGCATCCGCAATGCCTTATAGCATTGCAGATACGCCTTCGTATCAACTGCTTTTAGTTTACAATTTCATTTACTTATTTACAATTATTATATATGATAAGTTTCTACTTAATTTTAATTACGTCTAATCCTTATTAATCACTGATAAACTTCTCACGTACCAGTTCTGCCAGATACTTTGCAGTATTTTCTACACCGAGCAGACTGCTGTTGATCAGGATATCACAATGATTGATGTCTCCCGGCTTATATCCGGCATAATTCATGTGATAGGAATCACGCGCCTCATCAACGGCTACGATCATCTTACGGGCTTCATCGATTTCCAGTCCCATCGAATTCACACAATTCTCAACACGATCCGGGTACGGAGCATAGATGAATATATTCATCACATTGTCCATCTCGCTTAAAATAAAGTCAGAGCAACGTCCAACGATCACGCATGAGCTTTTCTCTGCAAGAAATCGTATGATATTCTGCTGTGCATCGAAAATATCATCCTGGGTACTGTTCGTGCCACCGCCAAGCGGAAGTACCATTCTGGAAAACGGATTCTTGAAGATCTTCTTTGCGCTTTCTTCTTCTTCGTCTACAACAGAAGCGGGAAGCTTCAACTGCTTGGCTGCCTGATCCACGATATCTCTGTCGTAATACTCTATTCCCAGTTGTTCTGCCATCAGTTTTGCGATTGGTCTTCCAAGACTTCCGAACTGTCTCGTAATTGTTATAACATATTTTTTATCCTTCATCCGCAACGCTTCCTTTCTCTGATCTCTTTTTCGTTTTATAGCTTATCTCAATTCCCTACTGTTTTTCAATTATTAATTTGAGGTAAATGCTAATCATTTTCGGTAGTATATACTTGAAAACAAGTATTTTGTAATATATAATTGTATTTATATAACTTTCGACCGGATGGCTTGCTATGCAAATGAAGCAGTCTTGGCATCTGCCTGAAAATCAACATCATTTCACGCGAAGGAGACCCACAATGGAAAAGAACAACTTTCTGATCTATAACGATATCGTATATACGCTGTACCAATGTAAATCCTATGAAGCACTGAGAGATGAATTTCTCCCAAGACTTCGCCTGCTGATCCCATTTACTTATGCGAGCATTATCTCCGTCAATCCGGAAAACCGAACTGAGATCGTACCGACTCCGGTCTGCTTTCCTGATTATTTCTATGAAGCAGAACTGCTCTACATCGATCATATGAGTGAGGATCATCTGCTCTGGATCAACAATGTACGGGAATCCCAGCTTGTAAGAGAAAGCGATCTGGTAAATGATGATGTCCGTCTGAACTCTTCTCTCTATCAGCACTGTTATCAGAAATTCCATGTCTACGATTCCTTACAGTACAGCATGATCTGCAGTGGAGAATTCTCCGGTATCCTGACGCTGTTTCGTACCAAGATCGATGGGGATTTTACAGACGATGATATGTTCTTCTTCCGTTCTCTTGGCAAGCATATCAACGTAACCTATGAACAGATCCTATATCCGGAAAAAGAGAAAGGCCATACCGCTCTTGCAAACCGTATCCCGGCACTTGCAAAAGGCTATGACCTTACTCCACGAGAGACAGAGATCCTGTCTCTGATCTTTTCATTTGCAAATAACGATGAGATTGCAGCCACTCTCGGGATCAGTGAGAACACGATCCAGAAGCACTTACAGAATATTTTCCGAAAGACCGGAACCTCATCAAAATGGGATCTACTCCGTCTTTCTTGATTCTTCCGGATAGACTAAGCCCCAGTTCTTTCGAAGGTCTGTCATGATGTTCATGACATCTCCGGTAAAAGGCATCTGCATCCGGCTTACATCTCCGGACTGTACCGCTTCTTCCATATCCCGCATCTCATATTCAAGCGCACGCTTTGTTTCACCGGCTTCTACCGGTGTAACTGCTCCGCTTGCAGCATCTACGATAATCGCTTTATCAGCTCTTGGATATTCCATGATCTCGATATACCCTTTTTCACAACTGATCATTGCACGCTTTGGCTGCTTTGAATGCATGGACAGCGTAATAGCTGCCATCTGTTGTTCTTTATTCATCAGGATGATGCTTGCCTGCTCATCCGTCCCTGTCGGCGCGAACCGCACCTGACTCATCACCTGATCCGGTGTCTCTGCCATAAAGCTGCGCATCAGACTGAGTGCATATACTCCGATATCAAGCAATGCACCACCGGCAAGATTGATGTTAAAGAAACGATTATTCATATCATATTCTTTATAGCTTCCAAAGTTCAACTGTATCATCTGAACTTTTCCGAGTTCACCGGATGATACGATCTCCCATAATTTCTTATATAATGGCATATGCCAGATCGTCATGGCTTCCGCCAGTATCACATGATGCTTCTCTGCAATCTGCAATGCCTCATTTAATTCATCACTGTTCAACGTGATCGACTTCTCACACAATACATGCTTGCCGTTTGCAAGTGCCTGTCTCAGGAATTCAATGTGGGTATTATGCGGCGTTGTAATATAGATAATGTCGATCTCCGGATCTGTAAACATCTCATGAAAATCATCATATACCTTTGTTACATGATATTTCTCCGCAAATGCAACTGCCTTCTCATGGGTACGGTTTCCTACCGCATATAAGGATTTACCCATCTGTTCCAGCGCCTGTGCCATTTCATTTGCAATTACACCTGTACCAAGTACTGCCCATCTTAATTCTTTTGCCATTTCTTCTTCCTCCTGTACAAAAAAATGTATGATTCCCTGTATGTACCCGTATCCCCTGTGTTCTAGTTCTCTGCTACGATCTTACCGTTGCAGATCGTGTAATGAAGCTTTCCCGGAAGTGTCCAACCAAAAAACGGTGAATTCAAGGCTTTGGAATGGAAATGTTCAACGGTCCATTCTTCATTTTCTCCAAATATCACAATATCAGCCGGCGCTCCCGCCTGGATGCTGCCCGGTGTCATCCGGTAGAACTCCATCGGGTTCTTACTCATCAGCTCCATAAGCTTCATAAGTGTGATGTAGCCCGGCTGTACCAGTGAACGGATTCCCAGTGCCAGTGATGTCTCAAGGCCTGTGATCCCACTCGGTGCCTGTGCCATCGGACGTGCCTTTTCTTCTGCACTGTGCGGTGCATGATCGGTTACGATCATATCGATCGTGCCGTCCTGAATACCTTCAATGATCTTCAACCGGTCCGCTTCTTCTCTGACCGGTGGGTTCATTCTTGCCATTGTTCCATAGGTCAGAACTGCATCCTCTGTCAGTGTAAAATGATGTGGTGTTGCTTCTGCATGAACATCCGCACCAAGCTTCTTTGCCAGCCTTACTAACTCAACGGAATTTCCGGAACTGATATGCTGAATACAGACAGATGCTCCTGTATGAAGGGCAAGGATACAGTCTCTTGCGACCATGACATCCTCTGCTGTTCTGGAAGCCCCACCATAGCCAAGCTGCTCGGATACGGCTCCCATATTCACACCTGCACCTTTTACAAATGCAGGATCTTCTTCATGCAGACTAATCGGCAGATCAAGCGCTTTCGCACGAAGCATTGCCTCCGTTAAGACTTCTTCATCCATGATCGGGATACCATCATCTGTAAATCCGGCAGCACCATGTTCTGCCAGCAGTTCCATATCTACAAGTTCTTTTCCCTTCAGATCCTTTGTAACGGTCGCCGTCTGGATCACATGGATCCCAGTCGTTTCCCCTTTTCTCTGAATATACTCAAGTGTCTCTACATTATCAACTGCCGGCTTCGTATTTGCCATACAGATAACCGTCGTAAATCCGCCATAAGCGGCAGCCTCTGCTCCGGTCTCGATGTCCTCTTTATAAGTAAAGCCCGGATCTCTGAAATGTACATGTGTATCGACCAGCCCCGGTGCAACCACCAGACCTTCCGCATCGATCACGCAAATATCATCTGTACCATACTTTTCCCTGCATGCTTCCGGATCTATCTGCTGTTCCACTTCTGTGATCACCGCACCATCAACCAGCACATCCAGCTTCCGATCTGTATTTGTCACAGGATCAACGACCCTGCCGTTCTTTATTAATAACATGCAATATCCTCCTGATATATACTATCCGCAGGCATGTGCCATATCTCACTTCCATCCTGAGACTCTCTTTACGCTATACCTGATCCACCTGCCTGCAATGCCAGTTTACCACAACCTGTCTTTTCAACACAACCGCCTTTTTGCTCTTATCTTATATCTGCTGTAACATCTTAATTATATGAACGCAACAAGCATTTCCGGTTCTTACATCATAACTGGTATTACTTCCACATAATCCCCCTGCATGAGACACTCACGAAGTTTTTCGTTATGCGAAACACATTGCCATCGTCTGCGGGTGCTTGTTTGAGCTATAATACTGGGCGAAAAAGAATAATTGCGAACTTCTCAGCTTAAATTATGAATGAGCTCGTTGAATTACCGAGACAGGGGCATTTGAGGTCGCCGGTCCTTAGATGGCGCATATGCGGCATCTTAGTACCGCTGCAGACCGAAACGAGCGAAAGCGTCCCCTGCTTGGTAATATCAAGCGAGCTCATTCACATTAAAACTTATATGTTCGCAATTACTACTCTCTGTTCTTCAGCACTTCAGCAGGCACCATCTTGCGGATTCTGCGGATCAGCAGATGGTTGATGATGAAGTACAGGATCAGGATACCTGCGAAGATGGCAAGGTACATCCAGAATGGGAAGGACTTGTCGATACCGCAGGCAATATTCGGAACAAAAGCAGGCTCATAAGCCACATCCATGATCCATTTGGTCAGTGGAATCGAAATCAATGCTCCTATCGTTATGATATAGAAATTACCATCCAGATACATCTTCTTCACTTCCTTATTCCGGTATCCGAAGATCTTAATCAACGCAATGTTGAAAGAAGACCGATCTATCATAACCTTCATCATCAGATACATTACAACAATGAAGATCAGAACAGATACTCCTCCAATTGTAAGGATCATTCCCTGCATTATATCCGAGAAGATACCGGCAGCCTTCTTCACATCGGTCTTTGTCGTTGTTGCATATAATCTTCCGGTCTCGACATCGAGTGCATGGTCGGAAAATACAACATTGAAATAATCCTCCGGTTCGTCGAATAACTCAAGCGCCTTGTCATATGGCATAAATACCATAAAGGATGGAGCATACTGCGCAACAGATGCGATCTCAAATGCATAGATCTTATCTGCTTCATCATCCTTTAGTGTCAGAGTATCACCAACATCCAGGCCGTATTTGTAAGCGATCGAAGAACTGATCGCAACCTTACTGGATGAATCTGACAGATTCACATCAAAGAACGGATTATTCTCTGTCAGTCCCATAACTGTTATGTCAAAGTTGTAACCGTAAATTTTCTTTTTCAGTGTCTTTGCATATGCCTCATATCCACCTTCCGGAACTTCCTCTGTCGGATATTTGTAGGTATACATATACTCATACTTTGTATCATTTACATAATCACGATTTACATTCGCACAGTAAGTATATATCTCCAGTGACATCATCGCCAGCAGAAGACTTACAAACATTCCAAATACTACCGTAAATCCGGTACGGCTCTCACGAAGCATCTGGCGGATCTTGAACAGATTCATGAAGCTCATATTTCCAAGCCTTATATCCTTACCATTACCAACCTTCTGCTCATTCCTGATCATTGTAAGAACCGGCTTCGACAGCCTCTTTCGGATAACCAGTGAATTAACGATTATAGAAATAACCGGTGGAACCACGATTCCATAAATGAACAGATATGGCATATAGATAACATCCAGATCCGGAAGGGAATAATAGTTGTAGCAGTCCTGCATCTGGATCGGCACACCAAGGCTTGAATATCCAAGCAGTGTTCCGATCAGACCTGAAACAAATGTGATCACAGTCGGAAGTGTTACATAATGTGCCATCAGATTCTTTCTCTTTACCCCAAGTGCATATAACGCACCGATAACGGCACTTTCCTGATCGATCGAATGTACAACGAACACTGATAATACATAAGAGATCAGGATCAACAGGATCGCACCTGCGATCGTACCAACGCTCCGGTATAATTCCTGATCACCAGAAGCCGCCTGAATTCTCGCATTATCCCCTGCCTTTACAAAAGTCATAAGGTTCTGTGCATCCTCTGAGAAGATGTCATCGATCATATCATCTATCTCATCCTTTAACTCCTGAATACCATCCAGCAGTTCATTGGAACCATCTTCAGCTTCTTTTGTTCCGTCTGTATATTCTATAATTCCATCTTCAAATGCCTTAAGCTCCTTTAACTCTTTTGCTCCATCTAACAGCTCCTGAATACCATCTGTCAGATCGTCCTTCTTTCCCATCGTACGATCCCAGTATTCCTGAAAAAATGGATCTTCTACATCTCCGGATGTAAATTCCAGCTCCTCCAAGCGGTCTTTTAATTCATCATCCGTCATAGCACCATTTAACCGGTATGCATAATAATATTCCTCTGACTTTATACTTTTTTCTTCCGCACGAAGTGTATCGTATACATCAGCTGCAACAAATCCCGTACCAAAATGCAGGCAGTCGCATCCGGTATCTCCCAGAGATTTTAATACGTTATCATAATCCGGTGTTGTACCGATTCCGGTAACGGTAAATTCCCGTCCGCCAAATGTAATCACATCACCTGCTGATATATCATTCTTCTCTGCAAACTGGCGTTCTACCACCAGCTCATTTCCCTTTTCTGCAAGTGTGCCCTTTACCAGATCGATCCTGTTGACCTCATCCCTGTTTGCAAAGATACGGATCGTGTGATCTTCGTCAATCTCATAGTCCATATAGAACTGTGGCTCGATCGTCACTCCATCCGCCTCCAAATCTTCCATTTCTTCATCCTTCATCGGTACAAACAGTGAAAAATCTCCATCCTCAACACACTGTCTGCTGTCAGCATTCTCACTTCCGCGAATGATCGTTTCTGCCGCACCGACCAGACTGACTACCAGATACATGGCAAGTATGATCAGAAGGGACAATGCCAGATATCTTGGAAGGTTGCTTTTGAAATCTCTCCAAATCCTTTTTCTCAATACTTTCTGCATCTTATAAATCCTCCAATTCTGCTGCCGGTACCTTTGTCTCATTGTAATAATCTTTCCTGATCTGACCATCCTTTACGATCACGACCTGATCGACCATATTCTTAATGGAATTATTATGCGTTACGATCAGCATTGTCGTTCCATAGGTCGCATTGATCTTCTCCAGAAGGATCAGGATATCCCTTGATGTCTTGGAATCGAGTGCTCCAGTCGGTTCATCACATAAGAGCAGCTTCGGATTTTTGATCAGTGCTCTTGCGATCGCACATCTCTGCTGCTGACCACCTGACAACTGTGCCGGAAACTTATTCTGATGCTCTGTCAGTCCCAGTATCTCAAGCAGCTCATCCATATTAAGCGGCTGATCTGTCAGATATTCACAGATCTGTATATTCTCCCGCACGGTAAGGTTCGGTACCAGATTATAGAACTGGAAGATAAATCCCAGATAATCTCTTCGGTAGTCAGATAATTCATCTGCTTTCATGCCTGCGATCTCGGTTCCGTCTACCTTGATCGAACCGGATTCGATCGTATCCAGTCCACCGATACAGTTCAATAACGTAGACTTACCGGAACCACTGGTTCCCTGAATGACACACATATCGCCCTGCTTTACCTGAAGGGATACTCCCTTTAAAACCTGTATGTAGCTTCCACCTTCTCCATAACTTTTTTTTACATCTGATACCTCTAAATACATACTCGCTTCCTCCTGTTATTTTTTCGCTTACATAACACCGTTATGTTGTTATCATTTTTTTAGCTATGCAAAATAAAATTTCACATAGCTTTTTGTTATCTATTCATCTCTCTGAAACAGTGCATACCATCCGGCAAGCAGATATTTCAATATGTCTCCCAGATGGGCAACTGCTTTTTCTTCATCGGATTCATGTGTCAGCAGATGGACAAATGCATCGATCTGCATATGTGCCATCCAGTGTATCGTATAATCATCCGGTGCAGCAACTCCACACACCTTTGCCTGTGCGTCTGCCAGCATCCGGTAATTCTTCTCTGTAAATGCCACAAATTCATCAATACATCCTGCAAGACTTGATCCCTGACTCTTTGTCAGCAGAAGCTGTACCCGGTCATAATTCTGATACAGTTCATGAATGATCCGCCGGGATGCATAGATGTCATCGCTGAAATCATCCTTCCCCTCCTGAAGCTCGCCTTTTACCTCCTGCAACTCCTGCTGCATATGTGCTTCCATCATCGTACGGATACTTCCAAGCACCGGTGCCACCAGTGAAGCAAATATATCATCTTTATCTTTAAAGAAGAAATATAATGCACCGGTCGTCACACCTGCATTCTTACAGATATTACGGAGGGATGCGCCCTGATAGCCCTTCTCCATAAATTCATGCTCTGCACTTGCAAGCAGTTTTTCTTTTGTCTCCCGATCGTCCTTCATCTCATCTCACCACCAGTTTTATTCCATTTCAACATATGAATAGTCATTCACATAACATCGTTATGTTACATCTAAACTGTATATATGTCAACCTCTTTTTTATATAATAGCCTCTGTATTTCCGGCTAAACATTAAATCTGCCTGACGCCTTTCCATGCTGCAACAGGCATTTCCGGTTCATATAACATAATTGCCGTTGCTTCCGTATAATAAAACCTCTACATGACGACATTCACGCAGTTTTTCGTTATGCGAAACACATTGCCAACACCTGCGGGTGCTTGTTTGAGCTCGAAGAGCGAGTTAGCACGGAGCAGGTGTGAATCAGGCATGTGTTTCAAATAGAAAAACAAGTGCGTCTCATGTAGAGATTTTATCAAGAGGAAGTAATCGGCATATTCAGAATATAAAACCGGAAATGCACTTAGTACACATTAAAAGGGCTCCGGCATATATTCAAGGATTGATTCATTGAAAAACATGCGAAACCGGAGCCCCTATGTCAAACTATATTCTTTTTTCCTACTTCGGATGTCCTAACAAGGTATCCTTTTGTCTTAAATCGTAAACAAAATCCAACCAATGCTTTTTATAGGGCAAACGATTTTCATTTATTAATTATTTGCTGATTGAATCGGTCTTGATGATAAACTTAACACTACCCTTCATATCATCTGAGATTCCACCGAAGGATTCATAAGCTTCACCGGCCTTGATGACCTTATCGCACTTTTCTGACAGAGAATCCAGATCCTTTTCTGCGTCATTTACTGCATCAACGATCTTATCTGTACCATCTGATAACTGCTTGCTGCCATCCTTTAAGTCACCACTTGCATCTGTCAGCTTTGATGCGCCATCCTTTAATGTGCCTGCTCCTTCTTTCAGAGTATTTGCACCCTTTGTAAGGCTGCCTGCACCACCATTCAACTTAACCATACCATTATACAGATCAGAAGTGCCTGTATATACCTTGCCAAGGCCTGTGTTCAGTGCTGATGCACCAGTTGCCAGGGCGTCTACACTCTTCTTCAGAGTTGTGATCTGTCCGGAGAATGAACTCAGCTTGCCAAGTACCAGATTCGCACCATAAGAAAGACCATCCTGATATGCTGTTGCATATCCTGACTTATAACCTTCTACATAAGCTGTACCATATGCAGACTGATAAGCTGTACCATACGCACTGCCATAACCTGCTGTGAAAGCATTGGTATATGCTGTACCGTATGCTGTGCTGTAGCCGGATGTATAAGCTGTGCCATAAGCTGTACCGTAACCGGATTTGTAACCGGAACCATAAGCTGTACCATATCCTGACTTATAAGCTGCTCCATATACATCACCATATGCAGTTGCAAACGCTCCCTGTAATGCAGCAAGTGTTGCATCATCCGGCTGGGAACCTGTCATCTGTGCATATGCGGATACAAATTCCTGGAAATAAGTTGCAAACTGACCAGATGCTTCGGATGCTACTGTTGATGATGAAGGTGCTGCTGCCTGTGCCTCTGCTGCTACCGTAGAAGCGGAAGGTGCTGCTGCCTGTGCTTCTGCTGCAACTGTATCAGCGGAAGGTGCTGCTGCCTGTGCCTCTTTTACAACGGATTCCTTAGAAGGTGCTGCTGCTTTACCATTCTTCTGTGCCTCTGCTGTTACAGCATCCTTATCAACACCATCCGCAATCTTATCCTTGTTTGCTGTCAGGTTATTTGTAATATTCTCTGTGATCGTGCTCTTGATTGCTTTCTTTTCTTTATCACTTAATTCTGTCTTGGTTGGAAGTTCGATTCCCTTTACGGCTTTGTTTAATGTTGCAAGCCCGTCGCTGATCTGCTTGGAACCGGATAAGATACCATTTTCACCTTCGAATGCTGCTTTTAATGTGCCGGCACCTGTTGTTGCAGAATCAACACCCTGTGCCAGAGTTAAGGAACCCTGATATAAGCTGTCCGCGCCATCCTTTACCTGACCAATACCATCGGATACGGAAGATACACCATCTGTATATTCTGTAATTCCTTCAACGAGGGAATTCATACCATCGCTGTATGTGTCGATCAGTTCGTTGATATCAGATTCAGCATCCTTCAGATCCTTGTTATCGCTGTCCTTGGATAAGAATCCGGTAGAAGCAACTGTCATTGTCATGTCCAGAGAGAAATCTGTACAGTCTGCTGTAACCTCAAAGTAATCCGGAATCTCAACATCTAATTTCTGCAGATCCAGGCTGTCCTGAAGACCAGGCATACCCATACCAACAACGATACTGTTGTTTCCATCATTTACAACCTGACCATTCTCAACCTTGATATTTGAGAATTTGTCATTGGATAAGATCATACCGGTTGCCATCAGGAAAGGAGTATATACATCTCCACTCTTTGAATTATTGACATATTCAAATCTCATCTTTACCTTGCCGCTCTTGCCTGCCAGCTGATCCGGTGTGATCTCCTGATCATCCAGATAATAAGTAACTTTAACTTCTACAGGAACCTGCTCCTCTGACTTGCCCTGATAATAAATGGAATTGCCATCTGCCTTCCATACAAGTTCTCCATTATTCTCTGTAAATGTCTCGTCGCCTTTTACATTCTCGATATCAGTCAGGTTACTGCTATCCTTAATGGTTGCCTCACCATCTGTGTTCTTTAACCACTCACTGACGATAACGTCCTGCTTATTACCTGCTGCATCAGCAATAACGTAAACGGTTTCATCTTTATCACTGTCTGTATTCTCGGAAAGTCCGACAGAATTCTCAAGTACATCTGACAATTCTTCATCGCTCTTACTCATGATCTCCGGGTTCTCTAATGTCTGTACATCTCCTGTTGCTGTACTACCACAGCCTGTAACGGATAACATCATTGCACCACTCAGAGCGATCGCCATAAATCTTTTTCTTGCTTTCATATTTTTATAACTCATACTAATTACCTCCTAATTTACTACTGCCGGTCAGCAGGACCATTGGAATCATTATTTACATCTATATATTTATCATCGTCACTGTAACTGTCATCAAAATCATAGTTATCAAAGTTTCCGGATTTCTTCTTTGCAAATGGTCTGTCTTCATTCAGGAAATCATCATCATCTGCCGTTTTCTGTTCCGAAGCCGGATCAACATTTCCCGCTCCGGCATAAGCTACTTTCTGTTTGCCGGTAATACCCTTGAATCCGATTGTTGTATGGATGATCAGCTTATCGAATAACATCAACGCTGCAGGAAGCAGGAAGATGACGACAAACATACTGATGATAGCTCCTCTTGCCATCAACGTACATAAAGAACTGATCATATCGATCTCTGAGTAACAGCCAACACCGAAGGTTGCGGCAAAGAAGCTTAATGCGCTTACGATAATGGAAATCATAGATGTCTGAAGTGCAACTGTAACTGCTTCTTTCTTAGCAAGGCCATTACTTCTCTCTCTCTTATATCTTGTTGTCATCAGGATCGCATAGTCAACGGTAGAACCAAGCTGGATCGTACCGATAACGATGGATGCGATGAATGGTAATGTTGTATTTGTAAATGCAGGAATACCCATATTGATAAAGATTGCAAATTCGATTACACATACCAGAATGATCGGAAGTGATACGGATTTGAAGACGAATAATATGATCAGCAGGATAACACCGATGGATACGGTACTTACTGTGTTAAAATCCTTATCTGTGATCTCGATCAGATCCTTTGTACAAGGAGCTTCACCGATCAGCATACCCTTACTGTCATATTTGTGAAGAATCGTATTGATCTCATCACACTGTGTATTTACTTCATCACTTGCTACTTTGTATTCTGACATGACTAACATCAGCTTCCATTCGCCATTGTCAAGCTTGGATTTCAAATCCTGTGGAATCATACTCTGTGGAATCATAGGACCAACTACAGATTCCAGACCAAGTACAGTCTTAACACCCTTGACAGTCTTAATTTCTGAAATAACTTTATTAATACTCTTTTCATCCAGATTGCTGTCAAGCAGGATCATATGTGTAGAGTTCATATTGAATTCTTCTTCCAGCTTCTGGTTTGCCTGAATACTTGGAAGATCCTCCGGTAATGAGCTGTCGAGGTTATAGTAAACATCTGTATGTGTATAACCATATAACGCAGGAACCAGAAGGATCAGGAATAAGATATGGAAGATCCAGTACTTATTCACGATAAATTTGCTAAGCTTATCAAACTTAGGAAGTAAAGATCTGTGACAGGTCTTTTCAATCGGCTTATCAAAGATCAGGATCATGGATGGGAGTACGGTTACACAACAGATAACACCGATAACGACACCCTTTGCCATAACGATACCAAGGTCAAGGCCTAAGGTAAAGGTCATGAAGCACAGTGCAACGAAACCTGCTACTGTTGTGATCGAACTACCGATAACAGATGAGAAGGTGGAAGCGATCGCATCTGCCATAGCTTCTTTATTCTCTTTGCCATTTACTTTTTTCTCTTCCTGATAACTGTGCCACAGGAAGATCGAGTAGTCCATCGTTACACCCAACTGCAGGACTGCGGTAAGTGCCTGTGTTATGTAAGAGATCTCTCCTTTAAATACATTTGTTCCCAAGTTATATACAATCGCCATACCGATACTTAATAAGAAAAAGATCGGTACGAGGAAGGAATCCATAGTCAGTGATAATACGATCAGCGATAAGATAACTGCTATGGTTACATAGATTGGAACCTCTTTATCACACAGATCCTTGGTATCCGTAACAACGGCTGACATTCCGCTGATGAAACACTGCTTACTTGCAAGCTTTCTGATCTGAGTGATCGCTTCCATTGTCTCATCGGAAGACATTGTTGTTTTAAAGATAATTGCCATCATCGTACAATCATCATTACGATATGCCTCTCTGATATCTTTCGGTAAAATCTCATCCGGAATAGAAATATCCATAATCGAGTCATACCAGATTACAGAATCAACATTGTCTACCTGTTCCATTTGTTTTTTTAATTTGACGACATCTTTATCGTCCATCCCTTCTACCAGGCACAGGGAGAAAGCACCCGTTCCGAAATCATCCGCCAGAATGTCCTGACCTTTCATGGTTTCGATATCCTTTGGTAAATATGAAAGTACATCATAGTTTACTCTGGTTTTCAAGAAACCAATCGCTGCCGGGATCAAAAGCAGGATACTGATAATTAAGATCGGTACACGAAGCTTTACAATCGCCTTTCCAAATTTGTTCATAGAATCAATCCTTTCGTTAATACAAAAAATGAACGGAAACCTTTTTCTTGTTTCCGTTCATAGAATATGATTATTTTGTTTGTTTGTAATTATACAAGATTTTAGGGTTGACAATTTTTTTGACATTTATCCGGAAATGTCAAAACGAATTCTAAAATAAGTATAAAAAAAGCCTGAATACCTGATAAATTCTATCATTTTCTGTACTGTCTGTACACCAAGGTCTGCCCGGCTTCTGCTACTGTCTGTCATGATCGGATATATAGACTGCCTGCTTACACTTCTCAAGCATCTCCCTCATATAATCAGCCAGCTTCTCCGGTGCCATCTTCATGCCACCCTTTGCCCATTCAACGATAATCCCACAGATCCCATATGCGAAGAACCGGGCAAATATACCACGTTCCTCGTTTTTCAGATGAGATTTCTCGTCTAACTTATCAATTGCCTCTTCAAAGGTCTGTTCTGCAACCTCAAGCATATACTGGATAATATAATCCTCTGCATGTTTGATCGTGTTAATATAGAACTTTTTCTCCTCCTGCATCTGTGTGAGGATCGCGCCTAATTTCTCATCCCAGTTCTCTAAGGATATGTCCTCCATATTAGGAGCAAATAATTCATTAAAATAGATCCAGACCAACAGTTCGTATTTATCTTGAAAATGATAGTAAAATGTCTGTCTCTTGATTCCGCATCGGTCTGCAATATCACTGATCGATATTTTGTCATATGGTTTCTCTTTGGTCAGTTCTTTTGCACTTAATGCAATCGCTTTCTTTGTAAGATTTGATTCCGGCATATTCGTATAACTCTTTCTATATAATAATATCCCCATATGTCTAAAATGCAGATTTTCTTCCGCACCTGAAACACATGGAGATAGTATAGCACATCTATTATAACTCGGGCAACATGTCTTTCATGCTGTTTAATCCGATCATCAAGGTTGATGTATTATGCAGAAGTGCAGATGTTGTCGGTGCGATCACACCCGCAACTCCAAGCACGATCAGCCCGGTATTAAACCCTACGATAAAACGATAATTTCTGTGAATCCGTTTCATAAGAAGATTTGCAAGTATCTTCAATGTCACGATCTCATCCAGACTGTCCGCATCGATCGTAATATCTGCAACCTCTCTGGCAATCTCCGCACCATCACTGATCGCGATGCCTGCATCTGCTGCTGAAAGTGCCGGCGAATCATTGATACCATCACCGATCATGATAACCTTTCTGCCTGCTGCCTTCTCTCGATCTACAAATGCAGCCTTATCCTCCGGCAGTACCTCTGAATAATATTCATCGACACCGACATGCTCTGCGATCGCCTTTGCAGTCCGTTCACAGTCACCGGTCATCATAACGACCTTGGAGATTCCAACCGACTTTAACCGTTCTACAATATCTGCAGATTCTTCCCTTAACGGATCCTCAATCAGGATTGCTGCCGCAAGCTCGTTATCGATCGCCAGATAGAGGTGGGAATATTCCGCCGGAAGATTCTCAAATACTTCTTCCATCCCATCCGGTATCGTACATTTTTCGTCCTCAAATACAAAATGATAACTGCCGATGATCGCCTTGGAATCCCCAATTGTTGTCGAGATTCCATGCGCTACGATATATTTTACTTCTGAATGCATCTCTTCATGATCCAGATTTTTTCGTTTTGCCGCATCCACTACGGCTTTTGCGATTGAATGTGGAAAATGCTCTTCCAGACAGGCAGCGATACGAAGCAATTCGTTTTCATTTGTTCCGTTAAAGGAAACGACTCCCGCAACTGTAGGCTGTGCCTTTGTCAGTGTTCCGGTCTTATCAAATACGATCGTATCCGCTTCTGCTACCGCTTCCAGATACTTTCCGCCTTTGACTGTAATCTTACGGTTTCCTGCCTCACGGATCGCCGATAATACCGATACAGGCATAGCAAGCTTCAATGCACAGGAATAATCAACCATCAGGATCGCAAGGGCTTTTGTTACATTTCTTGTAAGCAGATAGGTAAGTATCGTACCGCCTAAGCTGTACGGCACCAAACGGTCTGCCAGATGCTCCGCCTTGCCCTCCAGATTGGATTTCAGTTTCTCAGACTCATCGATCATCTGCGCAATCTTCTCATATCGGCTGGAACCGGATACCTCTTTTACTTCTATTATGAGCGAGCCTTCTTCTACCACTGTTCCGGCATATACGACATTTCCTGCCGTACGTCTGACGGATACGGATTCTCCGGTAAGTGATGCCTGATTCACCATTGCTTCACCATCACAGACAGTTCCGTCAAACGGAATGATCGTTCCGACATTGACAACGACATGATCTCCTTTTGCAATCGTATCAGAATCAACCAATATCTCGTTATTCTCTGTCTTTAACCACACTTTTCCGACATTTAATGACATCGTACGTGCCAGGTCATCGACCGACTTCTTATGTGTCCACTCCTCAAGCAGTTCACCGATTCCGAGCAGGAACATGATCGAACCTGCAGTCTTCATATCCCCTCGTAAAACAGATACTCCAATGGATGTTGCATCCAGCACCGGAACTTCGATCTTGCCCTTTGTCAGAGTCTTAACGCCTTTCCAGATATACTTAACAGACATCAGACCTGCATAAGCTGCTGATATCGGATATGGCAGAAGCCACTTTCTTGCATAATGGAAGATAATCTTATCGACCAGCTTCTCCTGATACATCGCATTCGTCTCTCTGCCGCTTCGTTCCAGATAACCATTTGGGACTTTTACATCTTCATAATGAAATCTGCGAAGTCTGTCGATAATGATATCCGGATTTCCCGTATAACAGATCACTGCATCCGCCGTCCGGTCATACACCTTTGCCGAGCTGACCGGTTCAAAAGACTCCAGATAATATAAAAGAATATCAGCTTCTTCATATGACATATGATTCTGACACATATGCACACGCAGTCTGCCCTTCATCTTATCTTTTATTATGAATTTCAATTCAGCTCATCCTCTTATCTAAATTTTTCTTATGCCTCTACTGCTTCTGTATTTTCTGCTGCAGCTTCACATGCGCACTCAGCAGTTTCTTCTGCTGTCTCTGCAGGAATATCTTCTACAACGACATCTTCTTCTGCTTCACGATCTGCATTGATCTGCTTAGCGCCCTGGTAAATGTCATCTACATTTTCCTGAATGGTTGTAGCTGTGTTCATAACACACTTCTTTGCACGAAGAGCCGCTGCTGTACAGTTTGTGTAAACCTTCTTTGCATCCTTGCTTGATAATACCTTGATACCTGCCGTACCAAACAATAAACCTGCTGCAAATATTCCAACTTTCTTAATATCCATGATAATTTACCTCCTGATTGTATTAATATATTTTGAAGCACATTATAGCATCATTTCTTTTTTTTGCATGTATATTATCATTTTATTCACATATTTTTTACATCTGATCATTCGCAAACATGTACACTTGTTCTACTCGTGAACTATCATCTTATGTTGTCTGTAAAACCTTCGATAAAACATAAATCCTACTATAGTAGTGATTACCTCTGTAATCGGGAAAGTCAGCCAGAAATACACAAATCCGAATCTGGAAAACAGATATCCAAGCGGTACAAATAAGAACACCGTTCTCATAATGGTTAGAAATGAACTCTTAAAGGCTTCGCCGGTTGCCTGCAAAAAGACCGGATAAATCTGCGCACCTACCATCGGTATAAAGCTGATCCCAATAAATCGGAATCCCTGCACTCCGATACGGATAACTTCGCTGTCCTTCGTAAACACAGAAAGCATAGGTTCCGGAATAAATTCAAAGCATAACGTTCCGATGAACATCAATGCAATTCCCCATATAAAGGCAACCGTCATCGTATGTTTACAACGATCAATACTCTTTGCCGCATAGTTATAGCTAATGATGGGTACAATGCAGGTCTGAAGAGCACCCAGTGGTATAAAGAAAAATGTCTGCCATTTGTAATACAATCCAAGTGCTGTCACTGCCTCATCGGAAAATCCTGCAAGGATCATATTTAATCCAAATATGTAAAATGTATACGTTGCCTGCATGATGATATTCGGAATTCCAAGCGCATAGATCCTGCGGATATCCTCTGGATATTTGCAAAGAGACGGCGAACGATGAAATCCCTTCTTCATAACAAGAAGTGCCGCTACAACCTGTCCTGTGATCGTTGCAAATGCAGCTCCTGCTATTCCAAGCTTTGGTATACCAAAAAGCCCAAAGATCAAAATCGGATCTAACACAATATTCGTGATAGCTCCTGTGATCTGTGCGATCATCGGTGTCTTCATATCTCCGTTTGCCTGAAGTACCTTTGTCCATATGCTCTCTGTAAACAATCCAATGCTGCCCACGCACACAATCCTTCCGTAGGTAATTACATCAGCAATTACTGTATCCGAATTTGTCTGCAACCGTGCATATGCAGGCATCAACAGATAACAGCTTACTGCAAATAAGATCCACATAATGATCGCCAGACTAAAGCCGATGCCTGCTACCTCATCCGCCTTCTTATACCTCTTTATTCCCAGAAAATGTGCAATATTTGTATTGATTCCAACACCGGTTCCAACTGCCAGTGCGATCATCAGAAGCTGAACAGGATAAATGATCGATAACGCCGTCAGACCGCTCTCTGAGTATTTCCCGACAAATAAACTGTCTACTATATTATAAAGAGCCTGTATCAACTGTGCCAGCATGACAGGCGGTGCGATTTTAAAAAAGATCTTATTGATCTTTTCTGTGCCGTAAAAACTACTGTTTGTTTCCATCTCTGCTGCCTCCTGCCTCCTGCTCTACACAAGAAGCCAATATTTCCTGGTATTCCTTCATAAGCTCTGTCAGCATCTGCATCTTCTCATAGCCAAATCGTTTTACAGATGCTTCTTCTATAGAAGCTAGCGAACAGAAAAATATCTCTGCATATTTCCTGCCCTTCTCTGTCAATACAAATGCTTTTTCCCGTCCTTCTCCTTTTTCCGGTTCCAGAATCAGATAGCCCTGTTCACGCATCCTTGAAATTACATTATGTATCGTCTGACGCGGAAGCAGATAATTGTCACATACCTGTTTTTGAGTGCAGTATCCGTTCTCGCGTATCGTATAAAGTACCAGCATCTCATTATAATTAATGTTGTGTCTGCGAGACCAGTCTGCATACACTCCACGCAGCTTTATGATACTGTGATTGGATGCATTTATAATCTGCAAAGTCTTTCGATCCATATTATTATCTTCCTCTCTTTCATAATCCCAAATGGGATTATAACAGAAATAAAAGCACTGTCAATCCATATTTTCTGAATCGCGTACAATAATTCTGTACCTTTATTTAAAATCAGATTATGGCATACCAAAACTGCCGGCAGATTTTTATCTGCCGGCAGCCGTCTATTTCAGAAGTTCTCTTAATACCTCTTGTTCCCTGTCTTCCAATATTCCCCCAGTGTAAACTATTCTGTTAATGTACTACGCCCTGTCCTCAAGGTCAAACGTAATTTTTATCAAATATGTCTCTTTGTTTTCTTCTTGCAACCGTTCCGTTAGTTCCCGTACGATATTCTTTTCCTGCCCCTGCCATTCCGATGGAACAACCATATCAAAAACAAGTTCTTTCTTTCCACCATGAGTGTGTACGCGGAAATCATGGATTGTTATTTCTGCATCTATTTGCTGCAGGATAGTAAGTACCTGATGATGCATCTGATCAAGCTCTGCATCGTCCGTAATAACCGGATCATAATGAATGACCATATGCACACCAAATCGGTTCAGACATTCCCGTTCGATGCGGTCAATCTCATCATGACACACCATTGGATCGATCTTCTTATCGATCTCTACATGAATACTTGCATACTGTCTGCCCGGTCCATAATCATGTACCAACAGGTCATGGCAGCCAAGTACCAATGGGCAGCTGCTTATATATCCAATAAGCTGTTCCCGCAAACCGGTATTTGCACCTTCTCCAAGAAGCGGAGAGATTGTATCCTTTGCAAGCGAAATTCCACTTACAATGATAAAAACAGATACCAGCCCACCCATAAGGCCATCTATTTTCCATCCGCTGATATGTTCTACAACTGTTGCGGCAAGAACTGCAGCTGTTGTCAGCACATCATTTCTGCTGTCTGCGGCTGCAGCAAATAAGGTATTTGACTGAATCTTATCTCCCATCTTACGATAAAAGAACATCATCCAGAGTTTTACCAGGATCGAACCGATCAGCACAATGATCATCAGCATGGAAAATTCGATTGATGCCGGATGGAGCAGCTTGAGTACCGATGTCTTTGCCAATTCAAATCCGATCACAAGGATCATAGCAGCCACAACCAGACTTGCCAGATATTCAAATCTCGCATGTCCGTATGGATGTTCTTTGTCTGCCGGCTTCTCTGCCAGCTTAAATCCGAGTAATGTTACAATGGAGCTTGCTGCATCTGACAGATTGTTCAATCCATCTGCAGTAATTGATGTAGATGCGGCCAACTTTCCGATCACAAGCTTGCTGCCTGCCAACAGCAGGTTACACAATACCCCTATGAAACCGGTCATCTTACCGACCGCTGCCCTTTTCTTAGAATCCTGATTTTCTTGTGCCATAATAGTTACCTCCGCATATATAAGATAACTTTATGCAACGCAATTAATAATCTTTCCATCAGATTTATAGAATTATCTCCGACCGGCTGTAGCCGGAATAATAAAAAACCTGCGGAACAAATAGTAACTACTGTCCCGCAGATCATAAATTCATTCTTTATCTGCTGCCACCCTGTGTGGCCCGGCCCTGTGGTCATCCCACCGCCTGCTCAGTTTGTACTGTAGATTGATATGCAGTGCAAAAAGTATTGATACATTATAGCATGCGGTTACCCATACATCAAGTGCCGGTTTCTGATATTTTAAAGGATCTGCCACCGGAAATCTGTTTCCGGCGGCTTATCCTTATTTGTACTCTGTATTACTTGGATGCGGCAGGATTTAACTTCTTGGTCTTGATCTCATCCTGAAGCATTGCAAGGAACTCATCCATAGGAACAGTTGTTGTCTTCTGCTCACCATGAAGTCTGTAGCTGACAGTCTTATCATTTACCTCATTCTTACCAAGGATGATCAGATACGGAACCTTCTCAACCTGGGCAGCTCTTACACGATAGCCAAGCTTCTCTGCACGTTCATCGATCTCAACACGGATGTTGTTGTCATCTAAGAAATCATACAGCTCATGTGCATATGCATTTAATTCCTCATCCTCATTCTTTACAGGAAGGATTCTGGCCTGTACCGGTGCTAACCAAAGTGGCAGATTTCCTTTTGTCTCCTCCAGAATGTATGCCATGAAACGATCTAAGGAACCAAGGATTGCTCTGTGAAGAACGACAGGAGTCTTCTTTGTACCATCCTTATCAATATATGTCAGGTTGAATTTTGCAGGAAGACAGAAGTCAAGCTGGCATGTAGATAATGTATATTCATTTCCGATCGCCGGCTTAACATTTACATCAAGCTTTGGACCATAGAATGCTGCTTCACCGATCTCTTCTGTGTATTCGATACCGATATCATCCAACACTTTACGGAGTGCGTCCTCCGCTGTATTCCACATCTCATCGTCATCATGATATTTCACCTTATCCTCAGGATCTCTTAAGGACAGAACACAACGATAATCTGTGATATTGAAATCCTTATAGGTGTCGAAGATCAAGTCAACAACCTGCTTGAATTCAGATTCAATCTGCTCCGGTGTTACAAACAGATGGGCATCGTTCTGACAGAAATGCCTGCCTCTCTCGATTCCTTTTAAAGTACCACTGGCTTCGAAACGGAAATCATGTGCGATCTCGCCGATACGAATCGGAAGATCTTTATAGGAATGCATTTTGTTTGCATAGATCATCATATGATGCGGGCAGTTCATTGGACGAAGCACGAAAGACTCACCCTCAACTTCCATTGCAGGGAACATATTGTCTTTGTAATGATCCCAGTGACCGGATGTCTTATAAAGATTTACCGTACCAACACAAGGAGTCATAACATGACGGTAGCCAAGCTTTCTTTCCTTGTTCTTGATATAATTTTCAAGCTCCTGCCATACGATATAACCCTTTGGAAGGAACATAGGAAGTCCACGTCCAACCAGATCATCTGACATGAACAGATTCATCTCTTTACCGATCTTTCTGTGGTCACGGTCTTTTGCTTCCTCTAATAACTTCAGATGTTCTTCCAGTTCTTCTGCTGTAGGGAAGCATACACCATAGATTCTCTGCATTACATGGTTCTTGGCATCACCCTTCCAGTATACACCGGAATATTTTACTAACTTGAAGTTCTTACATAATTTTGTGTTATCAACGTGTGGTCCGCGACAGAGATCTGTGAAATCTCCCTGATCGTAAACTGTAATATTTCCATCCTCTAAGCCTTCGATCAGATCCAGCTTGTAGAAATCATCCTTGAACATTTCAAGTGCTTCTGCCTTTGTAACTTCACGTCTGTAAATCTTCTTGCCCTCTTTACAGATCTTCTTCATTTCTTTTTCGATAGCTGCGATCACATCATCGTTTACAACATCATCGCCAAGGTCGATATCATAATAGAAACCTTCTTTTACAACCGGTCCAACCCAGAACTTTGCATGTGGATACAAATGCTTTACGGCCTGTGCCATAACATGGGCGCAGGAATGATTGAGAGTATTTAATCTCTCGTCTGCTTTAAAATCTACCATTTTCTTGTTTCCTTTCTTTTACCTGAACTGACATCCCACCCGATGGTACAATGTCCGATAATTATTTGTACAGGAATCCTTCTGTTTCTTTGTCTATTGCACAAAAAACGCCCCTGTACAGACGTTTTTTCATCTATACAAGGGGCGATTATAATTCTTATATCGCGGTTCCACCCTTTTTATTTCCTGTGGAAATATCTCATTCATGACGATAACGGAATCACCGGACCGGATTAGGGCCGCTCAGAGCTGGTCTTCCTGAATGACTCCTCTAAGATACTTCCACCAAATGTATCTCTCTCTGTAGATTCTTCGTTCAGTACTGTTCTCATCAACACGTTATTCAAAGTATATTTCAACTGTTCCGCACTGTCAAGTAGCTTTTTCCGGTTTTATTATCATTTTTTTCTTATTGAATGATCTAAAGATTTTCCGTTAATACCTAAGACTATGGTCTCTGTCCAAGTCCGCCTTCCAGAGTGATCGTCTCTCCTGTCATATATTTGAAATCAGGGGATGCAAGCTGTACACATACACGTCCGATCTCAAGCTCTGAATCACCGAAATGACCCATCGGAGGTGTATGAACATTCTTGTCAAATGCATCCGGATATGCATTCTTGAACTGTTCTAACTGTGCTGTCCATGCAAGCGGGCAGATGATATTTACATTTACGCCATCCTTTGCCCATTCTGTTGCTGCAACTCTTGTAAGTCCACGAATTCCTTCTTTTGCTGCTGCATACGCACACTGTCCAAAGTTACCGAACAGTCCTGCACCGGATGCAAAGTTGATAACGGATCCCTTGCTCTCTTTCAGATATGGATAGCACGCTTTCATATAATAGAAGGTTGCATACAGTCCGGAATATAATGCCAGATTAAACTGATCTGTTGTATGGTCAGCAAGCGGAACACCGGATGCCGATGCCTGTGCATTATTAACCAATACGTCGATACTGCCAAATGTATCGATCGTCTGCTTTACAACATTTGCAACAACTGCCTCATTATCCGCACCGGCAGATACATCTGCTGCAACAGCCAGAACCTTTATACCATATAAGCGTTCCAGTTCTTCCTTTGCATCTTCCAACTTCTTCACATTTCGTCCTGTGATCACGACATTTGCGCCTTCTTTTGCATATGCTGTAGCGATACCGTAACCGATCGAACCACATCTGCCATCACTTAATACGGCACGTCCTCCACCTGTGACAATAACTGTTTTACCTGTTAAAAATCCCATTTTCTGTTTTCTCCTTATATTATTTGAAATCCGATACCTTCAGACTGCTTTCCGGCCTTATACAAATGTCCCAGTCCGTTTGTATCATATATAATGCTCATTATCTTCTATATCTTTCGATCATATCCTCCCACTGACAGCCTGCTTTCAAATGCACTCTGTTCTAATGGTTTATCATACAGATAGCCCTGTGCATGGTTACAGCCAAGTTCCAGAAGAAATCTTGCCTGCTCCTCCGTCTCAACTCCCTCGGTTATGACATTCAGATTCAACTGTCTTGCCATCTGAATGATACTCTTAATAATGATCTGATCCTGTGTTGAAAATGCCTCATGATTGATAAATGACCGATCGATCTTAATCTCGTTTACCGGGAAATCCCGAAGAACACTCAAGGTCGAACAGCCTGTACCAAAGTCATCAATTGATGTCGCAATACCTGCTTCTGACATATTCCTGATAAAGTCATACAGATCCTTCTGTTCACTCGCTTCTGTCGTCTCTGTTACTTCTATGATGATATACTTTGGATCAATATCATACTCTTTTATGATCCTTATAATTCGTTCCGCCAACATCCGTGGATCATGCCCAACCCCGGAAATATCATTTCTCGATATATTCACAGATATCGGAACAAGCTTATACCCTTTCTCAATCCATTCATTTATAGCCTCACAGACCCGCTTCAGAATATACAGATCCAGATGAATGATAAATCCATTCCTCTCCATGGTCGGAATAAACCGAAATGGTTGTATCACTTCTCCGTTATGAATCCATCTTGCAAGTGCCTCTGTACCTACGATCTGACCTGTCCGGATATCAACCTTCGGCTGATAATACACCTGAAATTCCCGTTTCTCCAACGCCTCAGGAAGCATCTGTTCCATCCGCTGAACATCTACTGTTTCTTCCAGCATCTTGTCCGTTAAAAACGCATACGGAAGCTTGTGCTGTCTGGCATAACTGACGGCAATCGACAAACCATTCATAATATTTCCGGGATCTCTGTCCTTTGCCGTTATCTCATAGGCACCTGCCGCTGCCGCTATATATACCGGAACGACCCGTCCCATATACTTTGCTGTTACCTCAACCTTTTCCAGAAGATGAAGGAACTCTGCCGTTCTGCTTTTCTTGACCAGCGCCATGAAATTATCTCCGCCCAGATGCGCCAGTGTCTCGTCCTCTGCCAGCCATTTTCTGACAGCGACTGCATAACGCTTGATCATCAGATCACCTTCTGCACCACCATACTTATAGCTGAGCAGTCCAAAGCTTTTCAGGTTAAAATAAAAGCCGTTGTACTGACAGATCGTCTGATCCTGCAAATGCTGCTGTATGATCCTGACAAAGCCTGCACTGTTAGGGAGCATCGTGATCAGATTACAATACGAATATTCTCTTGTCTTACGGATCAGTCTGGATCTCGTCACATGAAGATATAAAACCTCAAGGAGAAGAGCTATATCTTCTTTTTCTTCCTCGCTCCATTCTACATTTTCATATGGGAATGCCGTAAGCTCACAATATCCGTTTTCTACCGCTTGAAATGTCTTCTGATATTTGCCTTTCTCGGAATACAAGCCATCCCCGGCATAGAATACATCATGACGATCTTCATCCTGTACAGATTTGATATTTGCCTCAATGTGCAAATGTCCCGCTACCCTGCCGATCTTAAGCCGCTCAGCCAGAGGTTCGATCGCCTTTTTGAATCCATCAAATGTATTCTCAAACTGTAGTAATTCCTGTACATACAGTTCTATATCTTTTTTCTTAATTCTCTCTCTGATATCATCCACTGTCACGGGTGATCCTCCCTCTCATCTTTACTACTCTATACACCACAAAACTATTATTTTACATACAAACAATCATGTGTTTATTATAACATGCTTTTCACTTTTATGGGAAAAAAGATAGTTTTTTGATAGATTTTGAACAGGTTGGAAATCACATGACAGGCGTTATTTCTTATATGACAAATATACAGGTGTTACAATTACCACCATGAAAATAGAATACCTGTAAGCGGTGACAACACGATCATGATCATGGAAAATGTAAAAGATTCCATAGAGATCAATGTTGCCCTCTGTTCCGAAGGGAACATATTCTGAAGTATCGTATTTGTTCTTACCTGTAATGCATCATCACTAAATGCCGCAATAAATCCACCTAATGTCATAATCACATAATTACCAGAATGTTCCACTGCTATACCAAGAAGAACAAGGAATCCGGTTAATACAAATACTGTTCTGTACCGTAAACGATCACACAACAGAATCACCCTTGCTCCAAGGATTCCTCCAAGTTCCATAATAAAGAGTGCCATTCCAAGCAAGGCATTTGGGATTCCACTCTCCGGCAGCTTAGCCTGTAAGAAAAATAACAGTAAAATATCCCCTGCTCCTACCAGCGAATTTACCAACATCAAAACTATTGCTCTCCTTGCATCCTTTAGAAACTGAATACTTTCCCACCAGCAGTCAACCAATGCACGGACAATTGTATTTGCCTTATGATCCCTGTGTTCTCTATGTTCCCATATTCTATTTAAAACAAATATCTGAACCAGACACATTAAAATATCCGTTCCATATGCGGCTCTATAACCAATGTATAACGCAAATCCTGCACACAAAGTTGATATTCCATTACACAAACGGTATATACTCAACTGATCTGATTCATATTTTGCATAATAGGATTCTTCTCCATAGATTTTTAAAGAATCATATGCTAAAGCATCTCCCGATCCTGATGAAAAATTGTAACTCATCGCATGAAGTGCAATAGACAGACATATCGTAAACAAATTCCCTGATGCGATCATAACAACATTTGCAATCATTCGTAAAATACTGCTCACAATCAACATATTTTTTCTTCCAAATACATCCGCAAATATTCCTGACGGTATCTCAAAAATAATGCTGGTTACATGAAAGACCGTTTCCACAAAACCTATTTCGACCAAACTATATCCTCTGGCAGCCAATATTGCCACCCAAGCCCCTGTTAAAGATAAATTTCCAAGGACGGATGATGTGTATAAATATCCTATTTGTTTTCTAATTGTGTTCATAAAAAAATCTCCTTATCTATTTTTCTTAAATGGATAAGGAGATAGTGTACTTTTTTATTACGTTTTATATCATTGTTCTGATATATGACTTGTTCTAAAAAAAGGCGCACTATCCCCGTAAGGAACACATGTATAACCTTTTTTCAGTTGTAGATTTGTCATTTTCCAGAACATAATCTTAATCCTTTCAATATCAACTCATAGAATTGTACGGTTAGGATAGCATATCCTGCCTTCATTTGCAAGGGTATAAAAACTCACTTTATTCGCAGCATTACCGAAAACTGCTTATCTTTTACCTCTGCTGAAACCACATGCCCCAGCTTATCGGCCAGGCATTTTACAACATATAAACCAAGTCCTGCGCCTTCCTCCCGGCGGGAATTGCCACGGTAGAAGGCGTCAAATACATGGTCGATATCGATCTCATTGTCAGCCTCTATGTCATTCGTGAATGTAATGGATACTCCGTCCGCATCCTGTTGTAAGCAGACGCTGATTCTGGTATCCGCATATTTTCTGGCATTAGAAAAGAAATTTGTAAATATCCGGTTCAGCACTTTCTCGTTGCTCTGAACCCAGACTACACTTTCCGGTATGTCAAATGCTGCCTGAATCCCGGACTCCTGAATCCATTCATACTGCTCCAGCACAAGTGCTGTCAAAGTTCTTGCCACATCTATATTCCTGATGTCAATGGCTTCATCCTTTGCCTCTGCATAAGATACCTCAAAAAATGCATCCGACAACACACGGAGATACTCTGTCTTTGCGATCGCGATATCCAGATATTCCATATCCCGGTCGTCTATGCGTCCACCTTTTTTCATCAACTGCAGATATCCTTTTACTGCTGTAAGGGGTGTTCTGAAATCATGAGAAATGCCTGCGATCACATTTTTCAGTCTGGTTCTGTCCTGCTCCAGCGCACGGTTTCTCTCCTTGATCTGATCCGAATAATCATTTAACGCTTTTGCAAGAGCTACGATGTCACGATCAAAATATTCCACATGGATCTCCTGATCCACTCCTCCATGCAAGCGTTTCTGAAGCTTGGCTGCAAATATCCGCATCTGTCTTTTATATTGTATCAAACGTATAAAAAGGACTGCTGCCAGTAAAAGCAACAGTCCTGAAATTATGATATACCATTTATCCATGTATACAAATTCTCCTCAGGCTATCAAAGATCCAACACCCTAATTGAACCATCTTTTCTTATAGCTATTATATGATAACACATATGATTTCTATGTATTCCCGGTCGTCATATTTCTTTATCTTTGTCCGGTTTCCGCCATATATTCACAGATGAGATGATTGATCTCTCTGTCATCTTCAATCACAAGTAGCTTTGGCATATTGTTTCTCCATAAATCGTTAGTTTTTACATCTAAGCTCTACGCACACAACCTCCGGATAATTGAACAGGCGAACCGGAATTATGCTGTTGCCAAGTCCCCTGCTGACTATCATTTCTGTATCTGCGCGGTTATATTTTCCTGATGTGTATTCCGGTAAAAATCCCTGATCGGGTGCAACGATTCCCCCGACAAATGGAAGTCTGATCTGTCCTCCATGTGCATGTCCGGTCAAGACAAGATCAGCTCCGGCATTTGCATAGTTCTGAAGGTACTGTGGCTCATGCGCAAGTACGATGGATAATTCATTTTTCTGCTCCTGAAGCAGATTCTTTAATGTCTCATCACTTAAGTGCTGATCATCTAACCCTGCCAACATAAAAGAGGAATCCCCTTTTTCAATGCAGACGGCTTCATCATCCAGATCACATGCTCCGGCAGCAAGAATCCCCTGCATCATCTGTTCATTTTCCGATGGCTCAAGCCAATATTCATGGTTGCCGGTCACATAATATACCGGTGCGATCTTCACTGCTTCTTTCACAAATGCTACCGCACGTTCCACATTTGTATGATTAGAATCCACCAGATCCCCGGTAATAACAATGATATCCGGCGAACAGCTTCGTATGGTTTCTAACAGCTTCTTATTCTCTTTTCCAAATTCAGCGTTGTGTAGATCCGATATCTGTACGATCCGGTATCCATCGAGATCTGCGCCAAGCTTTTCTGATTCATATGTATATGTGGTAATTACCAGATGCTTATTCTGAAACAGGCAAAACGGAATCAAAATAATGATTATAAGCATCAGAATGATAATCTTTTTGTGTGGTATTTTTTTCATCTTCATCTATTCACGGTCACAAATAACCGCTCCCATCTTTTATCTATCGTCTTTACCCTGCGATACTTCCTGCCTATAATATTTTGATACAAAAAATAACGCACGGCAAATTTTATTCCTCTTATAGGATATAAAATCATTTGTCGTGCGTCAAATAAATAATTATGAATATGATGATAAAAACTGCTTTGTACGTTCCTGCTCCGGATTGTCAAATACCTCTTCCGGTCTGCCCTGCTCAAGTATATATCCATCATCCATGAATATAACCTGACTGGCTACGTCTCTTGCAAATGCCATCTCATGAGTGACAATTATCATCGTTGTCTTTTTATCTGCAAGATTTCTGAGAACCTTCAGCACTTCGCCGGTAAGCTCCGGATCAAGAGCTGATGTCGGTTCATCAAAACACAGGATATCCGGCTGCATAGCAAGTGCTCTTGCGATCGCAACTCGCTGACACTGCCCGCCTGATAACTGATGTGGATAATTGTTCATCCGGTCTCCTAGTCCCATCTGACGCAGAAGATCTTCGCCCTGTACTCTTATCTCATCCAGTATGTTCTTTTTATTTGCCTTATAGTCCGGTCTTTCCTTTGCCAGAAGCTCCCTTGCCAGCATAACATTCTGAAGTGCTGTGTACTGCGGGAACAGATTAAATGACTGAAATACCAGTCCAAAGTGCAACCGTTTCTTCCGAACCTCCGACTCCTTAAGTGTCTCCGGCTTATCCGTATCGAGAAGGATCTCATTATTTACACGGATAATTCCGTTATCCGGCATTTCAAGGAAATTCAGGCAGCGAAGCAATGTAGTCTTACCACTTCCTGATGATCCTATGATCGACAGAACCTCTCCCTGCTCTAATGAGAAGCTGATATCCTTAAGTACATCGGTCTTACCAAACTTCTTTTTTATATGTTCAACCTCTAATATCGCCATACAGCTCCTCCTCTATCTGAAGAAATCCAGTTTCTTCTCTAATTTTCCAAGTAAAACAGTAAGTACACCATTCCAGATCAGATAATAGAATGCGCAGAAGAACAATGGCCATATCGCACCTGAGATTCCCTGTGAACCTTTCATGAACGCCTGTCCTGCCCAGATAATCTCCTGCAACGCAATGATACGTGCAAGTGATGTATCCTTAACCAGCGTAATGATCTCGTTGGACATTGCAGGTACGATCTTCTTTATCATCTGAAGAAGCTTAACCTTGAAGAATATCTGTTTTGGAGTCATACCAAGCACCAGACCTGCTTCCTCCTGTCCAACAGGAATTCCCTGAATTCCTCCACGATATATCTCTGAAAAATAGCAGGCATAATTCACGATGAACGATACCGATGCTGCCACGAATCTTCCGCCTTCGCCACCGCCCCAGATCGGGTTATGGAATACAAGTCCCGGAAAATAATAGATGATAAGCATCTGGATCATCAGAGGTGTGCCTCGAACGATCCACACGATAAATTTCATAAGATAGCTGAGTGGCTTAAACTTTGACATAGAGCCAAATGCTATTAAAAGTCCCAGTGGAAATGCACCAAGCAAGGTCACAAAGAACAATTTTAAAGTTTGAATAAATCCTGTATTAAGCGCCCCAAGTACAATTGGGAGCTGTTCAAAAAACAAATCCATAATAATTTTCTCTCTAAGTAATAATCAAAATAACCGTCTTATAGTCTGTTAATTACTCTGTAAGTGCTGCCTGTACCTTGTACTTCTCTGCACATTTCTCCATAGATCCATCAGCCTTGCTGTCTTTGAAAAACTTGTTAAGCTCTGCTGCAAGATCAGAATCTTTTCTGAAACCTACACCATATTCCTCACTGTTAAGGCCTACTGTATATGTAAGATTTGCATAGCCTGTGCCTTCACCTACCATAGCTGCTGCCATAAGGGAATCGATAATTGCTGCATCAGATGTTCCTGCTGCAACTTCCATAAGTGCATCTGACTGTGCCTTCACTGCTGTATAATTAAGTCCAAGTTCCTTTGCCTGATCTTCTCCGGCACTTCCTGCTTCTACAGCAAATGTAAGTTCCTTAATGCTGTCTACTGTCTGGTACTGATCTGCCTTGTCCTGTGGCACGATTACTACCTGTGCATTGTTGCAGTATGCATCAGAACATGCCATTGAACTTGTAACCTCGTCTGTAAGTGTCATACCGTTCCATACACAGTCGATTGTCTTACCATCAAGCTCCATGATCTTGTTGTCCCAGTCTATCTCTACGAATTCTGCTTTCACGCCGATGC
The DNA here is from genome assembly GCF_037892645.1 of Coprococcus sp. HCN-4056. Taxonomy (NCBI): domain Bacteria; kingdom Bacillati; phylum Bacillota; class Clostridia; order Lachnospirales; family Lachnospiraceae; genus Coprococcus; species Coprococcus sp. HCN-4056. The sequence goes on along the minus strand of NZ_JBBKBL010000008.1, from coordinate 16,785 downwards.
TCTCAGCAAATGCGGATGCCATGTCTGCATCAAATCCAATCCAGTTACCTGAGTCGTCTTTGTAATCCATTGGTGCGAAATCTGTAACACCAACAACAAGAGTTCCCTTTTCCTTTACGTATTCCAGATCACTCTTTGAGTCATTTGATGAATCTTTCTTTCCACAGCCAACCATAGAAAGTCCCATTACTGCTACTAAAACCAGTGCTACTAACTTTTTCATGATTATTTCCTCCTGAATATAATTAAAAGATATATGTCTGCCCCTTCCGGGCGCAACACGATAACATAGTAACAGTTTATCACAATAAAGTCAAACGTAATCTTATGGTTTTTATGAATTTGTATTTTCCAAGAACTACAGCCAGTTAAGCCTGTTTTCAAATTTTACTTTGCGGTCTCCTGATTCTATAACTCCTATCTCATAGCAATCATAAAACCGACTGACATGATGCATTACTGCTGCCTTATCTTTTTGATTCGTCACAATATTAAAGCCTACACCACAATTAAACGTCCGCAGCATTTCTTCGTCACTGATATTCCCATTATTTCTGATATACTTAAATATGTCTAATATCTTTATTTTCGACAGATCGATCTTTGCACTCAGTCCCTCCGGAATTATCCTGCACAGATTTCCTTCTATACCACCGCCAGTGATATGCGCCATGCCATGTATAACATCTTTATCAAATAAATCTTTGATTGATCTGTAGTATGGTGTATGTGGTTTCATAATCTGCTCTATAAAGGTTAAACCATCTATCTTATCCAGTTTTATCTGCGGCATTTTGTCCATCAATAACCGTACTAACGAATATCCATTTGTATGTAAGCCATTTGATGCAATTGCCAGAACTGCATCACCCTCTTTAATCTGGGAACCATCGATTACCTTTGATCGTTCAACAATTCCAGCAATACTTGAAGTAAGTACATATACGCCTGGGTCAACAACCAATGGCTGAATAGAAGTTTCCCCACCTACCAGAGAACATTCATTTTCTTTACATGCATCTGAAACACCCTTAACCAATGTCTTTATTGTATCCGCTTCCGCATTTCCACAAACAATCGTGTCAAGTACTGCCAACGGTTTTGCACCCATAACCACAATATCATTTACTAAATGATTGACCATATCATGGCAAATAGATTCTGAATATCCATACTCTATCGCGAGTTTTTGTTTTGATCCGGGTTCTTCAGATTTTAATACCAGAACCGGATTTTCAATCTCCTGAAATTTTATATCATATAAAGAAGCAAATGGTCCCAGACCATTTAAAACACGGTCATCCTTTGTATCCAAATGTTTTGCCATCTCTCTTTTAATGGTATCAGTATAGGTTATATCAATTCCCGCCTTACTGTAAGATAACCCTTCCGCACCTCTTTCACTCCCTGCCAGGATTTCATCAACAGACACATCCAACACAATTGCCAAATCTCTTAGTATCTCAATATTGGGATAAGTTGTTCCATTTTCCCATTTTGAAATTGCCTGAAAAGAAACATTTAGCTTATCCGCCAACTGCTGTTGCGTCATGCCAAGGCTCTTTCGTTTTCCCATTATAAAATTTCCAACTTTAATACTGTCAAGCATATAAATACCTCCGTTTTTATTTTATAATAGTTTACTTTGCATGCACAAAACAATAACCACAAAAGTGAGTTTCATGCAGGGATTCAACCATGCGTTGAAAATACTTACAATTTTATAGATCTGAGGAATAAAAAATCCCACAGATACTGGATTTTTCCAATATCCATGGGACAAAAATCGTGTTTTGAATTATCTCTTTGAGAACTGTGGAGCACGACGAGCTGCCTTTAAGCCGTACTTCTTTCTTTCCTTCATACGAGGATCTCTTGTAAGGTATCCAGCCTTCTTGAGGATTGGTCTGTATTCTTCTGAATCAGCCTCAAGTAATGCTCTTGAAATACCATGTCTGATAGCACCAGCCTGACCTGTGAAGCCGCCGCCCTTTACGTTAACCATAACGTCGAACTTACCATCTGTACCTGTAGCAACTAATGGCTGCTTAACGATAACTTTCAGTGTATCAAGTCCGAAGTACTCGTCCATATCTTTCTTGTTGATTGTGATCTTACCAGTACCTGGAGCGATATAAACTCTGGCGATACTGCTTTTTCTTCTTCCTGTTCCATAGAACTTAGTTGTTTTAGCCATTGATGATATCCTCCTTCTTAGTACTTAATCTCTAAAACTTCTGGCTTCTGAGCCTGCTGCTTATGATCAGGTCCAGCGTATACATAAAGCTTTGTAATCATATCTCTTCCAAGTGGTCCCTTTGGAAGCATTCCCTTAACTGCTAAACGGATAACATCCTCTGGCTTCTTAGCCATCTTCTCTTTTAATGTAGTCTCTTTCATTCCGCCTACATAATCTGAGTGGTTGTAGTAGATCTTCTGATCCATCTTCTTACCGGTAACCTTGATCTTGTCTGCGTTTACTACTATTACATAATCACCTGTATCGATATGTGGTGTAAATGTTGGCTTGTTCTTTCCTCTTAAAATGCTTGCTATCTCTGATGATAAGCGTCCTAAAGTATGTCCTGTAGCGTCAACTACATACCACTTTCTTTCTATTGTTGATGGGCTTGCCATAAAGCTCTTCATCGTGGTACCTCCTAAATTATTTTCTAAAATATTAATATGGTATATCCTCAAATACGTTGTTTACCGGGGCATTGGTTCACACCGTATCTTTAAACTTCACACATTTGGACATTATACAATACTCATCCGTGTGTGTCAATAAACTTTCTTTATTTTTTCAGGCGTTTTTCTTTATTTTTCAGCATTCATCTGCCATTTCGCATTCAAATATGCTATCTATGTCTGACCGCAAATCTTCCGTTCATACCACGGCGGTATTTCATCATGAGAATTCTTTTGACAGATGCATTGATCCGTTTTTTCGATATCCGCTTTGTCTTGTAAGCCCGAAGCAATGCCTGATATGTTTCTTTATAATGCTCCGTGCAGAGAAGATCGTCTCCTGCCTGAACTGCTCTGACAGCACTCTCACCCTCACTTCCGGTAAAGCTCCGTACTCCTGCCATCGACAACGAATCCGTAACGATCACACCTTTAAATCCCATTGTATTTCTAATGTATTTGTTTATCTTCGGTGATATAGATGCCGGATTTTTAGAATCAAAACAATGTACAATATTATGGCTTACCATGATCATATCACATCCCGACCGGATTCCCGCCTGAAATGGCTTCAGATCCCGGTTCTTGAAGCTACTATAGCTCCGATAATCATGGATCAGGTTTGTATGCGTATCCCCATTATTTCCATAGCCCGGAAAATGTTTTAATGAGCTGATCATATCCTCCTGTTTCATGTTATTCACCACAAGATTGATATATCTGGAAGTATCCGCTGCATTTGTAGAAAAGCTTCTATTGTAAATAAAGTTACTCGAATCATATGCAACATCGGCAACCGGTGCAAGATTCGTATTGATTCCAAGCTTTTTCAGAAACTTCGCTTTATCCTTCGTATCCTTTACTATACCATTCCATCCGCCTGCAGAAAATACTGTCCTCGGCGAAGCATATGGTGTGGATCGGAACTGACGGTATCTGGATGCTCTTACTACAGCTCCGCCTTCTTCATCCACTGCGATCAACATCGGAATCTTTGACGCTTTCTGAATTCCATAGATCCGATTTCTAAGTTTCTCCGGTGTACTGTTTTCAAAATCTTCCCCAAACAAAACATATCCGCCAAACTGATATTGTTTCTGGATATTTGCAGCATTTTTAGCAGGAGCCTTCACCAGGATCATCTGGGCTATTTTCTCCTCCCAGCTCATTTCCTTCATCCTGTCAGCTACACGTTGTTTTATATATTTGTCATTATCTTCATAATATCCGGCATGTACATCTGTGCCTGTGTCCATACATATAACAGTCAGACATAAAAGCACACTCATACATATACAAACGATTCTTTTATTCATATCGGATCTCCACCAGTGTCAAGCCTTTCGCTACTGCTGTCGGTCCTGCCTTGCTTCGGTCTCTCGCTTCCAGGATCTCCTTCACCTGCTCCGGCTCCATCAGCCCGGTTCCGACCTGCATCAAAGTTCCTGCAATGATCCTTACCATGTTATATAAGAAGCCATTTCCCGTGATCCTGATATGAACCATGTCATCCGCTTTCGTCACATTTACCGCATAGATCGTCCGAACCGTCGTCTGCACCTGTGCACCTGCAGAACAGAAGCTCTTAAAATCATGTTCACCAACCAGATACGCCGCCGCCTGATTCATCCGCTCTATATCCATCGGATAGTAGCAAAATGCCGCATATAACCGTTTTGTCGGCAGTTCAAACCGCCGGTTCAATATATTATATTCATAGGTTTTTACTGTATCTGCATACCTTGGATGAAAGTCTGCATCCACCTCGCAGGATTCCTGAATCCGTATATCCTCCGGAAGCCGCTGATTTAACGCAAATGAAAACTTATCCCCCGGTATCCGGGATTCAGTGTCAAATACTGCCACATTTCCACAGGCATGTACACCAGCATCCGTCCTGCTGGCTCCGATCACCTTGATATCTTCCTGCACCAGCTCGCTGATCGTCCGATTCAGCACTTCCTCTATCGTTATTCCGTTGTCCTGTACCTGCCAGCCATGATAGTTCGTACCATCATAGGCTACTACTAATTTTACTCGTTTCATTTTCCCGGTTTCCTGTTATAAAAATATCTTCATCAAGATCAATCCTACCACATATACCACCAGCAGACCATATGCAAATGCATCTTTTTTACTATATCTCAACGGTTTCATGCTGGTACGGCATTCGCTTCCGTGATAACATCTGGCGTCCATCGCATATGCCAGATCGGTTGCACGTCGGATCGCAGATGCAAATAACGGAATAAATATCTGGGTATAACTTCGTATCCGTTTGAAAATATTTCCATTTTCAAAATCGGCTCCACGCGAAAGCTGTGCTTTCATAATTTTGTCCAGTTCTTCCATCAGAATCGGAATAAATCGAAGCGTGATTGAAAGCATCAATGCCATATCCGATACCGGAACACGAAAGATCTTCAGAAATCCAAACAACTTCTCCAACCCTGCCGTAAGTGCCAATGGAAGCGTTGTATATGTCATGATCGATGAACCAATGATCAGATATACGAAACGAAATACTACAATTCCTGTTGTCTTTAAGCTGCCGGTCGTGATATGAAATCTCCAGATACTGACCAGAACCCTTCCATCACCGTTAAACAGACTGAAAAATGCTGTAAATAATATAAACGCCCAAACAACCTTAAGTCCCCGGCAGATAAAAGAAAGTGGAACACGACTTAATGCCACATACACAATAAGAAATGCTGTTGCAGCAAGAAAAGTCCACAAATCCCTGCACCAGAAGATCGTAACCGCATATACAATCGTGAGCACCAGTTTTGTTCTGGCATCCAGCTCGTGAATCGGTGATCTGGTATTATAATATTGTCCGATCGTAATGTCTCTTACCATGCTTCTTTCCTCTATGTTATCTGATAACTATCCACTTTCTTATGCTACGTTCATGTTTTGAAATGTCACCATTCATCTCTATAGCTTCATTAATTTTATATCTCTTCTTATATATTCTTTAGCTCGCTAAGCTCGTCGATCACGCCCGCCATGCTTCTTGCTGTGAGCCTGATCTCCGGCAACAATGCCTCCCGGAATATCGCCATTTCCGGCATCTCTAAGCCCAGTTTTTCTACCATCTCCGGCGTTCCAAATGCCTGCTCTACTGCTCCATCATAGACCAGCTTTCCCTGTCCCATAACCAGAATACGATCTGCAATCTCATACACATCCTTCATGTCGTGTGATACAAAGATTACAGTTATATTCCGTTCTTCATGTAATCTGCGGATCAGTGCAAATAATTCCCGTTTGGATTTCGGATCCATGCCGGCAACCGGCTCATCGAGAATAAGGATCTCCGGCTTATATGCAAGGATTCCTGCAAGTGCTACACGCTTCTTCTGTCCGCCTGAAAGGTCAAACGGAGAATATTCAAAATATTCCTCTGATATATTCACAAGTGCCAATGCTTCCCTTGCCGCCTGTTCTGCTTCTGCTTTCGACATGCCGAAGTTCAATGCACCGTACATTACATCCGCTAACACCGTACTTTCAAATAACTGATACTCCGGATACTGAAACACAAATCCAATCTTCTTCCGTAATTCTTTCAGATTCTTCGTCTTTCCTACATCAATTCCATCAACCTTAAGTGTTCCCCCTATCGGACGGTAAATACCGTTTAACATATATAACAGCGTACTTTTCCCTGAACCGGTATGTCCTGCCACCGCAAGGATCTCTCCTTTTCTGATCTGAAATGACACCTGCTCTACCGCAGGAACCAGTACCGCACCATCCTTATAAGAATACTCCAGATTATCAGCCTCGACCAAGATATCTTTTTTTATCCCGGCATCCAATAACATACCATTGTGTTCTTCTCTATCCATGTTATTTCTATTATCAAGGATATCCTCATGTATTCCATCCTCATTTTTACTTGACGATATATCTTTCTGCGCCGAATTAAAATGTTCTGCTGTTTCTTGTCTGTTTACAAAAGATTTTCCATCACGCAAACATGCCTTTATCCTGTCCGCAGCATCCTGTACCGACAAAAGCCCCTCTTTTCTATCAACCAACGCACTTTTTGCGTCTTCGTCTGAATCTCTGACAAATTTCTTATCATCGGAATAATCTACTTTCAACTCATGCAACAGCTTATATGGCAATAAACTGTCAAGACCAAGCTGCTCTAACTTCTCTACCTGTGGATAAATCTCATATGGTGCGCCAATCAACTCTACATTTCCATCATCCATTACATAGATCTGATCTGCCCGAACCGTTTCCTCCATTCGATGTGTGATCATAATGACCGTGATGCCAAACTCCCGGTTCAAATGATATAAGGTATCAAGTATCTGTCTGCTTCCCACAGGATCGAGCATGGCAGTTGCTTCATCCATAACGATACATTCCGGTGACATGGCCATCACAGATGCGATTGCCAGTCTTTGCTTCTGTCCACCGCTTAGATGTGATACATTTCGTTCCAGATATGCCTCCATCCCTGTCAATCGAAGTACTTCGTTGATTCGCTCCCATATCTCCTCTGCCTGGAAGCCCAGATTTTCCAAACCAAATCCTACATCTTCCGCAACCGTATTTCCTACCATTTGGTTATCCGGATTCTGAAAGATCATCCCGACTGCACGACGGATGGCCAGCAGATCACCTTCCCGGCTCGTATCTAATACATCAGAATCTCCCTGTATCCATACCGTTCCCTGATTTGGTGCATATAAGCCATTCAGGTGTCTGGCAAATGTTGACTTTCCCGAACCGTTACGTCCAAGAACGGCAATGATCTGTCCCTTATGGGCATCAAAATCCATATCCTTCACAGCCCATTTCTCACCTGTAACATTTCCATCCTTGTCCTTGATATTAAATTTATGTCCAAGCTTTCTCACCTGAATAAAACTCATGTACACGCTCCTAGAAATAAAAAAGCTGCCAAATACACATACATGTACCTGACAGCCCTTATGTTTATAATTATACTAACTCAAGAATAACTTCCATTGCAGCATCGCCCTTACGCTGACCAATCTTGATGATTCTTGTGTAACCACCCTTACGTCCTGCGTACTTTGTACCGTACTCATCGAATAACTTGCTTGTTAAATCAACTTTCTTTGTACCGGCTTTCTTTCCGGCAGCATCTGCAGGAACTTCAACAACCGGATATAATACCTTAAGCATTTCTCTTCTTGCATGAAGTCTTGAAGGCTGATCCTTCTTGATGGTCTTTTCTACTTCATCATATACAGTAACTTTCTTACCATCAACAACTTCCTTCACTCTCTTACCATCTTTATCTTTCTTAGCAACCTTAGCGGTAACGGTAACTTCATCATAGTTATCCTTTTCCTTAACTGCTAATGTGATAAGCTTCTCTGCAATCTTAACAACTTCCTTAGCTCTAGCTTCTGTTGTTCTGATTTTACCATGGTATAATAACTGTGTTACCTGGTTACGAAGTAATGCATTTCTCTGTGCGCTTGCTTTTCCAAGTTTTCTATACATTGCCATTTTATTTATCCTCCTTACCCTTGCGGGTCTTCACTGTGCTTACTATTATTCGGCTTGAGTGGTAAAAAGTATTATTCCTCACTGTCATTCAGTGATAAGCCTAATTCTTTCAGCTTAGCTAATACTTCATCTAATGACTTACGACCGAGGTTACGAACTTTCATCATATCCTCCGGAGTCTTATTGATCAATTCTTCAACTGTATTGATACCGGCTCTCTTTAAGCAGTTGTATGAACGAACTGATAATTCAAGCTCATCAATATTCATTTCCAGAACCTTTTCCTTCTCATCTGTTACGCTCTCAACCATTACATCAACGGATTTTGCGTTCTCAGACAGATCAACGAACAGGTTCAAATGTTCTACAAGGACTCTTGCAGCGAGGCTGACAGCCTCATCCGGTGCGATAGCACCATTTGTAAATACATCAAGTGTCAGCTTATCATAATCTGTAACCTGACCAACACGAGTATTCTGAACTGTAAGATTAACTCTCTCAACCGGTGTATATATAGAATCAATAGCGATGACATCAATCGGTGCATCTGCTTCTTTATTCTTATCAGAACCAACGTAGCCTCTGCCGTTGCCGATGGTGAGTTCCATCTCAAGTCTTGCATCCGGGCCACTAAGATTTGCAATTACAAGATCAGGATTGATGATCTCGATATCGCCGTCTACATGAATATCGGATGCTCTGACAACACAGTCACCAGCTACATCGATATAAGCCTGCTTCGGCTCATTTGTTAATGAATTGTTCTTTATTACTAAAGACTTGATATTCATAACGATCTCAGTTACATCTTCCTTTACTCCGGGAATAGAACTGAACTCATGTAAAACACCTTTAATCTTAACGTGTGTTACTGCTGTACCAGGTAATGAAGAAAGCATAATTCTTCTTAATGAATTACCAAGGGTTGTACCATAGCCTCTCTCTAAAGGCTCTACTACAAACTTACCATACTTGTTATCATCTGAAATCTCAACTATCTCAATTTTTGGTTTCTCAAACTCAAACATTTAAGCCCCTCCTTTATGGGTAATTAACTGGTATACTCCAACTTTGCAAATATCTATCATAAATATATTCTGCATCCAGACATCCACACAGGTAAATCCCGGATGGATGTACGGATGATCATATTTATTCTTATTACTTGGAATATAACTCGACAATAAGGGTCTCGTTTACAGGAACATCGATCTGCTCTCTGTTTGGCTTCTCAACTACTTCTCCACAAAGGTTTTCTCTGTCAGCGGTTAACCAACCTGGAACTAAATGTCCTTCTGTTGCAGCAATGATATCCTTATATCTCTGTAAGGATTTGCTCTTCTCTCTGATCTCGATCTTGTCTCCAGCCTTTACCTGGTATGAAGGAATGTTAACACTCTTTCCATTAACAAGTACATGCTTGTGATCTACAATCTGTCTTGCTTCTCTTCTTGTTCTTGCAAAACCTAATCTGAAGATAACATTATCAAGTCTTAACTCAAGTAATGTCATAAGGTTAGGACCTGTTAAGCCCTTCTGCTGCTCTGCCTTAGCGTAAAGGTTACGGAAAGGCTTCTCTAATACACCGTAAATGAACTTAGCCTTCTGCTTTTCACGAAGCTGTAAACCATACTCACTTACTTTTCTGTTTGCTCTTGTTGATTTTCTATTTGATTTCTTGTCAATTCCGAGATACATTGGCTCCATGCCTAAAGATCTGCATCTCTTAAGAACTGGGGTTCTATCTACTGCCATCTTACTCTGTACCTCCTAATTAGACTCTTCTTCTCTTTGGTGGACGACAACCATTATGTGGAACTGGTGTAACGTCTTTGATACTTACAACATCGATACCGCAAGCTGCGAGAGCACGGATAGCTGCTTCTCTACCTGAGCCTGGGCCTTTTACCATAACATCAACAGTCTTTAATCCGTAAGGAGCAGCAGCCTTTGCAGCTGTCTCAGCAGCCATCTGAGCAGCATATGGTGTTGACTTCTTAGAACCCTTGAATCCTAAACCGCCAGCACTTGCCCATGAAAGTGCATTACCTTCAGCGTCTGTTAATGTAACGATTGTATTATTGAAAGATGACTGAATATGAGCCTGTCCGTGCTGAACACTCTTTCTGACACGCTTCTTAGCCACTTTTTTAGTAACTTGCTTAGCCATTAACTCTTAAACCTCCTATGGTTTTCCAAATTTATACAAATGTACTTTATCTTCTGCCCGGTGCAGAAGATCTCTTATCTTCTACTATATATAAGAACAAATGAAAACAGTATTATTTCTTCTTGTTTGCTACTGTCTTCTTAGGTCCCTTACGTGTTCTTGCGTTTGTCTTTGTCTTCTGTCCACGAACAGGAAGTCCCTGTCTATGACGCTTACCACGGTAGCATGCAATTTCCTGTAAACGCTTGATGTTAAGCGCTACTTCTCTACGTAAATCTCCTTCAACAGTCTGTGTTGCATTGATTACTTCGCTGATTCTTCTTACTTCATCATCAGTTAAATCATTACAACGTGTGTCAGGATTAACATTTGCTTCCTTAAGGATACGCTGTGAAGATGTCAAACCTATACCATATACATAAGTAAGACCAATCTCAACACGCTTGTCTCTTGGTAAATCAACACCTGAAATACGAGCCATTCTAATTAACCTCCGTAAAAATTCTTCTGTCCGGCATATCGGATCTCGACATATCTCAACATAAAAATGCTGAGGTGAAATGCATATGTTTCCATCTCGCTGCCTGTTTTTTTATTTTTACTAGCATATAATGATTATGCTACAGCCGCTTTTAAAATTTACAACACATCCGTGTGTGTTGATACTTAAAAAACAAGATATCATATGGATGGGCTATCATCCGGATACCCAGTTTCTTTTTTTGATTAACCCTGACGCTGTTTGTGCTTTGGATTCTCGCAGATAACTCTAACGATACCCTTTCTCTTGATAACTTTGCACTTATCGCATATAGGTTTTACTGATGCTCTAACCTTCATTAGAAAATCTCCTTTCAAAAAAAGTCCGCTACGAATAAGCATTCTATCATTTTTCACAATAGAATGCAAGTCCCATTTTCTATTTTTTCATATTAATGGGATTATTATGATAAATCACATCCTATAAAGGGAATATCTTTACAGAATGTTCATTACATACCTCTTTATATAGAAGAATTTATTTATCTCTCCAAACAATTCTTCCCTTTGTCAGGTCGTATGGTGATAATTCAATTGTTACCTTATCACCCGGAAGGATCTTGATATAATTCATTCTGAGCTTACCACTAATGTGTGCTAAAACCTTATGACCATTCTCGATCTCTACCTGAAACATTGCATTTGGTAACTTCTCGATTACTGTTCCTTCTACTTCAATTACGTCTGCCTTTGACATTTTTAATCCTCCTTAAAATCCTTGAGATTTTGAATTCATTTTTTATTTTCTATAATTCCAATCCTTCTGCCTGCGACAAGATGATCGGTTTGTCCTCTGTAATAAGGATCGTGTTCTCATAGTGTGCTGCATTGGAACCATCCACGGTTACGACAGTCCAGTCATCATCCAGCCAGTCTACTTCATAATCACCTGCTGTTATCATCGGTTCGATTGCGATCGTCATTCCCGGTTTCAGCTTTGGTCCTTTTTTGATCGTTTCAAAATTCGGTATTTCCGGATCCTCATGAAGATTTGCTCCAACACCATGTCCAACCAGATCTTCTACGATTCCATATCCAAATTTCAAAACATACTGCTCTACAGCCCTTCCGATATCTCGAATATGATTTCCCGGAACAGCAACCTTCATTGCTTCGAAAAAGCTCTGCTTTGTAACTGCAATCAGATGCTCATTTTCCGGTGAAATCTTTCCTACTCCATAAGTTCTTGCTGCATCGGAGTGATATCCTTCATAGATAACGCCTGCATCAAGACTTACTATGTCGCCCTCTTTCAGAAATCTTGTCTTTGATGGTATACCATGAACAACTTCCTCATTCACGGATACACAGATAGATGCCGGATAACCGTTATAATTCAGGAAGGAAGGAATACAGCCATAGCTTCTGATCACTTCTTCACCAAGTTTATCGATCTCATAGGTTGTGATTCCCGGTTTGATCGCCTTCTTCAGCTCCTCATGTGTGAGAGCCAGAATTCTGCCGGCTTCTTTCATCAATTCAATTTCTCTCTCAGATTTTATAGATATTGCCATTTTATTCACCTAAAATCTTAACGATTGCTGCAAATACATCATTCATATCCATTGTTCCATCAACTTCTTTCAGGATTCCTTTCTTAGCATAGAAATCGATCAATGGCTGTGTCTGCTCATGATATACTTTCAGTCTGTTTAATACTGTTTCCGGCTGATCGTCATCTCTTAAGATAAGATCGGATGAACATACATCACATTTGCCTTCCACTTTTGTAGGGTTATATACAATATGATATGTTGCACCACAGCCAACGCATGCACGTCTTCCGGACATTCTGCGAACGATATTCTCATCCGGTACTTCTACGTTGATCGCATAGTCTACAGAATCACCGATTGCTGATAATGCTTTGTCAAGTGCCTCTGCCTGTGGAATAGTTCTTGGAAATCCATCAAGGATATATCCCTTTGCGCAGTCGGCTGCTTTGAATCTGTCAATTACCAGATCTACAACTAATTCATCCGGAACAAGAAGTCCCTTATCCATATATTCTTTTGCCTTTGCTCCGAGTTCTGTTCCGTTCTTGATGTTTGCTCTGAAAATATCTCCTGTTGAGATATGTGGTACTCCGTACTTCTCAGCGATCATTTTAGCCTGTGTACCTTTGCCTGCGCCTGGCGCACCTAACATAATTATCTTCATATATAACCTCCATTTTTTATTTTCCTGCGGGATACGTTCATTGCAATCCCTCCTGTTATCAGCCGTCCTCCAAATGAACAAGCCATAGATACTTATACTATAATACACGAATAGGAAGTGCACAAGTGTACACTCCCATTTTTCGTGTTTTTTATATCTGTATCTTACAATTAATCTAATAAGAATCCCTGATAATGTCTTACTAACATCTGTGATTCCAGACTCTTCATGGTTTCAATTACAACACCAACTACGATGATGATGGATGTTCCACCGAATGAAACATTTACACTGAAAAATCCGTTGAAGAACATAGGAATCATCGCAACGATCAAAAGACCAACTGCTCCGATAAATATAATATAGTTCAGTATTTTATTTAAATAGTCCTGGGTTGGCTTACCTGGTCGAATACCCGGTACAAAACCACCGCTCTTCTTCATGTTATTTGCAATCTCCATTGGATTGAAGGTAATTGCTGTATAGAAATACGCGAAGAAGAATACCAGTAAGATATATACTGCCAATCCAAGGAATCCCCAAGGATAGTTCGGATTAAACCAGTATGACTGGCTCATTCCCTGAAGGATCTTAGCACCGACACCGGATGGACTCTTTCCAAATAAACTCGTTATAATAGAAGGAATCGCCATCAGTGAAGAAGCAAAGATTACAGGAATAACGCCTGCTGTATTTACCTTAAGTGGAATGTTGGAGGACTGACCTCCCATCTGCTTTCTACCCTGAACTTTCTTTGCATACTGTACAGGAATCTTTCTTTCAGCTCCCTGAAGCATACATACAAGAATGGTTACACCTACAACAATTGCAACAACCAGAAGTGCGATCAGACACATTCTGACTGCATCTTTGCCTTTGATGAACTGTGTGTAAATATTCTTGAAATCATTTGGCATGGTTGATACGATGTTGATCAACAGGATAATGGAAATACCATTTCCCACACCACGATCTGTTACACGTTCGCCAAGCCACATTACAAATGCACTACCACCTGTAAGGATAACGATCATTGAAAGCACTGTCCAGAAATTGTAGCTGTCCATGAATCCTTTTCTTCCGAAATTGATCGCAAGACCTGCACTTTCCAGAATTGCGAGACCGATCGTTAAAAAACGGGTAATTGCTGTAATTTTCTTTCTTCCGTCTTCACCATCTTTCTGCATCTCTTCCAGAGCAGGAATTGCTATGGTAAGAAGCTGGATGATAATGGAAGATGTAATATATGGTGTTACGTTCAATGCAAATATTGACATCTGATCGAACGATCCTCCGGTGAATGAGCTGAACAGATTGAAGGAATCTCCAAGTGCGTTACTTAGATATTCTTTAATCGCTGCTGCTCGGATTCCCGGTACAGTAATCAGGCTTCCCAGCCTGACTACTATGAGAACAAAGAATGTGTATAATAATTTCTGTCTTAATTCCTTTACTTTGAATGCATTGATAAAGGTTTTAAACATTATTAGATCACCTCTGCTTTTCCGCCAAGAGCTTCAATCTTCTCGACTGCTGACTTTGAAAAAGCATTTGCCTTAACTGTAAGCTTCTTTGTTAACTCTCCATTTCCAAGAATCTTAACTCCATCACGTGGGTTCTTTACGATACCGCATTCAACAAGTGTATCTACTGTAACCTCTGCTCCATCCTCGAAACGATCAAGAACTGAAACATTGATTGCAACGATATCTTTGTGATTGATACATGTAAATCCTCTCTTAGGGATTCTTCTATATAAAGGCATCTGTCCGCCTTCAAATCCTGGTCTAGGTGATCCTGAACGTGCCTTCTGACCCTTATGGCCCTTACCTGCAGTCTTACCATTTCCTGAACCATGACCACGGCCTACTCTGAAATTAGTACTATGCTTAGAACCTTCTGCTGGCTTTAATGTTGATAAATTCACGACCTGCACCTCCTTCAAATATAATTAAATCTCTTCTACCTTTACTAAATAACTAACCTGCTTAACCATACCAAGAGTTGCAGCATTGTTAGGAAGTTCAACTGACTTGTTTACCTTCTTAAGACCTAATGCTTCTACAGTTCTCTTATGCTTTGGTACGCATCCGATTGGTGATTTTACTAAAGTAACTTTTAACTTATCTGCCATCTTATAATACCTCCTTAGTTAAGTATCTCATCAACAGATTTTCCACGAAGTCTTGCGATCTCTTCCGGAGTCTTGATCTCTGAAAGACCTTTGATTGTTGCAAGAACTACGTTCTGTTTGTTGTTTGATCCTAAGGATTTTGTACGGATATTCTTGTATCCAGCAAGCTCAAGTACGTTACGAGCAGGACCACCGGCGATAATACCAGTACCTTCTGGAGCTGACTTAAGCAATACTGTTGCACTACCAAATTCTCCGTTCCAATCATATGGGATACTTCCGTTTTCATTTACAGGAACTGTAACAAGGTGCTTAGCTGCATCTTCCTTACCCTTACGGATAGCTTCAGGAATTTCTACAGCCTTACCAACGCCTACGCCTACATGACCGTTTTTGTCACCAACAACTACAAGACATGCAAATCTAGAATTACGTCCGCCCTTAACAACCTTAGTTACACGTTTGATATCTACTACTTTATCTTCTAATTCTAATTTACTAGCATCAATTATTTCACGCTTCATATGTTGTTCTTCCTCCTTCTTAGAATTCTAGACCAGCTTCTCTTGCTGCATCTGCTAATGCCTGAACCTTACCCTGGTAGATGAATCCTCCTCTGTCAAATACAACAGTCTTGATTCCCTTTTCCAGTGCTCTTTCAGCAACAACTTTACCAACGTATGCTGCTGCATCTACATTATCTGTCTGCTCAAGTGCTTCCTTGATTGACTTCTCTACTGTTGATGCTGCTACAATTGTGTTTCCAACTGAATCATCAATAATCTGAGCGTACATATGATTATTACTTCTGAAAACTGCTAAACGTGGTCTATCTGCTGTTCCAGCTAAATGATTACGAACACGCATATGCTTCTTAATACGAACTTCGCTTCTTGATTCTTTATTAACCATCTTATCTCACTCCTTTATTATTTCTTACCAGTCTTACCAACTTTACGTCTGATAGTCTCGTCAACATACTTGATACCTTTGCCCTTGTAAGGTTCCGGTGCTCTCTTTTCTCTGATCTCTGCTGCATACTGACCAACTTTTTCCTTGTCAATACCAACAACTGAAATCTTGTTACCATCAACCTTTACTTCGATACCTTCTGGGTCAACCATCTCAACTGGATGTGAATAACCAAGAGCAAGAACTAATTTATTGCCCTGCTTCTGAGCTCTATAACCTACACCGTTTACTTCCAGATCCTTAACATAACCCTCTGTAACACCAATGATCATGTTGTGGATAAGTGTTCTGGTAAGTCCGTGTAAAGACTTCATCTTCTTTAAATCATTAGGTCTTGAAACTGTGATTACATCAGCTTCTAACTTAATATCCATTTCTGCTGGGAGAACTCTCTCAAGTGTTCCCTTTGGTCCTTTAACAGTCACTTTATTATTTTCTGCGATATCTACAGTCACTCCTGCAGGTACAGCGATAGGCATTCTTCCGATACGTGACATTTCGCCTTCCTCCTTAAAATTTATATTATTTGTATTTGTGCTGCATGGAGTGTATCCATGCAGGCTTTAACCTCCGGTATTTTTCAGGAAATGATGCCGGAGGGATTGTTTTATCA
>NZ_JBBKBL010000007.1:0-165448 GCF_037892645.1 Coprococcus sp. HCN-4056 | reverse complement strand
TAGGCACATATAATGTAAGCGAAGAGCAAACCGGAACAGCAATTACGAACTATGATCTGGTAGTTAGTGGTGAGGGTGATGTAAATGTAACAAAGGATACAGTTGTCAATGCAACCGTAACAAATACATATACATATCTGACTACATCCGTAACTGTTAAGAAAGCATGGAACGATAATAACAACAAGGCCAATAAGAGACCTGGATTTGTAACGGTACAGCTTTATGCCGGAACAACTATATCAGGAATTCCGGTACAGCTTGATGAAAGCAATGGTTGGACAAAGACTTGGGATAATCTTCCGAAATATGATGCAAACGGATTAATCCAGTATACGGTCAAGGAAGTAAATGTACCTAAGGAATATACCGACAGCATAACAACAGATCCTGCAACAGGTGAGATTACAATTACAAATACAAGAACCAGCACAAAGGGTAAACTTGTATTAACAAAGACCGTTGTTGGTGATGTCGATAAGGCAGAAGCTGAAAATGTGATCAAGTTCAAGATTACAGACGAAGCAGGTAATTCCGAGACATATGCACTGACCGATTTCCAGTATGATGTATCGACAAAGAAATATACATTAGAACTGAATAAACCGGCTGGAACTTATACCATTGAAGAAATACAGTATGATATTGATGGATATGAAACAAGCAGCATCAAATACGTAGTAGGAACAGGCCTTCAAAAGGATGGTAAGTCAGCAGAAGCAACAGTAGTTGTAGATGAAACAGTAAATGTTGCATTTGTCGATACATATGATAAGACAACTACAACAGAGATTACGACAGAAGTTACAACTACAACGGAAGATACCACAGAGGTTACAACCACAACGGAAGATACCACAGAGGTCACAACTGAAACAGAAGATACAACTGAGACAGAAGACACTACGGAGATCACGACAACGGAAGACAAACCTTCCACTCCACCGGATACACCAAAAACCGGCGATGATGCTCCGCTTATGCCACTTGTAATCCTGTTTATGCTCAGTGCAGCAGGAGTTGTAACAGTGATTGTTGTAAAAAAGAAAAAAGATCGTGCAGATCGTAAATAAAACGAATCTATAAAAACAAAAAGTAAAGGTCAGGCACTCTGGTATGCAGAAATGCATATCAGGGTGCTTTTCTCTGCTGTTTATGTCGAAATATAGTGAATGAATTCTAACTGAAAAAAGAAATAGTTGCACAATGTCGAAATATCGGTTATAGTAATTGCAATGCTAGAGAGATCTTGATGGAAGAAAATCAGATAAGGTCTTTCGAAAAACGGAAAAAAGAAAAAGGGGGGACGGTCTCGAAGGTGAGACTATAAACGTATGAGTAAGATAACATATGTCAGAACGCAACGGGATAAAAAAGTTGCATTTCTATTATTTCTATTTAGTGCTATTCTGATAGCACTTATTATCTGGGGTGGGAATGTATTTTCCAAATTTGAACAATATGTTGATATATCCAGTAAGAATACGATCGCAGCAATGATGGAACAGGTAGAACATTCCTATCAAATGCAGATCAATTCAATGTATGAAGAAACAGAACGTCTTGAGAACTATCTGTTTGATGACAAAACAAGGTCTGTTGTACTGGCAGATTATGAAGATTATTTTATAGCTATGGAGAATGATTCTGTACGGGATATCGTATTCGTTGATCATACCGGAAAATATATCTGTGATGATGGCAAAACAGGAACATTGGATTTGGGTGATACAAAGGGCACTCTGTTTGATGTTGGCGGTCAGTCTGTCCAATATTGTACCTGGAGAAACGGAGAAGAAATATTAGTTGTAGCAAAAAAATATGATGCATTCTATGTAAATGGAAATGAATATGAAGTCATAGCATTTATTTACAATACAGATAGGGTAAATGATCTGTTTGTTGATTCTGCATATGGGGGACAGGCAAAACTCTATGTGACAAATGTAGACAGCATGGTTACATATGCAGATTTGGATAATAATGAGGGCGTTGTGCGCAATTATAATATCCTTGATCACTATCTGGACGAGTCTGTGATCGAAGAAGAGCAGTATGCACAGATCACAGAGGATTTCAGTGAAGGCAGACAGAATTGTGTAACCTTGTATGAAGGGAAAAATGCTGAATATTTCTATTACCAGCCATTAGAGGGAACGGAGTTCTTTCTCGTATTTCAGGCGCCATGTGCAGTGGTACAGAGTGTATTGACGGATTATCAGAAGAAGGTGTCAGGCTCATGGATGGTAACGGTTGTGATCATAGCATGTATCATGTTAGTGTTGGCAGTAGGAACCGTCGGAGCGATCCATATGAGAACCTGGTATGAATATGAGCGTCAGACGGCTGATATGCACCGGGAAAACAATGTACAATTGCGGCGTATGAATGCCGTGATGGAGGAAACCGTCCGGGAGTACCGGTTAGCACAGGAAGGGGCTTTGAAAGAAGAAACCGAAGAGGAAGCGGCTGAAAGAGAGGCAGAGGAAGAACGGGAAAAAGAAAGACAGATCCGTGAAGCACTTCCAAGGGTCGCATTCGTAGGCGAACGTTTCCTGCTGGTCGACGATAATGATATGGAAGGACTGCTTTTGCAGGAGGCATTGACCAAAAGAGGAGCGGAATGTACCGTAGCAAAGAGCGGAGAGCAGGCATTGAAGATGTTTAAACGCTCAAAGCATGAAAAGTTCCAGTATATATTGATGGACGCTGATATGCCGGATATGGATGGCTATCAGGCAGCCAGAAGAATCCGGCTGATGGATCATCCTCAGGCAAAAACGATACCGATTCTGGCAATGACTTATCACGCAACACCAGAGGCTATGCGGATGGCAGCTATAACAGGTATGTCCGGTCAGGTTGAGAAGCCGGTTAAAATGCAGACGCTTGCTCTGATCATAACCAAACTGAAGAGTAAGAACAGAATCCATCCGGGATATGATTATGACAGGAAATAGCAAGGAGCTGAAAAACATTATTTGTATTTTCCATCGAAGTGAACTGAAAAAACTATTATTTACATTTTTTATTGAGATGTTATACTAATGCTATATGCAGTTAGAGATGAATAATGTTTTACAGGACATATGATATCGTGTTGCATATATTGATATTAGGAAATGAAATGGAGTAAGACTGGAATGGAATTTGAAAATGATGTAAAAGCAGTCGTTGCAGAAATGGCTGAGGCGTTAAATAAGAATTATTCGGATCAGAAATTATTTGATCTGTCACTCGGAGAACGACTTCCACAGAAGGATGAGATCATTGATTTTGTGGATGAATTACGGAAAGTAACATTTCCGGGTTTCTTCGGGAGAGAGAATATGGCATATGCCAATAAGGAGTATTTTGCAGGACATAAGCTGTCATTGATATATGATAAATTATTCCGTCAGATCAAGGTGGCATTGAGCTATAAAAATGATGCTAAGAGCTATCAGGAGATCACAGAGGAAGCGCAGGAGAAAGCTCTGGGCTTTATCCGTTGCATACCGGAGGTTCAGGCACTTCTTTGCAAAGACGTAGAAGCAGAATATAACGGAGATCCGGCTGCAAACAGCCGTGAAGAGATCATCTTCTCCTATCCGGGGTTATTTGCGATATTTGTATACCGATACGCACATGTGCTCTATCAGATGAAGGTACCGTTTATTCCAAGGATCATGACAGAATATGCACATGGTGAGACGGGAATCGATATCAATCCGGGTGCCAATATTGGTGAATATTTCTTTATTGACCACGGAACCGGAATCGTTATCGGCGAAACGACCGATATTGGAAATAATGTAAAAATCTATCAGGGTGTTACCCTTGGTGCGCTGTCGACCAGAAAGGGCCAGCAGTTGTCCGGTGTCAAACGTCACCCAACCATAGAAGACAATGTAGTTATCTATGCGAATACAACCATTCTTGGTGGCGAGACCATTATTGGTGCAAATTCCGTAGTGGCGGGAAATACCTTCGTGACGAAGTCCATCCCTGCCAACACCAAGGTTGCCTCCACTATGCCGGAACTCGAAATCAAGACCTCAAACTAGGCGGACAAAACAGGTGGATTATCTCTAATAGCCTGACCATAATTGACTCGCTGCGATTTCTATTCGCTGCACATGCCTGATTCGTAAATACTCCTGTGCCAACTCGTCCTTCGGACTCAAACAGGCACCCGTATTTACTGGCACTGTGCATCTCATTACGAAATTCTCGCTAATGTCAATGTATAGTCAGGCTATTGTAGATAGTCCACCTGTTTTTGTCTTGCATACAGATATAAAGTCTGCGTATCTGGCTGCTATATAATAAACAATGACATTCATGTAGTTTCGTGATGAGATACACTCTAGCTGTCAGCACCAAGCCCATGTCTGAACCCGTAAGGGTGAGTTTGGGCGACTGCTGACAAATGGACGAGTGTATCGAGTAGAAACGAAATGAGTCATGTGTTTATATAGCAACCGGGTATGCAGACTTTATATCGTCATGAAAGACATTACAAATAGCGGAACATTTCTTTGGCATCCTCTTTTTTAGTGGAGTCGGCAATCATCGTTACCTCGACTTTGACGGTTTTGTTACCGAAGCTAATCTCGATAACGTCGCCGACCTTCACATCAGTGGATGCCTTGGCAACCTTGTCGTTTATCATAACACGTCCGGCGTCGCAGGCTTCATTTGCGATGGTTCTTCTTTTGATCAGTCGTGAAACCTTTAAATATTTGTCTAATCTCATTTGTATATCTCCTTTTGTATTTTAAATGATGGTGTTCTATATAGTCGTAAAAGTATTTTGTTGGAGGGCTTATGCCATTCCATTTACTGTTTTGTATTTGAAGAGCATTTCGGCATGATTCTGTTCTTCAACCTGGATGTCAGCTAGAAGCTTGCGAATCGTACTGTCGCCAAATATGAATACATCGCTGTTATATTCAGAGGATGCGAGCTTTTCGCTGGTGATACAGTCTGTTGCAAGAAAGGCATCATCCTTCTTATCCTGAGACTGTCCAAGCTGGCTGTAGGTAGCTTTTGGGTCGTAGTCTCTGCCATCACTGTCATTGCAGTTACAGCTTGGTACGGTTCCGGTCAGAACCTGCTCCAGACTGTCATAGTGCTTCTGTTCATTTCCCTTCAGCGTGGTAAATAATTCCTGTAACACAGGATCCTTTGCCTGGGCTGCATATTTGTCGTATTTGTCAATGCAGGCCTGTTCCAGTGTCTGAAGATCCTTGATCGCCTGTTTTTCCTTTTCTTTTAAGACCATAGTTATTGCCTCCTGCTTATTTAATGAATTGATACATATAACAGGTATGCAGGAACAACCGGCAGTACGCTGTTTTTGCATCTACCAGAAGTATTGCCAGAAGACAGTTGGGTTATTCCGCAAATAATCATATCATGCAAGACCGCGGTCAGATTATTCCGGAAAACAGACGGACTATTCCAGAAAATAGAAAAGCAAAAGGGATGCTGATTTATACGATGCAGCATCCCTTAAGTACTTGATTCGTTCTATAAAAACTAGTTAAGTGAATCCTTTAAAGCCTTACCAGCTTTGAATTTTGGAGACTTAGAAGCAGCGATTGTCATTGTTTCGCCTGTTCTTGGGTTTCTACCTTCTCTTGCTTCTCTTTCAGCAACTTCGAATGTACCGAAACCAACTAACTGAACCTTCTCACCCTTCTTTAATTCTTCAGCTACAACGTCTGTAAAAGCCTTTAAAGCCTTCTCAGCATCTTTCTTTGATAATTCTGTCTTTTCTGCCATAGCAGCAACTAATTCAGTCTTGTTCATCGAAAAAATCCTCCTAAAATACTCATAATATATTATCCTGGTGAGCTAAACCGGATAACTCCTGGCGTAGATCACGCCCCAACATGTATATTTATACCTAAAATGCCAGTATTTGTCAAGGTTAGAACGCCATTTTGCCTTGAAAAACCTTGATTTTTCGCCATTTCTCAAGGCAAATGACATAGAATTAGTTCTCCATCTGTTTTCCGAGAAAATTAGCAGCAATGATCGCGGTTTTCTGTTCAGTTTCCCCGAAACGCATTTTGTCATCTTTGCTCAATACAATGACCGCTCCGATCGCGTCACCTTCACAGATGATCGTCTGGATCACCTGTCCGGCATAGTCAGTGTCATCGGAAGTGATGTTGACATATTTTGTATCACCGCGGCGGGCAATTACAGCTTCCCGGTCATTGATGACATCCTCCAGATCCTTGTGGATGGATTTGCCGACCAACTCTTTCTTTGGCATGCCGGCTACTGCAATGATCTGATCGCGGTCAGTGACGCATACCGGACAGCCGAGGATCTGTGAAATGGAATCTACATATTGCTGTGCAAAGGTTCCGAGCTCGCCGAGCGGGGAATATTTTTTTATGATAACTTCGCCGTCTTTTCCGGTAAAGATCTCAAGGGGATCACCTTCCCGGATCCGAAGCACACGCCGGATCTCTTTCGGAACAACGATCCTGCCCAGATCGTCGATACGTCTGACAATTCCTGTGGGTCTCATACTTAATTTTCCTCCAATACCCATATTTTGTAAGAATGATTTTTTGTTGTAATAAAAATACATCCTTTTTTGCTAGGTTTTAGCTTTAGAGTTAGTATGTGGCAAATGTGGGGAATTATACTCTTACAAATACGAATGGATATAAATTTATGGCTAAGAGATGGTAAAGAACAAAAAATAAAAATCAGTCAAAACTGATCAATATCGGCAAGCTGGAAGAATTGTTTGTTGAGATATGGGATTGAGAACAGGTTCTACTGCAGGTATAAGCTTCATATACTGTTCTAACAGACTTAAGAAAGCTTCTGAAGGCTTTTTGGAAAAGGGGAATACATGGAGAAGGTACAGAGCACAGGAAATTCCGATGGACATAAACTGATCATGGATGCCAGAAAGGAAGCAAAGATAACCGGAGTGGAAAAGGTAATCTCGTTTGAACCGGATCTGGTATATCTTCTCACAAAGGCCGGAAAGATGAAGCTGACCGGAAAAGATATGCATATGACGAATCTGGATATTGACAAGGGCGTTCTTGACATGAATGGAAAGGTTGACTGTATTTGTTATATGACAGATAAAGAGGACGGAACATTTTCGCTTAAGAGGTTGTTTAAATAATGACGGAAATGATGGAACAACAGTCAACCGCGTTTGCCGTATGTGTGCTATGCGGCGTAATCATTGGTTTTCTGATAAGCTGTTTTTATGCTTTAAAAAAAGTGATAAAGATGCATGGCGCCTGGATCGGTATTTTTGATCTGACGTTTTGGCTTGCATTATGTGCAATGGTTATTCTGGTGATGTTTTATTATAATAGCGGAGAGATTCGGCTGTATATTTTTTTAGGATTTTTTTCGGGAGCCGGGGTGTATTTTGCTACTATAAATTGGGTTGTTTCCAGACTGCTGGACTACATATTGTATGGGATAAAAATGGGGTTGAGAAAAGTGATTTTAAAGGCAAAAATGCTTGTTGACATAATTTGTTCGAGAAGGTAAAATTATGTCAATACACTTCGAAAGAACTGTTTTTATAGCAGAACAGGTCTGTTCGAAAAGAAGCAGGAAACAGGGGAAATGGACCATGGGTAGAAGCAATACCGGAAGAAAACAATCGAAGATCAGTACCGCTATTATTCTGATCACTCTTCTTTTACTGGTTGTTGTCGTGTTGGTGAAGTCGATTCAGTTAAGGGAGAAGAAAGCAGAGCTGCAGGTACAGGCAGCAGAGATTACTGCCCAGATTGAAGATGCACAGAACGAGCATAAGAAACTGGAAGAAAAAGAAGACTATATGAAGACGAAGAAATACGTTGAGGATGTTGCAAGAAATCAGCTTGGGCTGGTATATCCTGACGAAATAGTGATTCGCCCTGAAGAATAAACACAGAATTAAGAAAGAAATATAAAAAAGAGTCAAAGAAAAGTGATAGCTGTTTTCAGCTTTCGCTTTTTTTTTACGTTCAGTCTCCGTATAATGTCTGACACTTAAGGCAAAAAGGGAGGACATATATATGAAAGAAAAAAAGGTGAATCGGGTTTTGTTGTATCTGCTGGGCTTTCTGTGCGGCCATTCTGCGGTTGTTGGAATGCATCCGTTTATGGTTCCGATGCTGGCAGCAGTTTACAGCATCAGACAAAGTACGTTTGGGTTGTTTGCAGCCATGCTCTTTGGCGGAGCAGTTATGTATGGAATCGGCGGTTGGAATGCAGGAAGCTTTTTTCAGATGGGACCATATGTAATGGGGGAACAGCAGCTTCCGGTTACATATTTTCTGTTAAAATATAGTTTGATCCTGATCGGTGTTCTGGTCGGTCTGAACCTGACGGAGGGAGTTCGGAGAAACCTGTCCGAATACACAGACAGAAGTGGAAAAAAGACAAAACGAAAAGGTGTGAAACAATCATATGGAACCAATATCCGGTGGATTCTGGCTGGCATATGTGCCATACTTGTCTTTGGAATCAGTACGGTCTGTGGTCTGATGGTCGAACCGGTGCAGAATGCCCTGCCGGCTGCCGGCTGCGAGGCGGTGATCTCGACAGGATTGATTCCTGCATTCCGCAAAGGTCTGGAGGTTATCCTGCTGCATAAGAGGGAACGGGATCATTATAATGAAGAATTGCTTGGAATACTGATAGTAGTTACAGTATGTATATGGGGAATGCCATATAAAATAGGCGGAGTTGTTACCTGGCTGCTGATGACCGGTCTGTATCTGTCCTGGTATACGTTGCATCGGTTTGGAGCCGGATATGGAATGGCGGTAACGGGTGTATGTGGTCTGATCACAGCGATCAAAAGCGGACAAGCAGAATTTGTCGGAAGTTTTTTTATCTGTGCGATCCTGGTGCTTGCGGGCAGAGCATTATCGGATAAGAAGAAAACAGGCACTATTGTGTCAGTGCTGCTTGCATGTGTATTGATCGGACTTACTTACGATCCGTATTTTCTGACACCTGAGGGGATAAAAAGTGCTGGCAGTGCAGTGCTGTTATTTGCAGCGACACCAAAATGGATGCTTACCGTCAGGGATGGATGGATCCAGTCGCAGTATAATTTTCAGACAGCAACGGAAATCAACCGGATAACGGCAGAGAAAATACGGGAATTATCCGGGGCATTTAAACGGATCGAATATACGCTTGCCGGATGTGGCCCGGCGGCTGCCAAGGTAGATCTGGGTGAGATCGGAGATATGATCGGAAGATTTTCCGATAATCTGGAAACGGCAGAACCGGTTCCGTTTAACCGGGAGGAGCAGTTGCGGACGCGCTTTCTGGAACAGGGGGTGATCATGACGCACCTTTCTTCGATGAAGAATGAAATGGATCATGTACAGTATTATATAACAGCCAGAACAAAGAATCAGAAAATCATGTTGTCAAAGGATGCAGCAGACATTCTTTCAGAGGTTTTTGATAAGCCAATCCGGGCATCCGAGGATACTTCAGCGATCATATCTGAAAATGACCGTGTGATCACATTTGAGGAATGTGCGAGGTATCGCTGCAGTTATTTTGTCAGAAGAATCAAGAAATATGGTTCCAATGTATCGGGAGACAATTTTTCGGTGAAGGAGCATGAGGATGGCAGACTTGTAATGATGATCTCGGATGGGATGGGAAGCGGAAGCCTTGCATCCTGCGAGAGTACGTTGATGATTGACACGATGGAAGAACTGCTGGATGCTGGCTTTGACCCTTCTTATGGAATTGCATTTTCCAATAATTGCATTTCCGAAAAAAACAGCGGACGGTGTTTTACAACCTTTGATATGGGAATCGTAGACCTGTACAACGGGGAGCTGACACAGTATAAGCAGGGGGCAGCACCGACATATATTATACATTCAGAGGGAATCGAGGTTCTTTGTGGGGCGTCACTTCCAATCGGAGTTCTGCCGGAGGCAGAATGTGATGTGATCCATCAGGAGCTGGAACCGGAGGATCGACTGGTGATGGTGAGTGATGGAGCGTTTGGGGATGAAGAGGATATGCGTGAGATCCTGGAGAATCTGGATACGGAGGACTGCAAGGAAACGCTGGAGTATATCATTTCACAGGTGCTTCTGCGTTGTGAAGGCAGACTTGAGGATGATGTGACGGTGATCGTGGCAAAATTGGAAATAGCATAAACTTTCCGGTTTGTTACTTGAAATTTATGGCAGGCTTGTATTAAGATAACGAAGAAATGTATATGACCGGATGTAAAATAACGAAGCTGCATATATCGGTGGATGCAGGATTTTAAAGAAACGTTTATACAATATACATACAAAGATACAGGTAATGAATATAGATGATCGAATATCCGAATCATAGAAGACGGACAGGTGTGGAAAACAGATGACAGAAAATACATTAGAAGAACAGATTTATCAATTTATAAAAGAAAAAAATTTGCTTAAAGCAGGAGATGTCTGCATCGTTGGTGTGTCCGGCGGAGCGGATTCCATCTGTCTGCTGACGGTTCTGGCAGGACTTCGGGAGAAAATGGAGCTCAAGCTGTATGCTGTCCATGTTAACCATATGATCCGCGGAACAGAGGCAGATGCAGATGAATCTTATGTGGCAGAGTATTGTAAGAAGCTTGGAATACCATGTGACTGTTACCATATCGATGTGCCGCAGCTTGCAAAGGAACAGAGACTGACGGAGGAAGAAGCGGGAAGAAATGCACGGTATGGGGCATTTTCTCAGACGGCAGACAGGCGTGGCCTTTCTGATTATAAGGTAGCGGTTGCTCATAACAAAAATGATGTAGCAGAGACGGTACTGCTCAACATGGTAAGGGGAACGGGGATCGCCGGAATGGCCGGAATACCGGTAAAGCGGGACCGAATCGTGCGTCCGTTACTTTCATGTACCAGACAGGAGATTGAGACTTATCTGGAACAGCAGGAGATACAGTATTGTACGGATTCCACAAATCTGGAAAATGATTATGCCAGAAATAAGATCCGTAATCAGGTGATTCCGGCACTTAATGAGATAAACACACAGGTAGCGGCACATATCAGTCAGGCAGCAGCCTATGCGGCTATGTATGATACCTATGTGACGAAGCAGGTAGGATATTTTCTGGATGAACATATGGAGATACGGAAACAGACCGGAAAAACAGATGCATATGTATTGGAAATCAGGAAGCTACGGGAACAGGATGAACTGATCGAGGATCTTGTGATCTTAGAATTGATTGGCAGAGTCAGCGGCGGAAGAAAGGATGTCGGTCAGAACCATGTAAGAGAAGTGAAGAAGCTGTATCAGGCAGCTGCGGGAAGCCGGATCATGCTTCCGCATGGTGGAATGGTATATCAGAATTATGGATACCTGTGTTTTGAGAAGACAGCAGAGGGCGCACGCGATATCGACTGGCAGGAGATAGTTATAAAAGGTGCAGGTGAATATATCCTGCCCGGAATGGGAAGGATGAAGATTGAAATATTTGAGAAATCTGTTCATTTAGATTTAACAAAAAAAGAGTATACGAAGTTTGCAGATTATGATAGAATACAGAATGGCATTACTATCAGGAAATATATGGAAAATGACTATATGGTGATCGCATCAGATGGCTCAACGAAGAAGATAAACCGGTTATTTTCATCTTGCAAGATACCGGTGGCAGAGCGTTTGCAGATACCGCTTGTAGCTTCCGGACATGACATCATCTGGGCAGTGGGCGTCCGGTTGAGTGAGAAGTACAAGGTACGGCCTGATACAAAAAGAGTAATATGTTTAGAATATATACCAGAAGGAGAAAATGAAGATGAAAGAGCAGATTAAAGTCATGATATCTGAAACTGAAGTAGATAACAGAATCTCAGAGATGGCAGCAGCTATTGATAAAGCATATGCAGGAAAGGCCGTTCATCTGATCGGAATATTAAAAGGAAGTGTATTCTTCATGTGTGAGCTGGCGAAGAAGATCACGGTTCCTGTAACCATGGATTTTATGTCGGTCAGCAGTTATGGAGATGATACGAAATCATCAGGAATTGTGAAGTTGAATAAGGATCTGGATGAATCAATAGAAGGAAAAAATGTGATCGTCGTTGAAGATATTCTCGATTCAGGAAGAACGCTGTCGTATCTGATCAAATTATTAAATAACAGAAAGCCAGCGAGCATGCAGGTAATAACTCTGCTTGATAAGCCGGAGAGACGTGTGATTCCGGTTGAATTATATATGACAGGATTTACGATCCCGGATCGTTTTGTAGTAGGATATGGACTTGATTGTGCACAGAAGTATAGGAACCTTCCATATATCGGAGTGATTGAACAGTAGATATCAGACTGTTTATATAAAAAGACAGACCAAGATGAAGGAGTAGACAATGAATAAGAAGAGAGCAAGAAGTGCTGTTGTGATTTATGCGATCATCCTTATTGTCGGATTCCTGCTGATCAACAAATGGCTGGGTGGCAGCAGTAATGTTGCGACCAATTACAGCTATACGGAATTTTCGGCAGATCTGAACGCGGGAAACATCGCAGCGGTAGATATTACACAGAATACAAATGTGCCGACAGCAACCGTAGATGTGGAGTTTGTTTCCGGAAAACAGCTTACATTCTATGCGGCAGATGTTAATGAGATTATTAAGATCTATAATGACTATGAAGCAGCAGTTGATAAGAAGAATGCGACAGCTTCTGCAGAGGATCAGGTAAAACTGGCAAAGTACAATCTGTATGATGTGCAGAAGGAAAGCATGCTTGGCATGTGGATCCCATATCTGATCATTATGATCATTATGGTCATTATCATGACATTCATGATCGGACGAATCCAGGGTGGTGGATCCGGCGGACAGATGATGAACTTCGGAAAGAGCCGTGCCAAGAAGAATGAAGATATCGGAAAGACGGTTACATTTAAAGATGTAGCAGGGCTGGATGAGGAGAAAGAAGATCTGGAAGAGATCGTCAGCTTCCTTAAGAATCCGGGAAGATTCGTAAAGGTTGGAGCCAGAATCCCTAAGGGTGTTCTGTTAGTAGGACCTCCGGGAACCGGTAAGACATTGATGGCAAAGGCGGTTGCAGGTGAAGCCGGGGTACCGTTCTTCAGCATTTCGGGATCTGATTTCGTGGAAATGTTTGTCGGTGTCGGTGCTTCTCGTGTAAGAGATCTGTTTGACGAAGCAAAGAAGAATGCTCCATGTATTATTTTCATCGATGAGATCGATGCTGTTGCAAGACAGCGTGGTACCGGACTTGGCGGTGGACATGATGAGAGAGAGCAGACCTTGAACCAGTTGCTTGTTGAGATGGATGGTTTCGGTGTAAATGAAGGAATTATCGTTCTTGCAGCAACCAACCGTGTGGATATTCTTGACCATGCGATCTTAAGACCTGGTCGTTTTGACCGTAAGGTATTCGTAAATCGTCCGGATGTCAAGGGTAGAGAAGAGATCCTGAAGGTTCATACAAAGAATAAGCCACTTGCAGAAGATGTAAATCTGAATGATATTGCAAGAACAACGGCAGGTTTTGCAGGTGCTGATTTGGAGAACCTGATGAACGAAGCTGCGATTTGTGCAGCGAAGGATAACCGTGCTTATATTGTAAAAGAAGATGTAGATAAATCATTTATCAAAGTTGGAATCGGTGGAGAGAAGAAGAGTCGTCTGGTACCGGAGAGCGAGCGCAGAATCACCGCTTATCATGAATCCGGTCATGCGATCCTGTTCCATTTGCTTCCTCATGTGGGACCGGTTTATACCGTATCTATCATCCCGACCGGAACCGGTGCAGGTGGATATACGATGCCGCTTCCTGAAAATGATAACGTATTCATGACAAAGGCAAAGATGTTAGAGGATATCAAGGTAAGCCTTGGCGGACGTATCGCGGAAGAACTGATCCTTGAGGATATCACAACAGGTGCTTCGCAGGATATCAAACAGGCAAGCCAGTATGCCAGAGCAATGGTTACCAAGTACGGTATGTCTGAGAAGCTTGGTCTGATCAACTACGAAAGTGATGATCAGGAAGAAGTATTCCTTGGACGTGATCTTGGCCATGCAAAGAATTACAGTGAGAAGGTTGCCGGAACGATCGATAAGGAAGTGAAGCGTATCATCGATGAATGTTATGCAGATGCCAGAGCGATCCTTGAAGCACATGAAGACATCCTTCATAAATGTGCAGCTCTTCTTCTCGAGAAAGAGAGAATCGACCGGGCTGAGTTTGAAGCATTGTTTGATGATGTACCAAATGCAAATTCTGCTGCAAACGCAGAGCCTTCAACAATATAGACAATAGTAACACGAACAAATTGAATGAAAACCAATAAAAATTTGTACATGTTGCACAAAAACGGCGTTTTTTGAATAATTTCAAAAAACGCCGCTCTCTGTTTTGCACAATAAAATTTTTAAAATAAAAAAATGTTTGGGCAGACTTTTACAAGTATTTGTATATAATAATACTTGTAACCCCCCAATACATTATATAGTTTTGGCTACACCCCATAAGTAACAAAATACCTTCTCCAAAAGAGGCAGTCGTACGTTGACTGTCTCTTTTATTTTGCTTCGGTGAAAGGACAACCCTTTTATGCCGACCATCCGAATAAAAAAGCCCCACAGCACCCTCCACCGCTCTCCGGGGGTCTGCCCCAGTTATAAATACCTTGCTACGTTTTCTATTCACTGCACATGTCTGATTCGTAAATACTCCTGTGCTAACTCGCCTTCGGCTCAAACAAGCACTCGTATTTACTGACAATGTGCAGTTCATGACGAAAGCCTCGCAATCGTATTTATAACAGGGGCAGCCCCCGGGGAGCGGCGGAGGATGCTGTGGGGCTTAGTTTTTGCCATTGGTTGTCAGCATAAAAAGGTTGTCTATTTATTAAAAAAGTATTAGAATGAAAAGGCATAAACGAAAGGGAGAGTTTTGAATGTCCGACAAATACACGAACGCAGAAAGAATTCATGATTATATATATGATCTGAAGCCGGTTATCAATGTAGGGGGATTGTTTTCCGATGGTTCTGAATACTATAGAATACCGCAGGAGCCTGGAATCAATGACCAGGTGAAGGTTAGATTTCGAACATGTGCAGATAATGCCGATGAAGTTTATTTGATCTACAATGGCGAGGAACTCGTCATGTCTGTTGAAGAATCCGATGATTTATTTGATTACTATACGGCGGTGATCCCCGCCGGAGAGAAATATATATCCTATTATTTTGAGGTCCATTCGGGCTGTGTGACCTGTTATTATAATAGGATCGGTGTACAGAAGAATGTGAATCCGGACTATAACTTTGAAATCTGTCCGGGCTTTGATGTACCGGATTGGGCAAAGGGAGCTGTCTTTTATCAGATCTATGTGGATCGTTTCTGTAATGGAGATCCATCGAACGATGTACTGGACAACGAATACTGCTACATCGACAGTCCTACCAGACAGGTGAAGGATTGGTATGAATATCCGGCAAATATGGATGTCGGACGTTTCTATGGCGGAGATCTTCAGGGTGTTAAGGATAAGTTAGATTACCTGCAGGATCTGGGCGTAGATGTTATCTATTTTAATCCGTTATTTGTATCACCATCCAACCACAAATACGATATTCAGGATTATGATTATATTGATCCGCATTTCGGAAAGATCGTTGTGGACGAGGGCGAATGCCTGCCGGATGGCGTAAAAGAGAATAAAAGAGCAACAAAATATATCAGCCGTGTAACCGACAAACGGAATCTGGAAGCCAGCAATCAGTTTTTTGCAGAACTGGTGGAGGAGATTCACAGTCGTGGTATGCGTGTTATCTTAGATGGTGTATTTAACCATTGCGGTTCTTTCAACAAATGGATGGATCGTGAGTGTATCTATGAGAATCAGGAAGGCTACGAGAAGGGAGCATATGTATCCTGGAGCAGTCCGTATAAGTCATTCTTTAAGTTTTATAACGAAGAGGTATGGCCGTATAATACCACCTACGATGGTTGGTGGGGGCATGATACACTTCCAAAGCTGAACTATGAAGATTCCCCAAAACTGGTGGAATATATTTTGAATATAGCAAAGAAATGGGTGTCCCCTCCATATAACGTGGATGGCTGGCGACTGGATGTTGCAGCAGATCTCGGACATTCGGAGGAATATAATCACAAGTTCTGGAGAATGTTCCGTAACGCAGTCAAAGAGGCAAATCCAAATGCAATTGTACTGGCAGAGCATTATGGAGATCCAAAGCCTTGGTTAAAGGGCGATCAGTGGGATACCGTTATGAACTATGATGCATTTATGGAGCCGATTACCTGGTTTCTGACTGGTGTTGAGAAACACAGTGATGAGTTCCGTGGTGATCTGTTGGGTAATCCGGATACATTTATGGGAGCCATGAATTATCATATGGCGAGATTCCAGCGTCCATCCCTTGAGATTGCAATGAATGAATTATCAAACCACGATCATTCCAGATTCTTAACCCGTACAAACCGGAGAGTCGGACGTACGCATACGATGGGGCCGCAGGCGGCAAATGAGGGTATCGATAAGAGTATATTCCGTCAGGGCGTTGTATTCCAGATGACCTGGCCAGGAGCTCCGACGATCTACTATGGAGATGAAGCAGGACTTTGTGGCTGGACTGACCCGGATAACCGTAGAACGTATCCGTGGGGCAGAGAAGATATGGAACTGATCCGGTTCCATAAAGACATGATCTGTATCCATAAGAACTATGAGGCTCTGATCCGTGGCTCGGTTATGTTCTTGCATGGAGCACATAAGATTATCGCATATGGACGGTTCACAGATACGGAGCAACTGGTTGTGATCCTGAATACAAATTATGAAGACATCGATGTGAAGCTGCATGTCAGACGGATTGGGGTCAAGAACCATGAGATCATGCGCAGAGTGATGCTTACAAATGAAGAAGGCTACAGTCTGGAAACCTGTGACTACAAAGTAGAGCATAATATGCTTTATATGAAGGTGCCGAAGATGTCAGCTATGGTTCTTGTAAATGTGGGAAGAGATGTTTAAAAGAGGAAACTAAAGTCTTGAAAAGTGATTTTGAGAGAAAACGGTTCATACAACGATTTGTGATCTTGGCTGTAATATTGCTGGCAGTGGTTGGAATCGGTATACGGTTCCTGTTCGGTGGCGATGAAAAGAGAATTGCAGTTATTTTGCTGATGTTAGCGGTTGGGCTTGTAATTCTGTTTTTCATCAGTTATCGGGAGATCGGCCATACTTATCGGGAGATTGAGCATGTGTCGGATGAGATGCTTCGCGTAGTTCAGGGAGAAGATGAGCTACCGGAGGAAGAATACATGCAGGGCACGATCGGAATCTTATATACGAACTTTTATAAGATGGTGACATTTTTAAAAGAAAGCAAAGAGCGGGAAATGTCAGAGAAAGTATTCTTACGTGATATCATGTCAGATATCTCTCATCAGCTTAAGACACCGCTGGCATCCTTAAATGTATTCATCGATCTGCTGTTAGATGATTCCTTTACAGATGAAGAAAAACGGATGCGGGTGCTTAACGAATCAAAAAATCAGCTTACCAGAATGGAATGGATGGTATTATCTCTTTTAAAGCTTGCCCGGATCGAGGCGGGAGCAATCCAGTTTGACCGAAAAGAATGTGATCTGAAGCTGTTATTATTACAGGCAAGAGACAGCGTAACCTATCTGACGGAGAGCAGGGAACAGGAGGTTCATGTAATCTGTGAGGATGGCAGGAAGCTGGTCTGTGACGGTGACTGGCTCGTAGAGGCGATCATCAATCTTTTGAAGAATGCATCAGATTACTCACCGGAGAAGACAGAGATCACGGTTGAGGTAGAACACAATCCGGTCTTTACCAGGATCTATGTCAAGGATCATGGAATGGGAATCGCAGAGAAGGATCTCGGAAATATATTTAAACGATTCTACCGTGTACACCATGATGTGAATCCGAACAGTGTCGGAATCGGCTTATCCCTTACAAAATCTATTGTAGAAGGAATGGGCGGCAAGATCACGGTGCGGAGTGAAGAAGGAGCATATACCTGGTTTATCATTACATTTGTACATGTAGATTAAGCTGATTCTAAAAAGAATTCTAAAGAAATTAATGTGAAGCAATAACAGAAAATACTATGGTGATGGGAATTGATGTAGGAAATTATCTCTTTCTTACAATATTGTAAGAAAAGAATACACAGATATTCACGGGAATGTAAGATAGAAGTGAGAAGATAGATACAACGAAGAGGTATCTATCTTTTTTTCATATATATCACGGGGAGGTAATGAATGACAGATTATAAAAAACTCGCACTTTATTATCTAAAAGCAGGTAAAAGGCGATGCATCGTTACGATCGTTGGGGTGATGATCACAGTGGCGGTGCTATATACAGCATTGAATTTTGGATATTCGTATGTGCTCCAGAAACGGCAGGAAGTGAGAAAAGAAGCAGACTATGAGATCGTTTTTCTGTCAGAAGATACAGACAGATTAGCGCAGATCGCAGCAGATGACCGGGTACTTCAGGCATATAGCGGGGCGTATACAGGGGAAGAAT
The DNA here is from genome assembly GCF_037892645.1 of Coprococcus sp. HCN-4056. Classification (NCBI taxonomy): domain Bacteria; kingdom Bacillati; phylum Bacillota; class Clostridia; order Lachnospirales; family Lachnospiraceae; genus Coprococcus; species Coprococcus sp. HCN-4056. The sequence continues at coordinate 146,859 of NZ_JBBKBL010000007.1, read as the reverse complement.
ATGTCAGTGATGAAGAAAGATTTGTAGAAGTAAATTATAAAAATGCTTTATATGTGAATATCAGACATCCTTATCAGATGGAGTCGGTCATGGAGGCCATGAAAGCGGATTACGGAGTGGATGCAAGGCTGAATAATGAATTGGCTGTGTTATATCTTCAGGATTCAGATGGTCTGCTTGGTGTTGTATTGATCCTTGTTCTGTTGGTTGCTTATATCTTTGCAATCTTTGCTGTCGGAATGATCAGAAATACGGTGCAGATGTTCACGTTAGAGCAGGTAAAGGATTATGGAATCCTGCGGTGCATCGGAGCAACCAAAGGACAGTTGAACCGGGTTATATACAGGATGGGAGCGGGCATGGAACTGACAGGCATTGCAGCCGGTGTACTGCTCGGAACATTCGTCAGTGTGATCCTTGGCTTTTTAAAGAATGTGGATGTTGGATTCCATATCGGCCCGGTTATTCCGATACTGATCGCATATCTCGGGGATCTGTATTTTGTAATGCAGGAGTGTTCAAAGATTGTAACGAAGATGTCACCAGTCAGTGCAGTCCGTGGAGAGTACCGGATCAAAAAGGAGAAGATCAAGATCCGTGGCAATGGTCTGATGGGACGGCTGTTCGGTGTTGAAGGAGCCTATGCAAGGAAAAGCGTATTGCGGAACAGCGGGCGGTTTGCAAAGACGGTAACTGCTATGATGCTCAGCATAACTGCGACTGTTATATGTCTGAGTACCTGGGGTATGGTTCGTGATACGAAAAAGAATATTAATGATATGTATGGCAGATATCTGGAAGAAAACCAATCGCCTGCCAGCATATTTAATGATGTGGAATGGATACAGAGTGAGGATTTGCCCTCTGCCGAAGAGATCAAAGAGAATTCTTTGCATTACTATGTAACAGAAACAAAAATGGTATACAGTGCCAGAGGAAATCTGGTAGATCCTGAAACCTATTATGGCAAGTTTAACAAAGATTATGCAGAACAGACGAGTTTGGGAAGTTACATCGAAGCAATGATGCAGAGATGGAGAGAACGGAATACAAAGGAATACAGCGAGAAAGATGATGTGGAATATGAAAAGGCTGTTGACAGTCTGAATAGTTCATTTATAAGCATTGAAGGTTGTGATCAGAATGATCTGGACTATCTGTCCGAATTTATAGAGAGTGGAACTGCGGAGCTGGATGACGATGGTATCCTGGTTATCGGTGGAGGAAGTGTAATGGATTATTCCTGGACGGGTGATGAAAAGCTGACATTGTATGATCTGGGAAAGCATTTTGATACATATGATTTGCAGGTAGGAGATACGATCCGGCTGGTTGATTACAGGGAATATAAAAAACGATATCAGGCGGCTTATGACAAGATGATGGCAGACAGCATTTTGGTCAGTCCTGAGGTAGATACGGGAGATACCTATATCTCAGAAGAACGGGCAACCAAAGAGGGCAGATCAACCTGGCGTGAACAGTATGTGATCGCTGAGCGTATCCGTCAGGAACTTATTGAGGAAGGATATTATCGAACCTATACAGTTCAGGGAGTTCTGGATTTTGGAGATCAGCTGCTTCCGGATTGGGGAGATATCTATATGAAAAGAGATTCCTACTTTGATCTGACCGGGTATGGTGAACAGGATGTGACAGGAATAAAGTATGCGATCGATCTTGACAGTGTGCCGATATCCTATTTTGACATGCTATCGTCCGATCTTACGGATGTTTTATACGGATATGCCTATGCCAGAAATGTAATGCGGTATGCGTTGGCGTTTGCTGCCTTTGTATTTATATTAAGTTCAGTGAATATCATTAATACCACAGCAGGAAATCTGCATATGAGGCGAAAAGAACTGGCGCAGCTCCGGGTACTTGGAATGTCCAGAAAGAGGTTGATCCATACGGTCATGTTAGAGGGAGTGATGGCAACTGCCTTATCGAATATTCTTGGATTTTTATTCGGTACGATATTTACAATATATATCTATGAATATCTCAGCATGCTTTTATATATAAAACCGACCATTGCCTGGTGGGCATTTGGAGTCGGGTTTGCCGCATCTGCATTGGTAATCTGTGGAAGCATCTATGTATCACTTAGGGATCTTCCGGTTGATATCGTGGATGACCTGAGGCTTGAGGAATAAAAATCGATAATGATGAAGAGAGGCCAAAGTTATCGGTGTGAAATAAAAAGGAGAGGTGAGAAATGACAGACTATAAGAAACTTGCAGCATATTATCTGAAAGCTAACAAAAAGCGGTGTGTGATCACGATCATCGGTGTAATGATCACAGTAATCGTGTTGTATGCGGGACTGAACATTTTCTATTCTTATATGTTGCAGCAGCAAAAGGATGTAAGAAAGGAAGCGGACTATGAGATCGTGTTCCTGACGGATGATCAGGAAACCTTATCACAGATCGCGTCGGATGATCGTGTCACACAGGCATACACAGGAAAGTATGTGGTGAGTGAGTGGGAGACAATTAACGGAACGGATGGCAAATATGTAGAAAAGATATATGACAATGCATTGTATGTAAATACCGGACATCCGTATAAGATGGCGAAGATCATGGAAGAGATGACCACAGATTATGGTGTGAATGCAGAACTCAACTGGAATCTGTCCACCTGGTATCTGCAGGATATGGATGAAGGATTTGCTGTTATATTGATCGTGGTTCTGTTAGTTGCATATATATTTGCAATCTTTGCAGTCGGAGTTATCAGAAATACGATCCAGATGTTCACATTAGAGCAGGTGAAAGACTATGGAATCTTACGATGCATCGGAGCGACGAAGGGACAGTTAAGCGGCATCATCTATCGGATGGGAGCCATGCTTGAGATTGCCGGACTGCTTGCCGGTATCGTGATGGGCGGAATTGTCAGCATGATCCTTGGATTTATATTTAAGATAAGCGCAGGCTTCCATATCATTCCGATGATACCGATCCTGATCACTTATCTGGGAGATATGTATTTCGTAATGCGTGAGAATGCCAAGCTGGTAACGAAGATGACACCGGTCAGTGCAGTTCGCGGTGAATACAGGATCAAGAAAGAAAAGCTTCGTCGTCATGGCGGCGGTCTGATGGGAAAGATATTCGGAATCGAAGGCGCATATGCCAGAAAGAGTGTCCTTCGAAATAAAGGAAGATTTATAAAGACAGTAACAGCCATGGTATTCAGTATATCAGCGATCGTACTGATATGCAGCTGCTGGGGACAGCTCAGAAAATACTGGAAGTCTACAGATGAAAGGTATGGAGATTATCAGATCAATCTGACATCGTATTCATCATCTACTACGAGTCTGGAAGAAGCGCAGAGCACCTTGCCATCTGTAGAGGTATTCCGGGAATTGTCACGGAATAACAGTGTAGAAGAATCGAAGAAGGTATATGGCTGCAAGGCCGATCTGGTAGATACGGATTCTTATACAGGAAAGATCACAGATGAATTTCGAACCAAGGTTACGATGGGACATTATTACGGTGTCTATATGGATAAGTTAAATGGAACAGGAGAGGCATCTGATGATAAGGATCCGGAAGTTGCCAGAAGTGTAGCGGAAACTATGGTAAACAGTACCGATGTGATCGGATGCGATGATTCAGATCTGAATCATCTTACAAAATATCTGACAGCGGGAACAACGGAGCTGTCAGAGAACGGTATTCTGGTTGTGGCAGGAGGAAGCTTTAACAGCTGGGATCTGGAGGAGACCGAGGATACGAATGATACTTTATATGATAAGACCTACCATTTTGACACTTATCATTTTGAATTGGGCGATACGGTTCAGTTAGTTGATTTTGCTTTATACCAGAAAGAATGTCTGAAAGCAAAGGAGAAGATCGATCAGGAATATGAAAAGCTTCAGGAAACAGCGACAGAAGATGGTGACAGCGAAGGCAGTACGGTAGGAAATGGGGAAGACCGGACTTCCGTACGACAGGAATATGCAGAATACAAGAAGATCAAGGATAAGCTGATCGCAGAGGGACACTACAAGACTTACAAGGTCGAAGGTATTCTGGATCTTGGCACACAGGTATTTGGTGAGACTGCAGACCGTCAGATCTATATGCGCCAGAATGATTATTTCGATCTGACCGGATATGGAGAAAATGACATTGCCGGAATGAAATATAAGGTCAATCTGGACAGTGTATCAGCCAGCTCTGTAACAGATATGCTTTCCTATATCGGTGATTCCTTATATGGAGAGTCTATGCAGCTCTGTGTATACCTGAAAAGCTTTGTCCGGTATGCAATCGCAGCGGTATTGTTCATCTTTGTATTAAGTTCAGTAAATATTGTGAATACGACAGCCGGAAATCTGCATCTGAGACGAAAAGAATTCGCACAGCTCCGTGTCATCGGAATGTCCAGAAAGCGCCTGTTGAAAACCGTTATGTTAGAGGGGGTTATGACGACAGTGGTAGCCAATGTACTCGGCTTTATTATAGGTATCGGGTTATCGTATGGAGTATTCATGTATCTTAATATGGTGATCGAGGCAGGAAAGTCCATTGCCTGGTGGGCATTTGGAGTCGGACTTGTGGCATCCGGTCTGATCATCTGCGGAAGCATCTGGCTGGGGATCAGAGATCTTCCGGTAGCCATGGTAGAAGATCTGAGGCTTGAAGAGTAGGCGTGAAAGGTAAGTTTGATACAGCAGATGAAAGGTGAAACGGAGTTGCTGTATTACAAGGTTAAAAAACAGAAATGCAATAAATATATAGATAAAAATTATAGATAGAAAGATCTGCGGGAAAGGCAGAGGAAAGAGGGTACGCTATGGAAATCGTAAAAATGGAACATGTAACAAAGATATACGGAGAAGGAAATACCAGAGTATGGGCGCTTGATGATGTGAACCTGACAGTGAATAAGGGCGAGATCGTGGCGGTTGTCGGTGCATCCGGTTCCGGTAAATCCACCCTGCTTCATGTTATGGGTGGTGTGGATACTCCAAATGAGGGAAATGTCATCGTAGACGGAAAGGATATTACAAGACTGACCGATGAGGAGATGTCAGTCTTCCGTAGAAGAAAGATCGGATTTGTATTTCAGGCATATCATCTGATCCCGGTACTGACAGTAGAGGAAAATATCAAGATGCCGATCTTGCTCGATCACAGAAAGCCGGATCGCGATTACATCGATCATATTATCGAGATGTTAGGTCTGAAGGACAGACGGAAGCATCTTCCAAACCAGTTATCTGGTGGACAGCAGCAGCGTGCAGCGATCGCAAGAGCACTGGCAAATCGCCCGGCATTGATTCTTGCCGATGAGCCTACCGGAGCACTTGACTCCAAAAACGGAAATGAAGTTATCACTCTGCTTCAGGATTCTGTTAAGAAGCTGGATCAGACACTGGTACTTATCACACATAATATCGATCTGGCGAGAGAGGCAGACCGTATCGTGAGGATCACGGATGGAAAGATATCAGAAGGAGAGGAGATGTAGAGATGAAACGAATACTAACAATCTGTATGGCATGTGTACTTGGATTCCTTACTGTATTTGGATATAAGGACACGATGGCTTTTGTATCAGCAGCGGAGCCAAAGGTTATGGTAACCGATTATAAGATCAAAGAGAATGAAGTAGTGGCAGGCGGAACCTTTACACTTGAGGTTACGATCAAGAATACCGCAGATAAAAAGATCAGTAATCTGAAAATGGCAGTCGCTTCCGAGGGAGGCGAACTGATTCCGGCATCCGGAGCCGGAACCGGATATCTGGCAAGTCTGGAAGGCGGAGAGACTTATACATTTGAGTTCCCGATGCAGGCAGCAGCCAATCTGGAAGAAAAGGCTTATAAGCTGACAGTGACAGATGAGTATGAAGACCGCTATGGCAATCCATATACCGTGACAGATACGATTTATCTGCCGGTTACGATCAAACAGCGCGGTGAGATCACAGGCGTATATGCAGAGTCAGATGTGACACTCGGAGATTCTATCGAGATCATGGGAAGTGTCAGCAATCTGGGAGCATCTACCCTCTATAATGTAAAGGCAAAGATCGATACAAGATTTACATCTGAAGGTGATGTCTATATCGGCAATATCGAACCGGGTAAGAATGGCTCGATCGATATACTTGCAAACACAACGAAGACGACAGGCACCGGCGGTGAGATGGGTAAGCTTATCGTTACATATGAAGATAAGTCAGGAAATGTAACAACACTGGAAGAAAATTTCTCAATCAGCGTAAATGCACCTGTCTATACAGATATTGAAAAGGTAAAGGATGTACAGAAGAAAGATTACAGTAAGATGATCATAGAGATCGTTGTTGCTGTGGTTGTTGCAGCACTTATAGTTATCTGGATTATCCGCAGAAGAAAGAGGAAGAAAGAGATATTGGAGGAGTTCTAAATGGGTTGGATCAGTCATTTATGTTTGATGAATATGAAAAGACGAAAAACCAGAACCTTTCTAACCATACTTGGAGTTGTGATCGGTGTGATCTCTGTTGTGACCCTGCTTGCAGTTGGTATCGGCGTACGACAGGAAATGATCAATAGCATGGTGGATAGTGAAAGTATTTGCCGGATTCAGGTGACCGGAGCAACCGGCGGCAAGCACAAAGACCGGATGATCATGGATCAGACCGTGAAAACTTTTCAGGAGCTTGAATATGTCAGTTCCGTATATCCGACCTATGAGATGTATGTGACCATCACAAATGGAAAATATTCTTATGATGGTGCGATTACCGGTATTCCACAGTCGGAGCTTGCGAAGCTTAAGTATACAAAGACGTCAAAGCAGACAACATCGAGCGTGAAGCCGGTGCTTATTATGGGAAATAAGGACACATCCTTATTCTATAATCCGGAAACGGAGCAGACCTATGATGTGACAGAGAAGAAAAAAGCAGAGACATGGATCGGAAAAAAAGTGGATCTGTCCTTCTGGGATTCACAGGAAATGACACCGGTGAAGATAGAAGTCGGAGCGGTTATTGACAGTGGAGAAGATACATATAACAGAGACTCACAGAGCATTTACTGCGATCTGGATGTGTTAAAGAGCTTTTTAGGCAGAGTATCCAGTGGGGGAACGCTGCCGGGACAGCCGCTTGATGCAAATGGAAATCCGTACAAGGATTTCGTATATTCCGGAGCGGTTGTGACTGTTGATAATATCGATCATGTCGATTCTATCGTGAAGAAGCTTCAGGATATGGGGTATACGACGGAAAATGAGAAAGAGTATCTGGATACGATACAGAAATATCTGAAGATGGTACAGCTTTTACTGGGTGGTATCGGAGCGATCGCACTGATCGTAGCGGTGATCGGAATCAGCAATACCATGACAACATCGGTATTTGACCGGATCAATGAGATCGGCGTATTAAAGGTTCTCGGATGCGATCCGGATGAGCTGCAGCTCCTGTTCCTTACAGAAGCAGGAATCATCGGAGCGGCGGGCGGTATCATAGGAGTGCTTTTATCGTATGGTTTTAAGGGTATCGTAGATAAGATCGCTATTAAAATGTTCGATCTGGCAAAGGGAACGCAGATTGCAATAATCCCATGGAAACTTGCAGTCGGAGCCGTTGTCGGAGCGATTCTGCTTGCGATATGTGCCGGATATTTTCCTGCGAGATTTGCATCGAAATTGCAGCCGTTAGATGCTGTCAGAAACAGATAGAAAAAAAGGAAAAAAACGGAACAGTATTTTGTTGACTTTACTGTATCCATGCGTTATATTATAATCGTCCGCGGGGCAGTGAGATAAACATTTACTATATTTAGGAGGAATTATTAATATGTTCGATAAGGTAAAAGCTATTTTCGAAGAGCAGTTAGGAGTATCACAGGATGAGATGCAGCTTGATACTAACTTCAAAGATGATTTAGGAGTAGATTCATTAGATTTATATGAGATAGTAATGAAGATGGAAGATGAATTCGACGTTGAGATCCCTGCTGAGGAGCTTGAAGACGTTGCTACATTCGAAGACGTACTTAACTATCTTAAGAGCAAAGGTGTAGAAGAATAATTCACATCAGAAGCAGACAAGAGGCAGCGAAGATGTCTATATACCAGATTTGCCCAGCGCAGGTTGGTGGATGACAGACTGGCTGCTTCTTTTAGTATAGAGGAACAGACGATGGCGACAGTCAAAGAGTGAATGATGTTCGGCCGTTGTCAGTAAATATAAAGAATAGACAGGTGAGAAAATGGGTAAAACAGCAGTTATTTTCCCTGGCCAGGGCGCACAGTATGTAGGCATGGCTAAGGATTTTTATGACAATTTTGAAGACAGTAAGGCAGTAATCGATACAGCAGACAGTGTGCTTGACATTGATCTGAAGAAGATCTGCTTTGAGGAAAATGAAGATATCAACAAGACAGAATATACACAGCCTGCTATGGTAGCAGCAGAACTTGCTATCTATGAGCATGTAAAGAATGCAGGTTTGAAGGCAGATGTATTCGCAGGTCTGTCACTTGGTGAGTACAGCGCACTTACAGCTTGTGGAGCTATGAAGCTTCCGGATGCGATCCGTACCGTAAGACAGCGTGGTATCCTGATGCAGAATGAAGTTCCGCTTGGTCAGGGTGCTATGGCAGCCGTTATCGCTACAGATGCAGAAGTGATCGCAAAGGTCTGTGAGGAGACTCCGGGCAATGTTCAGATCGCAAATTATAACTGCCCCGGACAGATCGTTATTTCCGGTGAGACAGAAGCCCTTGACAAAGCATGTGAAGCCCTTCAGGCAGCAGGAGCCAAGAGAGTGATCAAGTTAAATGTCAGCGGCCCATTCCATTCCAAGATGCTGGAACCGGCCGGTGAAAAGTTATATGCATACTTAAGAGATGTAGAGATCGCAGACGATTTCCTTCCGTATGTATGTAATGCTGATGCATGTTATGTAACAGATGCTTCAGAGGTTAAGACTTTACTGATGCGTCAGGTATATTCATCTGTCAGATGGCAGCAGAGTATCGAAGCTATGATCGCAGACGGCGTAGATACATTTGTAGAGGTTGGACCTGGAAAGACTCTGTCCGGCTTTATGAGAAAGATCAACAAGGAAATGAAATGCATCAACATCGCAACGGTTGATGATCTGAAGAAATTGGAGGAACTGAATGCTTAAGGATAAAGTAGCAGTCGTAACAGGTGCCGGACGTGGTATCGGAAGAGCCATTGCAAAGACATTTGCAGGATATGGCGCAAAGGTAGTTGTCAATTATAATGGCTCAGAGGAGCGTGCAAACAGTCTTGTAGCAGAGATCAAGGAAGCTGGCGGAGAAGCAGTTGCTTATAAGGCAAATGTAGCTGATTTTGCAGAAGCAGAGGGACTTATCAAGTTCGCACTGGAGCAGTATGGCAGAGTTGATATCCTCGTAAACAATGCCGGTATTACAAAAGATAATATCATGCTCGGTATGAAGGAAGAAGACTTCGATCAGGTTATCAACATCAACCTGAAGGGTGCATTTAACTGTATCAAGCATGTATACAGACCGATGATGAAGCAGAAGTACGGCAGGATCATCAACATGTCATCCGTAGTCGGCATTGAGGGAAATGCAGGACAGATCAACTATGCTGCATCCAAAGCCGGAATCATCGGCATGACGAAGTCTGTAGCAAAGGAGCTTGGCAGCCGTGGTGTAACAGCAAATGCGATCGCGCCGGGATTCATCAAGACAGATATGACAGACGCAATGTCAGATAAGATGAAGGATGCGATGCTCGACCACATCACAGTTAAGAGACTGGGTGAGGTATCAGATATCGCTGAGACAGCAGCATTCCTTGCATCCGACAAGGCATCTTACATTACAGGACAGGTTATCCGTGTAGACGGTGGCATGAGCCTGTAAGACGGAATAGAATATAGATAAAAGTAGACAATGCCGGATACAATTTTATATGTATCCGGCGTTGTCTCGTTATAGCATTTTTATTTTTCAAAATTTATCTTGCTTTTGTAATGAAATTATCATTAATATTGTTTTTTTATATTCGATATTGTAATATAAACGTATGAAAGAAATACAATATAATGACATATCAATACAAATACAATACAACGGCAAGAATGAAGGAGGCACTATATGGCAAGTACAATTCAGGTTAGAGTAGACGATGAATTAAAAAGAAAATCAGATAGCTTGTTCAAGGATTTGGGAACAGATACTACGACAGCGATAAGAATCTTTCTGACACAGGCAGTAGCCGCAAATGGATTTCCATTTGAGATTAAAAGAAGTAACAACATATATCAAAGTATGTCCGAAGAAGATGTACTGAAAAGACTGGAAGATGCGAGAAAACACGCAGAGCAGGGAACATGTATAGATGCAGATGCATTTGTGGCGGATATGAGGACAAAATATGGCATATAAGATTTTTATGACGATTGATGCAGCAGAGGAGTTGGAGAAGATTATTCAATATTTGATTGAGAAAAAGAGAAATCCACAGGCTGCGACAAGTTTATTAAATGACTTTGAGAATACGAAAATAAGATATACTGAGAGCAAAATTAATTGCTTACAAGGATATTGATTTTGCGAAATATTGATAAATAAAAGATCCAGATATGGCAGAGGTGCTGTATCTGGATTTTTTTTAATTCTTTAAAACTTTTTCTGCCGATGCCCTGTCTATGATAGTAGATGTTCTTTTTATGGGAAAAGAAACATGCAGATAATTATAGAAGGGAGAGAGTAAAATGAAGCAAAATATATAAAAAATGAGAAATATTTTGTGAACTATTGACAGCCGTTTTTTTTTTTTTATAATATTTGTGCTTTTTTACAGACATCAATGAGGTTTACATAAGTATAAGAAAAGCAATGTAACAGATAGAAGGCATAGTGTATAAGAGAAAAGGAGAGAGATGGATGAAAAAGAATAAGATGAAAGAACGCATCATGTGTCTTGTATTAGCCGTGATGCTGGGTACCAGCGGTATCATACCTACGGCACCGGTATTAAAGACGGAGGCAGCATCATTATCAGCGGCGGATGATTCCCAGACAGTGATAGGATGTCATAGATTGCATGATACATCTTATGCTGCGGTACAGGTAGGCAATAAGATTTATTATTCAAGTGACAGAACGGGTTATATCTTTTGCTATGATGTCAAGAAAAAGACAAACAAGAAGTTAGCAAAGCTGCCAAAGCAGGTAAGAAATAAGAATACATATTATTCCTATAAGAATTATGCAAATATCAGCAACATGTTTTACTATAAAGGATATCTTTATTGTGGTTTAATGGATGGTCTTATGTGTTATGGCATTATTCGCGTAAATGTGAAAAACGGAAAGGTGAAAAAATTATTTTTTGAGTGTTCATCAAGCAGTGTTTTGCCGGAGCCGAGTTTTGAGTTTTCCATTTATAAGAATAAGATATATTATGCATATTCAAATGGCACTTCAAACTATAATTATTATTTTGCATCTATGAATCTGGATGGCTCTCATAAAAAAGTAATCAGCCAAAAAGCGCTTACGAAAGTGTGTCGAAATGTAAAGGACAGCCGCATGATTGTTTATAGAGATGCGGTGTATGTCTATAACAACTTTGATGTTTTCTACAAAATAAATAAAAAAGGGAAAAAGACAAAGATCAAGAATCTGCCGAAAACATATATGAAGGTTAAGGTCAGCACATCCGGCTGCGTAATTGACGGTGAGAAAGCACAGTATAAGGGATATGAATATGACTCAATGGGATCTTTTGGCCTGTTAAACAAAAAGAATATTGCGACAGGAGAAGAAAAGGTCATTAATTCCAGCTCAAGCGAGAGAAGAAGCTATATTGTGCTTGGAGACTATATTCTGTTAAGAAAGAATAAAGCAAAGAAGAAACTGGGTGAATGTAAAATCACCCTTCAGCTTCTTAATAATAAAGGTAAGAAGATCAAAGATCTGTATAGCTACAATGTAAATTATAATGAGTAATATATCACAATTTTAAAAGCAAAGGAGAGATGATTATGAAAAAAATGAAGAAACTACTGGCGCTTATGTGCATCGCTATAGCTGCACTCATATGGCTGCCGGGACTAAAGTTTCCGGTAGAGGCGGGAGGTATTGATTACGAGGAGATGGTGTTGGTAGAATCCGGAGAAGATGTCACCTTATCAATAAATCTCAGTAAGTTAAATCTACCGGCAGGTTTTGAGGTGGGTAGTTGTAACTGGATTACAGATGGTGAAACTGTCAGTGCAGATGGTGGAACTGTCAGTGCAGATGGATTGTCATATACATTGAGAAATGTTACAAAATCCCAGTTTGTTTATGTATCTATATCCGACAAGAATAGTAGAGATGGAAAATTTTGTGAATTTTATATTTATGTAAATTCTTCAAATATAACAGCTAAAGCAGTTGGCAATAATACGGTGATAGCGAACTCAGGAGAGAAAGTAACACTAAAGGTATCCGCAAGCAGTAATCAGGGGAAGCTTACATATACATGGTATAAAGGACAGTCATACGGAGGAGATGTAGGACAGTTAGGGCATAAAGCATCTTATACCTGTACAGCACCGGTTAACAAAACAAAAAAGCTGAAGACTGAGGATTATCACTGTGTGATTTCTGATGAAATGGGTAATTCAAGCACAGTTTCCTTTACTGTATATGTAAACAGTACAGCCAAAGAGAGCAAATTAAAGACAAATAAGGTCTATATTCTGACATGGGATAGTCAGGTGGAACAGGCGATAAAGGCGGTTAATAAGATATATCCGTCTTATACAAAGAATATCGAAGTGATCAAATATGAAGTTGGCGGAGGATCAGCTGAATATTATGCATTAGTACAGCAGAAGCTTGCAAACAATCCCGAAGCTACGTTTATCGTTTTGATGGATTCAGCAAAGCTGGATGTACTTTTATCTACAGGAGTATTTACAGATTTGGACAAGCTTGGACTTACAGATGCTTACAGCCAGTCTTATCCATATACCAGAAAAGCAGGAACCTATAAGGGCAAGCTTGTAGCGATGACACCGGAAGCAACACCGGGAGCATTTATGTTTGATCCGGATATTGCACAGAAGGTTCTTGGAACTTCAGATCCTGAAAAGGTTCAGAAGATGATCGGAACAGCTGATGGCTATCTGTCTGTTGCTGCAAAGATGAAAGAGGCCGGTTACTATATGACCTCCGGAGCATCAAAATATACAATGAGTGGTTGTGAGGGTATTCTCAATAACATGATAGGGGATACATCGTATTCTTACGAGGATAATAGCAAGGTATTTATGTTATCTGAAGCAGATAAGAAGACTGTGGAAAAGATCGCGAAGGCGACCCGTAGAAATGGATATGATACAGGAAGCTCGATGTGGAGCAGTGCTTGGGTGGCTGATATGACATCCGGTAAGGTATTTGGCTGGTTCTCTGGCACCTGGGGACAGTATAGCATTACATTTGACAAGCCGATGGCTGCCTGTCAGGGACCATTTGCCTATAACTGGGGTGGTACATACTACGCAATTAAGAGTGGCAGGCAGGATGAAGCAGCAGTGCAGTTCCTAAAAGCCTTATGCTGCGATCCTTCTGTAATGGGTTCTCTGGGCGACCTTCCAAATAATACCGTTGCAGCTCAGAAGGTGGTCAGTAAGGGTAAGAATCCTGCAGCTATGAAAAATAATCAGAATATTTATAAAGTATTCGATAAGATGGCAAGAAGCATCAATGGTGGTTCTTATAAGATCTCAAAACCAAAGGTATCCCTTACAAGTAATGGCATTGTAAAGGGATCTGACGGAAAATATTACTATGTAAAGAAAGGTCTGATTCAGTCAGGCAGAAGCGGATTCATCAAAGTTGGCAAGAAGACCTATTACATCAAGAAGGGTGTAGTGCAGAATAAAAAGACTGGATTCGTGAAGAACGGCAAGAAGTACTACTATGTAAAGAAGGGTGTCTGCAGTACAAAGAATGAATTTGTAAAGGTAGGTAAGAAGACCTATTATCTGAATAAGGGCGCAAAGAACACCAAGACCGGATTTGTAAAAGTCGGTAAGGCAACTTATTACGTTAAGAAAGGTCTGAAGACTACACAGACAGCATTTATCAAGAATGGCAGACAGGAATACTATGTCAAGAATGGCGTATGGAAGAAGTCTTATACCGGAAATGTCACCTATAGAAATCATGTTTACTATGTGAAGAAGGGTGTAAAAGTAAAAAAGGTGAGATAATACATGAAGAATAGATTGAAGCAGATCATTGTCTGGTGCATGGTGGCAGCATTGCTATGCGTGAATTGCTCATTTACATCAGAAGCGAAAACAGGCAGTAAGGTTACAGTTCCAAAGACATCTATTACGTCAGTAAGATCCAGATCAGCGGGACAGGTGACAGTAAGATTTAAGAAATCAAAAAAGGCGGGCAGCTATCAGATTCAGATCAGTACAGACAAGAAGTTTAAGAAAAACGTAAAAAGCCAGAAAGTCAGTGCTAAGAAAACAACGGTAACGTTTAAGAAGCTGAAGCAGGGCAAAAAATATTATGTCAGAGTGCGTGTGTACCGGACTGTAAAGAAGAAAAAATATCACAGCGCATGGAGTAAAGTGAAGTCTGTTAAAGTGAAAAAGAAGACGACAAAGAAGGACTCCGGTCAGAAGAATACTGGTGATAGCAATAAGTCTGAGAACACCACAGATGTAACGGATGCCACTGAGAACGCAGGCACCACCAAGGATACAGACACCACTGGAAACACAGGTGCAACTAAGGATACAGATACCATCGGGAACTCAGGCACTACCGGGGACACGAATTCCGGCGGACAGGAGTCCGAGGATCAAAAAAAAGAGTGGGATGGCACGGCAGAGCTGGAAAAAATGGAATATGAAGTGGGAGAAGAAATAAAGGTTCATTATTCCAAGCAGCCGGAATGTGCAGGAGAAATAAAGGAATATTATACTTATGGTAATCAGGGAGAATATATCGATTATACAGAAAGATATACCAAAAAGAATGAGAACGGAAATGTGGTATGTACGAGTGTCGGACATACCAGCCTGTGTATTATATTCCCTGAGACAGAGCATTATAAAGAGACATGGATTGCTTTGGGAAAAGTGAGAATATACAATAATGAAGACCCACTTGGAGGATTTAATCTGTCCGGTTATAAGTACGGGGAAACCATGAAGAAAGAGGTTGAAGATATAACCGTAACGAATGGTACAGGTTCTTTTTGTGAATGGTTTGCATGTGAAGGTAATGCTGCATGGTTAAATGAACATATAACCTTTAAGGTATCCGATGTTACACCGAAAGAATACAGAAATCTGATGGATTGGGCAGGCTGGAATACTTCAGAACCGGAAATAAAAGTAGAAACCTATAATCTGAAGGGGGTATATGGAGAGACAACATCCGTTACGACTTCGACAACAAGTGGAAAAATAGAATTTTCCGGCAAGGCAATGTCACAGTGCAAGCTTACTGTAACAGCTGGTGCAGGTGTGCGCGTGTGCAGACTGGATGCTTACAGGGATGGCGTTTTATATGACACTATGTATGTTGCTCCGAAGCCATATGATGAAGATGGAAATCTTCTTGATACAGAATTGTATACAAAGGTTCGGAGAAATGTAGAGGCAAAGCTGTGGACAGATGATATGTCGAATTATGATAAGCTGAAAACTCTTGCAGATTATATTTCAACGACAGCGCATTATCCGGGATATCAATGTACTCAAAAAGATGTAAATCCGACTCTGTGGGATGGATTCTCAGTCGATGGTATTGCGCTTTATTATAATATGTTCAATATGCCGGTTTTAAACCGCGCGATGGCATTGCGTGGCGGTATCATAACCTGTGTGGCTATAGATATTGTCTGCGCTGCGGCAGAGGAGGATCTGAGACTGAATTATCTGTATGATAAAGCGACAGATACTGTTGCAGAAGGCGAAGGCGTATGGCTTACGATCGGAGATGCCAGTACCAATCCAAGCGCAGGAGCGCATGAGTCTCTGGCATACAAAGATGCCGATGGCAATATTGTATATATCGATGCGCAGGGAAGAATGGCAAGAAATTCATGTGAAGAACATGGCTGCCTGGATAAGGTCATCAGAGACTAGAGCCGCGCCGGACATGAAGAGGCGAAGAATATAGAGGCAGATATTTAATCAAATAATGAAGGAGATGGATAAGATATGAAACAATTTTTAAAATCACATGCAATTTTATTCAGTATGCTTGCAGTCCTGATCGGATGCTTAATTTACCCGAATCAGGCAGATGCAAAGACATATCAGACACAGGATAACTATATTGGTGGTGGCGGATGTTCAGTTGTGATCAGTGGTAATAAGGTTTATTATTCAATCACGGAAACTGGAAAAATCTTCTGCTATGATATCAAAACGAAGAAGACAAAAACCATTGCCAAAGCAGGTGGAAAAGGATTTAGAAGCTTGAGAAAAAAAGGAAATTATCTGTATGCAGTCTATGATAATTATGGCGGATCCGATGGATCAGATAAGTATATCGTGCGTGTATCAATTAAGAATGGTAAGAAAACAAAACTTGCAAGAGGCCGTGATTTTGTATTTGCAGGCAAAAAGATCTACTATACAAAGACGCAGCATGTAAAGACTAGTGATATAGAATATGATAAAACGGTTGGTACATATTCCATGTCACTTACCGGAAAAAATAAAAAGAAAGCAAAATCTGTTGTATTAAGTACAGAACGGGATGCAAGAACGCCGATCAAGACATCAAAAGGTTCACTTACCTCCAGAGGAAAGACAGTGGGTAGTTTATATTTTCCACAGGCGATAGATTATACGACGTCAAAGGGAAAGAAAACGGAGATCTATAATGTATTGAAGGATAAGAATGCAAGCAGTACTTCAACGATACAGTATTATACATTACAGGGTGATTACATTGTGTATAAGAAATGTGATAAAAATGGATATTCCAAACTGATACTCGTGAAAAAGAACGGGAAAGGATCCAAAGTTTTATATTCAGAACCTTCTGCAAGCGGTTGGTAAAATGAAAATACAGGCGTTACAGCCGGTCGGTGTCAGGTGAGGGTCAGAACTTATAGCGTCAGATAGACAGTTAGAGCTTATGGCATCAGATGGACGATGTTGTATTTAGCATATGGCATCAGATACAGATAATAGAATTTATTTGTATCTGGTGCCTTTTTTTACGCATTGTGATGGTAAAAAATGCGGATTAATGCTACAATAAAACGAATGGGGAAACGCTTTGGCAGATACGAATGAAAAGGCTGAATGAGATCATACGAGAGGAAACGAAAAAATGAACAAACGAAACCGGTTAAAAACCATTCGGCCGCAGAATGAACGTGCGGCAAGAGCATTCCGTAAGAAGCAGAACATGAAGGTAGAGCTGAATAAAAAGTGGCTGCCTGTTGTCTATGTGGTGATGCTCGGTATCTGTATTTTACTGAATGTGACAAATGATAGTCTGGATCCGGCAAATGTGCTGATCAGTGTCTGTATGTTTGGAATCGTGGGAGCGATATTTGTCTATGCATATAAGCATTTGAAGCATATCGACCAGATGGGGGAAGATTTTCGTATAGCTATCAGCTATATCAAGGGCGATTATGCAAAAGAAAAGAAGCTTCTTTGGGATCTGTATCGTACCGAGACCCGGTATGGTATCTTTAATGAGGAACATCTGAGAAATTCCTATGTAGATTATGTGGAAGAAATGAAACGTCTGGAGCAGGATGAGGAAGAAAAATATGCCTGCGATATCGAAGATTTTATCAATTACCAGCTGATCGATGATGCGGTTGAAAAAGGTCGTCTGAGTCTGGTTCCGGGAGCCATGACAGGACTGGGTATCCTTGGTACCTTTATCGGTCTGTCAATTGGACTTCAGGCATTTAATACAGGTTCAGCAGAGGAGATTACGAACAGTATCGGACCTCTGATGGATGGTATCAAGGTTGCGTTCCATACATCTATCTATGGTATGATCTTTTCCCTGACATTTAATCTGATCTTTAAGACGGTTCTGGAACAGGCATATCATAAGCTGGATGAATTTGTAGCAGAGTTCAAACGGTATGTACGTCCGGATGCGACTTACGATAACGGTAATCTGGAACTGGATTTCCAGAAGAAACAGTTGGAAGCAACGATAGCAACACAGAAAGCAATCGAAGAAACACTTGCATATCTGAAGTCCATGCATGAAGATATCGAAGATATCCGTATCCTGACGAAAGATCAGAATGACATCTTCCGGGGCAGACTGAACCGCCCGAGGGCGATCGGGCAGAGCAGCAGGGAGGGATAAGGCATGAGTAAGAAACGAAGAAGACCGGAGGAAGAAGAAACCTCTTACTGGCTGTCGTATTCCGATATGATGGCGGCACTCCTTCTGATCTTTATTCTGATCATTTCTTTTACACTGATGCAGTCAAAGAGCCAGTATGAGAGTAAACAGGCAGAGCTTGATAAGCAGAAAGAAATTATCAAGAAACAGGAGCAGTTGTTAAAAGATCAGCAGGATGAGCTGGATCGGATCGCAGGCATCCGAAGTGATCTGGTGGCGGCACTCCGTGATGAGTTCGCAGACAGTTCGTTAAATGTCAAGGTAGACGAGAAAACGGGTGCGATCACCTTTGATGCCAGTGTGTTATTTGACGTTGCGGACAGTGACCTGAAGGAAGAAGGAAAGACGTTCTTAAAAGAATTTCTTCCAAAATATTGTAATGTGCTGTTAGATGAAAAATATCGTGATTATGTATCGGAGATTATTATAGAAGGTCATACAGATACGAATGGATCTTATATTTATAATCTTGAACTTTCCCAGCAGAGAGCCTTTTCTGTTGCGAAGTATTGCCTGACCGAGAGTAACGGGATCATAAGCTCCACGGATGTTGAACTGCTTCGAAGTGTGCTGACGGCAAATGGAAAGTCCTACAGCAATCCGATTTATAAGGAGGATGGATCTGTCAATCTGGAAGCATCCAGACGAGTAGAGATTCTGTTCCGGCTTCAGGATGAAGAAATGATCGCTGAGATGATGGATATTCTGAAAGAGAAATAGATATTTTGAAAGAGAAACAGACCAACACTTGCGGTTTTAAAAACGAGATGGTACAATGAGCATTGCGATGGGATGTGTTTGTACATACCAGCATAATGCGAAACCAACATTGAACCGACAGGTGAAATGGTACAATGAGCATTGCGACGGTACATATTTATATGTACTAAATGGATAGATTGTCTTTTGAAAGGAAAACGAGATGAAAAGAGTAGTTGTAACAGGAATGGGCGCTGTAACCCCGATCGGAAATAACGTAGAAGAATTCTGGGATGGCATTAAGAAGAATAAAGTAGGTATTGGCGAGATTACAAAATTTGATGTATCCGAATATAAATGCAAAATGGGTGCTGAAGTAAAAGATTTTGATCCGAAACAATATATGGATCCAAAGGCAGCCAGAAGAATGGAGCCGTTCTGCCAGTATGCAGTTGCAGCTACAGGCGAAGCAATCAAGAATGCCGATATTGATCTTGAGAAAGAAGATCTGACAAGATTCGGAACCTGCATCGGTAACGGACTTGGCGGTGTATCTACGATCGAAAAGGAACATGCCAAGGTTATGAATGGTAAGGCAAACCGTGTCAGTGTAATGATGGTTCCTATGATGATCTCGAATATGGCAGCCGGAAATGTAGCGATCGCATATGGCTTAAAGGGCAAATGTACAGATGTTGTAACAGCATGTGCGACAGGAACAAACAGCATTGGCGAGGCATATCGTTATATTCAGGTCGGAGATGCAGATGTGATGGTAGCCGGAGGTGCTGAATCACCGATTTGTGAGACAAATGTTTCAGGATTTATCTCCATGACAGCACTTTCAAGTGCAACAGAAGCAGATCGTGCGTCGATTCCGTTTGACAAAGACAGATGTGGATTCGTTATCGGTGAAGGAGCTGGAGTCGTAGTTCTGGAATCTCTGGAGCATGCGCAGGCAAGAGGAGCAAAGATCCTTGCCGAGGTTGTCGGATATGGTTCCACCTGTGATGCATTTCACATTACATCCCCTGCTGAGGATGGAGAGGGTGCAGCAAGAGCCATGACACTTGCAATCAACGAGGCTGGCATTACACCGGCAGACGTAGATTATATCAATGCACACGGAACAAGTACCCACCACAATGATCTCTATGAGACAAGAGCAATTAAGAAAGCATTTGGTGAAGATGCATATAATGTAAATATTAATTCTACAAAATCCATGATCGGTCATTTATTTGGCGCGGCCGGAGCAGTTGAATTTATTACATGTGTAAAATCTATCGAAGATGGATACATTCATCCAACAGTAGGTCTTCGTGAGACAGAAGGCGAGATCGATCTGAATTATACAAAGGGTGAGGGCGTTCATAAGGACATTACATATGCGCTGAGCAATTCTCTTGGATTTGGTGGACACAATGCCAGCATTCTTGTAAAGAAATGGGAAGAATAAGATCCAGACAAAAACAGATATAAAAGAATTACACATCATAAATAATGTGAGCAAAAGTATTTGCACGAAAAAGTGTAAATTTACATGGAAAAGTGAAAAAACATATTGACATATTCCTTGCGTTATGGTAGAGTATCTCCTGATGAACTGCCGAAGACAGTAGGTGCCGGATGGCATAAGTTGAAAAACGCCTACCGAGGAATATATCGTTAATATTATTTTAACTATATGCTCTCTGTCTTATCGACAGAGAGCTTTTCTTATTTTAGCAGAAGATGCTTTCTGTTAACTATGTGCAGTCATTAGTAAAACAAGGAGGCGCATTATGGCAAAGGTAGAGATTAAGAAGCCAGTAGTTGAAGAAATCAAAGCTAACTTAGATGGTGCTCAGACAGCAGTTGTAGTTGACTACCGTGGACTTACAGTTGAGCAGGACACACAGCTTCGTAAGCAGTTAAGAGAAGCTGGGGTTGTTTATAAGGTATACAAGAACACCATGATCAACTTCGCTATTGAAGGCACAGAGTTCGAGGGACTGAAGCCATGTCTCGAAGGACCTACCGGATTAGCTATCTGTAAGACAGATGCTACAGCAGCAGCCAGAATCCTGGCTAACTTCGCAAAGACTGCTCCAGCACTTGAACTTAAGGGTGGCGTTGTAGAAGGTACATTCTACGATGCAGCAGGTATCGCAGTTATTGCAAACATTCCTTCAAGAGAAGTACTTATTTCCAAATTCCTTGGAAGTATCCAGTCACCTATTGCAAACTTCGCTCGTGTTATCAAGCAGATTGCAGAACAGAAGGAAGCTTAATTATTTGTGCATACAGGCACATCGGCTTCTATTTAATAGAAGCAGCAATTATTAAACTATATTATATTAATGGAGGAAATAATAATGACAACTCAGGAAATTATTGAAGTAATCAAAGGTTTATCAGTATTAGAATTAAATGACTTAGTTAAAGCATGTGAGGAAGAATTCGGTGTATCAGCAGCAGCAGGTGTTGTTGTAGCAGCAGCAGGCGGAGACGCTCCAGCAGCAGAAGAGAAGGATTCATTCGATATCGAACTTACAGAAGTTGGTCCTAACAAGGTTAAGGTTATCAAGGTTGTTCGTGAGATCACAGGTCTTGGCTTAAAGGAAGCTAAGGATGCTGTTGATGGCGCTCCAAAGGTTATCAAAGAGGGAGCTTCAAAGGACGAGGCTGAGGAAGCTAAGACTAAGTTAGAGGCTGAAGGCGCTAAGGTTACATTAAAGTAATTTTATTCCTTGTATTTATGAATATCTTTCGACCTGGCGGGAGAATTACCTGCCAGGTCGTTTTTGTCAAAGTTCCGGCGAACTGATCATTTTTATCAATAAGAGCAGTTGAGACCGAATAAGTGATTTTAAGATTCTGAACACAGATACGACATGATATAGTCGGCGTTATGTATCTGTTCTGTAATAATACCGCTGCAGGCTGTTTCAAAAGAATGCAGAGGGGCATATAAATATGGATAAAAGTTCATATACAATTCTTTTATAAAAAATTCCAAATATTTCTTGACATATACCTTGAAAATGTGATATAGTGTAGGATGTCTATACTATGGGTTGGTTTGCGTTCAAACCAGACATATAATGACACGGCTAATATATTTCGGTTAAATGTAAGCATTTCAACAGAATATACGCTTAAAAATAAATTCCAAGGGGTGAATGTGTCGATGGAAAAAAACAGAATTAGTCCTGTTCAATCTGGTAAAGGTATCCGAATGAGTTATTCCAGACAGAAAGATGTACTGGAGATGCCTAACTTTATCGAAGTTCAGAAAAACTCATACCAGTGGTTCCTTACCGATGGTCTGAAGGAGGCATTTAAAGATATCTCTCCTATTACTGACTATACAGGACAGCTTAGTCTTGAGTTTGTAGATTTCCAGTTATGTAGAGATGATGTGAAGTACTCAATCGAAGAGTGCAAGGAAAGAGATGCAACATATGCTGCACCGCTTAAAGTAAAAGTAAGACTCCATGCAAATGACGCAAAGGAAATGTCAGAACATGAGATTTTCATGGGTGATCTTCCTCTTATGACCGAGACAGGTACATTTGTGATCAACGGTGCAGAGCGAGTTATCGTAAGCCAGTTGGTGCGTTCACCTGGTATCTACTATGATATTGCACATGATAAGATTGGTAAGAAGCTGTACTCCTGTACAGTTATCCCAAACCGTGGTGCATGGTTAGAGTACGAAACAGATTCGAATGATGTTTTCTATGTTCGTGTAGATAGAACCAGAAAGGTGCCTATCACAGTACTTATCCGTTCACTGGGAATCGGAACAAATGCAGAGATTATCGATCTGTTTGGCGAAGAACCAAAGATTTTAGCAAGTATTGAAAAGGATCCTTCTGAGACATATCAGGATGGTCTTCTTGAGCTGTACAAAAAAATAAGACCGGGTGAGCCTCTTGCAGTAGAGAGTGCAGAGAACCTGATCAATGCAATGTTCTTTGATCCAAGACGTTATGATCTTGCAAAGGTTGGACGTTATAAGTTCAATAAGAAGCTGGCATTCCAGAACAGAATCACAGGTCAGATACTTGCAGAGGATGCGATCGATCCGGCAACCGGTGAAGTGATCGCAGAAGCAGGCACGACACTTACAAGAGCACAGGCAAAGGATATCCAGGATGCTGCTGTACCATATGTTATGATCCAGACAGAAGAACGTAACGTAAAGGTGCTTTCAAATATGGTAGTAGATCTGTCCAAGTATGTTGGATTTGATCCTGCTGAAGTAGGTATCCATGAGGGTGTATACTATCCTGTTCTTGAAACCCTTTTAAATGAATATTCAGACGAAGAAGAATTAAAGGCAGCTATCGCAAGAGATGCATCTGACCTTGTTCCAAAGCATATAACAAAAGAAGACATTATCGCTTCAATTAACTACAACATTCACCTTGAATATGGTATTGGAACAAAGGATGATATCGATCACCTTGGTAACAGACGTATCCGTGCAGTCGGAGAACTTCTTCAGAATCAGTATAGAATCGGTCTTTCCAGACTGGAAAGAGTTGTAAGAGAGAGAATGACGACTCAGGACGTAGAGACGATCACTCCACAGTCTCTGATCAACATCAAGCCTGTAACAGCAGCAGTTAAGGAATTCTTCGGAAGTTCCCAGTTGTCACAGTTCATGGATCAGAACAATCCATTGTCTGAGCTGACTCATAAGAGAAGATTATCAGCCCTTGGTCCCGGTGGTCTGTCACGAGACAGAGCAGGATTCGAGGTTCGAGATGTACACTATACTCATTATGGTAGAATGTGTCCTATCGAGACTCCTGAAGGTCCTAACATCGGTCTGATCAACTCTCTGGCTACTTATGCAAGAATCAATGAGTATGGTTTTGTAGAAGCACCATACAGAAAACTGGATAAATCAGATCCTGCAAACCCTGTAGTTACAGATGAGGTTATTTATCTGACGGCAGATGAAGAAGATAATTACAGAGTTGCACAGGCAAATGAACCTCTGGATGCAGATGGTCATTTCGTAAATAACAACGTATCAGGAAGATACAGAGAGGATACAACAGAGTTCCCGAAATCAAGAGTTGATCTGATGGACGTTTCTCCTAAGATGGTATTCTCAGTTGCTACATCCATGATTCCTTTCCTTGAGAACGATGATGCAAACCGTGCTCTGATGGGATCAAACATGCAGCGTCAGGCAGTTCCGCTTATGCTTACCGAATCAGCCGTTGTAGGTACCGGTATGGAAGCAAAGGCAGCTGTTGATTCAGGTGTATGTATCGTTGCAAAGAGAGATGGTGTAGTTGAATATTCCACAAGTAAGGAAATCTGTATTAAGGCAGATGAAGATGGAACAAAGGATATCTACCACGTTATCAAGTTCGCACGAAGCAATCAGGGTAACTGTATGAACCAGAGACCTATCGTATTCAAGGGCGAGCATGTTAAGGCTGGAGAGGTTATCGCAGACGGACCATCTACTTCAGGTGGAGAGATCGCACTTGGAAAGAACCCTCTGATCGGTTTCATGACCTGGGAAGGTTACAACTACGAGGATGCTGTTCTTTTAAGTGAAAGACTTGTAAAAGATGATGTATATACATCTATTCATATTGAGGAGTACGAATGCGAAGCGAGAGATACCAAGCTCGGACCGGAAGAGATCACAAGAGATCTTGCTGGACTGTCCAATGATGCATTAAAGGATCTGGATGAGAATGGTATTATCCGTATCGGTGCTGAGGTTCGTGCCGGAGATATCCTTGTCGGTAAGGTTACTCCTAAGGGAGAGACAGAACTGACAGCAGAGGAAAGACTCCTTCGTGCCATCTTTGGTGAGAAGGCAAGAGAAGTAAGAGATACTTCCCTGAAGGTTCCTCATGGAGCATTTGGTGTCATCATGGATACCAAGATCTTCACAAGAGAAAATGGTGATGAACTTTCACCGGGTGTTAATAAATCAGTCAGAGTATACATTGCTCAGAAGAGAAAGATCCAGGTAGGAGATAAGATGGCTGGTCGTCATGGTAACAAGGGTGTAATTTCCCGTGTACTTCCGGTAGAAGATATGCCATTCCTTCCAAATGGCCGTCCGCTCGATATCGTGTTGAACCCACTGGGCGTTCCTTCGCGTATGAATATCGGACAGGTTCTTGAAATCCATCTTGGTCTTGCTTCACAGGTTCTCGGATTCAAGGTTTCAACTCCTGTGTTTGATGGTGCAGACGAGTTTGATATCATGGATACTCTTGAGATGGCGAATGATTATGCAAATACTGAGTGGGAGAACTTCTACGAGAAATATAAAGATTCTGTTTCAGAAGAAGTAATGAATTACCTCTATGAGAACAGAGATCACAGAGAAGAATGGAAGGGCGTTCCAATCGACAGAACCGGTAAGGTACAGCTTCGTGACGGTAGAACCGGTGAAGAATTTGACAGCCCTGTAACAATCGGTTACATGCATTATCTTAAGCTCCACCATCTGGTTGATGATAAGATCCATGCACGTTCAACCGGTCCGTACTCATTAGTTACACAGCAGCCTCTGGGTGGTAAAGCTCAGTTCGGTGGACAGCGTTTCGGTGAGATGGAAGTTTGGGCACTGGAAGCATACGGTGCATCATATACATTACAGGAAATCCTGACTGTTAAGTCGGATGATGTAATCGGACGTGTTAAGACATATGAAGCGATCATTAAGGGTGAGAACATTCCTACACCTGGTATCCCTGAGTCATTCAAGGTACTGCTGAAGGAATTCCAGTCACTTGGTCTCGATGTCAGAGTTGTAAAAGACGATATGACAGAGGTTGATCTCGGTGAGACGATCGAAGCGTATGACGAGAATGTTAAGAGCATGATCGATGATGATAAACGGGAAGCTGATGGACGTGAATTTGAAGAAGCGGGCTTCAGCGGAACAGATGAAAATGATGAGCTGACATCATTATCAGACGGAGAATATCTGGATGATTACAGCGATGATTATGATGACAACTCAGATGATGAATTTTAGAAAGGAGATTTTGTAAGATGCCAGAATTTAACATGGAAACTCCAGAACAGGAACAGGCTTTAAGCTTTGACGCAATTAGAATCGGACTTGCATCTCCTGAAAAAATCAGAGAATGGTCACATGGTGAGGTTAAGAAACCTGAGACTATCAACTACAGAACATTAAAACCGGAAAAAGACGGTTTGTTCTGTGAGAGAATATTTGGACCTAGCAAGGACTGGGAATGTCATTGTGGTAAATACAAGAAGATCAGATATAAAGGTATTATCTGTGATCGATGTGGTGTAGAGGTTACAAAGGCCAGCGTTCGTAGAGAGCGTATGGGTCATATCGAGCTTGCAGCACCGGTATCCCATATCTGGTATTTCAAAGGTATTCCTAGCCGTATGGGACTGATCCTTGATATTTCTCCAAGAGTACTTGAAAAGGTATTATACTTTGCATCTTATATTGTTCTTGATCCAAAGGACACACCGCTTACTTATAAGCAGGTTCTGACAGAGCAGGAATACAGAAAGGCTGAAGAGGACTTCGGATACGGCTCCTTCCGTGCAGGAATGGGTGCTGAGTCCATTCAGGAGCTCTTAAGAGCAATCGATCTGGATAAAGAAAGCGAAGAATTAAAGGCTGAGCTTAAGAATTCAAGCGGACAGAAGAGAGCCAGAATCATCAAGAGACTGGAAGTTGTTGAAGCATTCCGTAATTCTGAGAATAAGCCGGAGTGGATGATCATGGATGTTATTCCGGTTATCCCACCGGATATCAGACCTATGGTTCAGTTGGATGGCGGCAGATTTGCTACATCTGACCTGAATGACTTATATAGAAGAATTATCAACAGAAATAACCGCTTAAGAAGACTTCTTGATCTGAACGCTCCTGACATCATTGTCAGAAACGAGAAGAGAATGCTTCAGGAAGCTGTTGATGCGTTAATTGATAATGGTAGAAGAGGCCGTCCTGTAACAGGTCCGGGTAATAGAGCATTAAAGTCTCTGTCCGATATGTTAAAGGGTAAGCAGGGACGTTTCCGTCAGAACCTTCTTGGTAAGCGTGTTGACTATTCAGGACGTTCTGTTATCGTAGTAGGACCGGAACTTAAGATTTATCAGTGTGGTCTTCCAAAGGAAATGGCAATTGAATTATTCAAGCCATTTGTTATGAAAGAACTGACAGCCAGTGGCAGAGCAAATAACATTAAAGCTGCTAAGAAGATGGTAGAAAAGCTTGAGCCGGAAGTTTGGGATGTACTGGAAGATGTAATCAAAGAGCATCCGGTTATGTTAAACCGTGCTCCTACACTTCACAGACTGGGTATCCAGGCATTTGAGCCTATCCTTGTAGAAGGTAAGGCAATCAAGCTTCATCCACTGGTATGTACAGCGTTCAACGCCGATTTCGATGGTGACCAGATGGCTGTTCACCTTCCACTTACAGTTGAGGCACAGGCGGAATGTAGATTCCTGCTCCTGTCCCCGAATAACCTTCTGAAGCCTTCAGATGGTGCTCCGGTTGCCGTTCCTTCACAGGATATGGTCCTTGGTATCTACTATCTGACAATGGAGAAGGATGGCGATATTGGAGAAGGCAAGTTCTTCAAGTCAAAGAACGAAGCACTGCTTGCATATGAGAACAAGGAGATCACTCTCCACTCTAAGATAAAAGTAAGAAGAACTGTTACGACAGAAGACGGAACAGAGGTTACAGGTATCATCGATACTACACTCGGTCGTTTGCTGTTCAACGAGATCATTCCTCAGGATCTTGGATATGTTGATAGAACAAATCCTGATAATATCCTGAAACTTGAGATTGATTTCCATGTTGGTAAGAAACAGTTAAAGCCGATCCTTGACAAATGTATCAATACACATGGCGCAACCAAGACTGCTGAAGTTCTGGATGACGTAAAGGCAATCGGTTACAAGTATTCAACCAGAGGTGCTATTTCAGTATCTATTTCAGATATGAAGGTGCCGGACGAGAAGAAGCAGATCCTTGCAGATGCTCAGACTCAGGTTGACAAGATCACAAAGATGTTCAGACGTGGTCTTATGACAGAGGAGGAGAGATACCTCGCTGTTGTTAAGGTTTGGGAAGAAGCCGATAAGGTTCTGACAAAAGCCCTTCTGGACGGACTTGATAAATATAACAACATCTTCATGATGGCAGATTCCGGTGCCCGTGGATCTAACCAGCAGATCAAACAGCTGGCTGGTATGCGTGGTCTGATGGCAGATACAACCGGACGTACGATCGAGCTTCCGATCAAGTCGAACTTCCGTGAAGGTCTTGACGTTCTGGAGTACTTCATTTCAGCGCATGGTGCTCGTAAGGGTCTGTCCGATACAGCGCTTCGTACAGCCGATTCAGGATACCTGACCAGACGTCTGGTTGACGTATCACAGGATCTGATCATTCGCGAGACAGATTGTTGTGCAGGAAAAGCAATTCCTGGTATGGAAGTAGAAGCATTCATGGAAGGCAAAGAAGTAATCGAATCCTTCCAGGAGAGAATTACAGGTCGTTACCTTGCAGAATCTGTATACGATAAAGATGGTAACCTTTTAGTTAAGGCAAACCACATGGTATCACCAAAGAGAGCTGCTCTGATCGTAAATCAGGGTGTAGATTCAAACGGTGTTCCGTTCCTTGATCCGGATACAGGTGTTACAAGACAGGATGCAAAGCTTAAGATCAGAACGATCCTGACATGTAAGTCACACCTTGGTGTATGTGCAAAATGTTACGGTGCCAACATGGCAACCGGACAGCCGGTACAGGTTGGTGAAGCTGCCGGAATCATCGCAGCTCAGTCAATCGGTGAGCCTGGTACACAGCTTACCATGAGAACATTCCATACTGGTGGTGTTGCCGGTGATGATATTACACAGGGTCTTCCTAGAGTAGAAGAGTTGTTCGAAGCAAGAAAGCCAAAGGGACTTGCGATCATCGCAGAGTTTGGCGGTAAGGTTCAGCTTCGTGATAATAAGAAGAAGAGAGAAGTCGTTATCACAAATGACGAGACAGGTGAATCAAAGGCATACTTAATTCCTTATGGTTCCCGTATCAAGGTTCTGGACGATCAGGTTCTGGAAGCTGGTGATGAATTAACAGAAGGTTCTGTTAATCCACATGATATCTTAAAGATCAAAGGTATCCGTGCAGTTCAGGATTACATGCTTCGTGAAGTACAGCGAGTATACAGACTTCAGGGTGTTGATATCAATGATAAGCATATCGAGATCATTGTTCGTCAGATGTTAAAGAAGATCAGGATCGAGGATAACGGAGATTCATCCTACCTTCCGGGAACACTGGTTGACGTTCTTGATTTTGAAGATACAAATGAGCAGCTCATCGCAGAAGGCAAACAGCCGGCAGAAGGCTCACAGGTAATGCTTGGTATTACAAAGGCATCACTTGCTACAGATTCCTTCATGTCAGCAGCATCCTTCCAGGAGACAACAAAGGTTCTTACAGATGCAGCTATTAAGAGTAAGGTAGATCCACTTAATGGTCTGAAAGAGAACGTTATTATCGGTAAGCTGATCCCAGCAGGTACAGGTATGAAGCGTTATCGTTCTGTAAAGCTTGATACAGAGATGGATGAGATCAACTTCTTTGATGATGATGACGAGATCGACTTCGGAGATGATCTGGAAAGCACAGAGTTAGAAGATGCAGTTGATACCGATGCAGATGCAGAGGATGAGGCGGAAGAAAATGCTTCAGACTTGGAAACTGTAGAGGCAGAGACAACTGATAACGAATAAATAAATTTGAAAAGTGCTTGACACGAATAATTTCAATATATATAATGGTAAGGCATGCGTGAGAACGTATGCCTTATATTATTTTTTATTTTGAAAGTAGGAGGTGAAAACATGCCAACATTTAACCAGTTAGTTAGAAAGGGAAGACAGACAGTAGAGAAGAAGTCAACTGCACCAGCTCTTCAGAGAAGTTTCAACTCATTAAAGAAGAAGCCAACTGAGACAAGCTCTCCACAGAAGAGAGGAGTTTGTACAGCAGTTAAGACAGCTACTCCTAAGAAGCCTAACTCAGCTCTGAGAAAGATCGCCAGAGTTCGTTTATCAAACGGTATCGAAGTTACAAGTTATATTCCAGGTGAAGGTCACAACCTTCAGGAGCATAGCGTAGTTCTTATCCGTGGTGGTAGAGTAAAGGACTTACCTGGTACAAGATACCATATCATCAGAGGTACTCTTGATACAGCAGGTGTTGCAAAGAGACGTCAGGCTCGTTCTAAGTACGGTGCTAAGCGTCCAAAAGATGCTAAGAAGTAATTAAAACCGTATTATTGGAAACATTCCAAAAAAATGTGCTGGTTAGGCCATGTTTTTGCTATGAGATAAGGTGTTGATGCATAAAATGCAGAAAACATCAGATAGATAGAAGAGATGGAAGTAACAGCACGAACACATTTTATAATGTGAGTACCGAAGAATTAATAAATATTAAGGAGGGAAGAACCGTGCCACGTAAAGGACATATCGCAAAGAGAGACGTATTAGCGGATCCAATTTACAATAACAAGGTGGTTACCAAGCTTATCAACAACGTAATGTTAGATGGTAAGAAGGGTGTTGCCCAGAAGATTGTTTACGGTGCATTCGACCGTATCGCAACTGAAACTGGTAAGGACGCTATCGAGGTATTTGAAGAGGCTATGAACAATATCATGCCATTACTCGAGGTTAAGGCAAGACGTATCGGTGGTGCAACATATCAGGTACCTATCGATGTAAGACCAGATAGAAGACAGGCTCTTGGACTTCGTTGGTTGACAACATTTTCACGTGCTAGAAGTGAAAAGACCATGGAAGAAAGACTTGCAAGAGAGATCATGGATGCAGCTAATAACACAGGTGCATCTGTAAAGAGAAAAGAAGATATGCACAAGATGGCAGAAGCAAACAAGGCGTTTGCTCACTACAGATTCTAATCTGTGCTGCCTACAGAATAATAAAAGGAGGACAATCCGTTGGCTGGAAGAGAATATCCATTGGACAGAACAAGAAACATTGGTATTATGGCTCATATCGATGCTGGTAAGACAACTCTTACAGAGAGAATCTTATACTATACCGGTGTTAACTATAAAATCGGTGATACTCATGATGGTACAGCTACTATGGACTGGATGGAGCAGGAGCAGGAAAGAGGTATTACAATCACTTCCGCTGCTACAACCTGTCACTGGACATTAGAGGATCATCACAAACCAAAGGCTGGTGCTTTAGAGCACAGAATCAACATCATTGATACTCCAGGTCACGTAGACTTTACTGTAGAAGTAGAGCGTTCACTTCGTGTACTTGATGGCGCCGTTGGTGTATTCGATGCAAAGGCTGGTGTAGAGCCTCAGTCAGAAAACGTATGGCGTCAGGCTGACACATACAACGTTCCACGTATGGCATTCATCAACAAGATGGATAAAATGGGTGCTGACTTTTTCTACTCAGTTCAGACAATTATTGATCGTCTGGGCAAGAATGCAATTCCAGTTCAGATTCCTATCGGTAAAGAATCCGATTTCATCGGTCTGATCGACTTATTTGAGATGGATGCATACTATTATAAAGATGATAAGGGTGAAGACATCGAGATCACAACGATCCCTGATGACTTAAAAGAGCTTGCTGACAAATGGCATGAGAACCTTGTGGAGAAGATCTGCGAGTTAGATGATGACTTAATGATGATGTACCTTGAGGGTGAAGAGCCTTCAATCGACGAAATGAAGAAAGTTCTTCGTAGAGCAACTATTGCTTGTGAAGCAGTTCCGGTATTCCTTGGTTCCGCATACAAGAATAAGGGTGTTCAGAAGATGCTTGATGGTGTTATTGAATATATGCCAGCTCCTACAGATATCCCTGATATCACAGGTGTAGATCCTGAGGGAAATGATGTAGTTCGTCATTCATCAGATGAAGAACCATTTGCTGCATTGGCATTCAAGATCATGACAGACCCATTCGTTGGTAAGTTAGCATTCTTCAGAGTATATTCAGGTACATTGAACTCAGGTTCATATGTATTAAATGCAACA
Source organism: Coprococcus sp. HCN-4056 (assembly GCF_037892645.1). Lineage (NCBI taxonomy): Bacteria > Bacillati > Bacillota > Clostridia > Lachnospirales > Lachnospiraceae > Coprococcus > Coprococcus sp. HCN-4056. The sequence goes on along the minus strand of NZ_JBBKBL010000007.1, from coordinate 114,674 downwards.
AAAGACAAGAAAGAGCGTGTAGGACGTATCGTACAGATGCATGCAAATGCTCGTAAGGAAATTGATAAGGTTTACGCTGGTGATATCGCAGCTGCTGTTGGTTTCAAAGTAACAACAACCGGTGATACAATCTGTGATGAGCAGCATCCGGTTATCCTTGAGTCAATGGAATTCCCAGAGCCAGTTATCGAGCTTGCTATCGAGCCTAAGACAAAGAACGATCAGGGTAAGATGGGCGAAGCTCTTGCAAAGCTTGCTGAAGAAGATCCTACATTCAGAGCACATACAGATAAAGAAACAGGACAGACAATCATCGCTGGTATGGGTGAGCTTCACCTTGAGGTTATTGTTGACCGTCTGCTTCGTGAGTTCAAGGTTGAGGCTAACGTAGGTGCACCTCAGGTTGCTTACAAAGAGACATTTACCAAGGCTGTTGACGTTGATAGCAAATATGCTAAGCAGTCAGGTGGTCGTGGTCAGTATGGTCACTGTAAAGTTAAGTTCGAGCCAATGGATCCAAACGGCGAAGAGACATTCAAGTTCGAATCCACAGTTGTTGGTGGTGCTATTCCTAAGGAATATATCCCAGCAGTCGGTGAAGGTATCGAAGAAGCTGCTAAGGCTGGTATTCTTGGTGGATACCCGGTACTTGGTGTTCATGCAAATGTATACGATGGTTCATACCATGAAGTCGATTCATCAGAAATGGCATTCCATATCGCCGGTTCTATGGCTTTCAAGGATGCTATGGCTAAGGCAAATCCAGTTCTTCTGGAGCCTATCATGAAGGTTGAAGTTACAATGCCTGAGGAATACTTAGGTGATGTAATCGGAAGCTTAAATGCTAAGAGAGGTCAGATCGAAGGTATGGATGATATCGGCGGTGGTAAGATCGTCAGAGCATTCGTTCCACTTGCAGAGATGTTCGGTTACTCAACAGAGCTTCGTTCATCTACACAGGGACGTGGTAACTACTCAATGTTCTTTGAGAGATACGCTCAGTGTCCAAAGAGCGTTCAGGAGAAGGTTATCGCTGAAAAGTCAAAATAATAGTTTGACAACTCAGAAAGGCATTTTGCCGTGCCTTTCGACTTAAAAGAGTAAAATAAATCATATCAGCAGGTAAAAAGGTTGAAAATCCTTATGCCTGCTGGTATAAAGAGATAAAAAAAGGTTGAAAATCTTTTATATATTCTATATAATGAGTTTTAGCCAAGCATAGCCCTTAGGGGTACGAAATTTAAGGAGGATATTAAAAAATGGCAAAGGAAAAGTTTAATAGAAGTAAGCCACATTGTAACATTGGTACAATCGGTCACGTTGACCATGGTAAAACAACATTAACAGCAGCTATCACAAAAGTTCTTTCAGAGAGAGTAGCTGGTAACGCAGCTGTTGATTTCGCTAACATTGATAAGGCTCCAGAAGAGAGAGAAAGAGGTATCACTATCTCTACAGCTCACGTTGAGTACGAGACAGAGAAGAGACATTATGCTCACGTTGACTGTCCAGGACATGCTGACTACGTTAAGAACATGATCACTGGTGCAGCTCAGATGGATGGTGCTATCCTTGTTGTTGCTGCTACTGATGGTGTTATGGCTCAGACAAAGGAGCACATCTTACTTTCACGTCAGGTTGGTGTACCTTACATCGTTGTATTCTTAAATAAGTGCGATATGGTTGATGATGATGAGCTTATCGAACTTGTAGAGATGGAAGTTACAGAACAGCTTGAAGAGTACGGATTCAATGATTGCCCAATCGTTAAGGGTTCAGCTCTTAAGGCTCTTGAAGATCCAATGGGACCTTGGGGAGATAAGATCATGGAACTTATGGATACAATAGATTCATACATTCCAGATCCTCAGAGAGATACAGATAAGCCATTCATCATGCCTGTAGAGGATGTATTCACAATCACAGGTCGTGGTACAGTTGCTACCGGTAGAGTAGAAGCTGGTGTTATCCACTTAAATGATGAAGTTGAAATCGTTGGTATTAAGCCAGAAATCCAGAAGACAACTGTAACAGGTATCGAGATGTTCAGAAAGCTCCTTGATGAAGGACAGGCTGGTGATAACATCGGTGCTCTTCTTCGTGGTATCAAGAGAGAAGATATCGTAAGAGGTCAGGTTCTTTGTAAGCCAGGTTCAATCACATGTCATACAAAGTTCACAGCTCAGGTTTACGTTCTTACTAAGGACGAGGGTGGTCGTCATACACCATTCTTCAACAACTACCGTCCACAGTTCTACTTCAGAACAACTGACGTAACAGGTGTTTGTAACCTTCCAGCAGGTACAGAGATGTGCATGCCTGGTGATAACGTAGAAATGACAATCGAACTGATTCACCCAATCGCTATGAGCCAGGGTCTTACTTTCGCTATTCGTGAGGGTGGTAGAACTGTAGGTTCAGGAAGAGTTGCAACTATCATCGAGTAATCGTTGATTTAGTATCATAGAAACTTAAATACAAGCCGCAATTCCTCATTTTATGAGGAGTTGCGGTTCTTTTTTCGTCTAAAGAAGATTAGCGAACGCAAAAGAAACCCATTTCAAGTTTTTTACTCAAAATGGGTTCGTGATACACATAGAAAAAGACAGTTTTTATCTGTTGCACACACTATGCGGATTTATTCATCCTTATGAGGCCAGTTATCTTCCATTCAAAATACTATTCTTTGGTAATTTTACCAGAGGCTAAGTCCTCTTTTTTTTCAGGTATTCAGGAAATCATCCAACAAAGAATAATCAAAACCGACTGCGACGTGCTTTTCAGTTGGATCGGTGGGATTTGCAACCTCGTACAAATTCCTGGCGTAGTGTTATCCAGTTCAAAGAGAGCGTACATCACATCTTCCGCTGCGTATAGGGAAGGTTCGTAGATGGAGCGGTAATTACAGTCTAAGGCTTTTGCCAGCTCCTGTATCATATCCTCCTTGGGTGGGCGGTTGCTTATTTCATACTGCCGGATTCGCACGTCGGATAAGCCTACAGACCTGCCGAGATGTGCCTGCGTCAGTTTGCGGAAATTTCTGATTCGTTTTATTCGTTCGCCAATAGAGCAGTAGAACCGGCTGGAGAAATCCAGTCGGTTTTTCTGCGTGCCGAAATGGTATTTCTATACCGTAAAATGACACAGGTGAATTTAGAAGTGTCTTCTGCCAGATACGCATTTTGGATATCCGGGGCAAAATGCTGTATCGGTTAGGGAAAAATCCCTAAAACCCTTTGGATACAGCATAGGTACTCCACTTTTTGGAGCACCTTTTAGAAAATAACGCCAATAAATGGAGCACTTTTGTAAAAATGACTCAAAAAAGTGGAGCACCTAGAAAATATACAGGGTTTCAGAGGAGAATCCCATGCCTTGATGCACGAATGGGGATGTGGGCACAGAGCGCGTATCTGGCGAAGGACTGGGCGAGAAGAGATATCTTCTCAGTAAAAATGAAAAATAAAATTCACTATTAATAGTTCAAAACAACCATAACAAAAAACTTGACAAACAATAAAATGGATGATAAAATAACTACAAGCTGAATAAATTCAGCTTTATTTTAAAAGAAATTAAAGTTCAAAACAACCATAACAAAAAAGACTACAAGGCGGCAACCTCATAGTCTTTATGAAATCGTGGCGTTATATGGAATTGCAACGACTCTGAATGAAATTATTATAGCATAGAGTGCCAGAGATTTCAATTGTTATGAGAAAGGAGAAAAACTTGGCACAGGAAAAAGAAGAGAAAAAAGACGATGTAGAGTATATCTATACTACATACATCACCAAGAAGGATGGCACTAAGGTGTATGCCAGTCAATATGGAATAAAAGCATTTAGAATTCCGAAAGTGAATAAATAACAACATGAATTAAGGTGCTGCGATTCCACCTTTACTTGATTCTTAGAAGGAAAAGGTAAAGAATATGAAACAAAATAATACAAATAAGAATATCAATGTTGGTAGTACATTTAATGGACCAACACAAATGATTGGCTCTGTAGTAATTAACTCGCCACACGAGGATTTGGTTGAAGAACCTGCAACATATCAACCCGAACCTTTATGGAGAAGCCCATTTACACTGGCGGTGTTGTCGTGGGTTAGTGTGATTATAGGAGTACTTGGAATTGTTCCAATCGGTAATATTATAGGAAGTGCACTTGCTCTTTTCAATGATTCTTTTCAAAGAAAAACAACAGAAGAACTCCAATTATGGATATGGTTATTTCTTATAGCAATGATACTTTTGGTTATCTTCATTACATTAAGAGGCATTGCAAAAAAGCAAGTAAGATATCCATTATTCTGTAATTTGGCAATTAGCGGATTCGGAAAAAGAATCGTTATTGAGAAAATACATATTTCCAAGTGTCCGCGTTGTGGGGGAGAAATGAGATACTATAATAAACCGGTAGAATGGATTGATCATTATATTGATGGTAAAGTGAAGCGTGAAGTTACAAAAAGAGTTCCGGTTTTAGAGTGTAAGCGTAACACAGAACATTGTTATAGAGTTGATACTGCAGAGGATAGGGTAAAATAGTCGAAGTGGTATATGGTCCATTCTGATTAAATTTAGAATGGACCATACAATAAATAATTTGATAGGTAGGAGGTAAAGTGTGAGACTAACTGAATTAGCCAATATCAATACAGGTCTTGTTACTGCAAGGAAGCAAGCCAAAGTAACAGATCAAGAAATAATAAAATATCGAACTTTGAATTTAAAAGTGATTAATGAAAAAGGATATATTGAAGACAATTTAGTTGAAGAGTTTGAGGCAAATGAGAGAATTAAGCCGGTTTATTTAACGAAAGTGAGAGATATCGTTGTTCGATTGACATATCCGTTTACGGCGGTGCTTATAGACGAAGCGCATGAAAATATGATTATTCCTTCTCATTTTGTGGTTATCCGACCTGATAAGGAAAGACTATTGCCGGAGTATCTATATTGGTTGCTGAATACTGAGAAAGTAAAGCAAGAATTACAACAAAATATCAATAGCACTACAATAGGAACGGTTAAACCAATGTCTTATGCTGAATTGGATATAGAACAGATTACTTTACAAGAACAAGCTCAAATTGGCGAAATATATATGCTGGCAAAAAAAGAATTATATTTATTAGACCAGATTATGGGACAAAAAGAATTGTATTATAAAGAGGCCATTAATAGAATACAGAAAGAAATGAGGAAAAAATAATGAAGACAACAAAGAGTGATATCGAAAAGGTTTTATGGAAAGCATGTGATAGTTTCAGAGGAAAAATTGATAGTTCTAGATATAAAGATTACATTTTATCTATGTTGTTTGTAAAATATTTGAGTGATGTATGTACAGAAACAAAAGAGAAATATACGCAGCAGTACGCAGGGGATATACGAAGAGTTGAGAGAGCTATGAGTAGAGAACCTTTTGTATTGGATGAAGAATCTACATTTGAGTATCTTTATGAAAATAGAAATGATGCAGAAATAGGTCAGAAAATTAATATAGCTTTAAACAATATTGAAGAACATAACAGTGGTAAACTTAGAAATGTATTTCGTGCGATTGATTTTAATTCTCAAGTTGACTTTGGTGAGAAAAAAGAAAAAAATGCAACATTAAAGAATTTATTAAATGATTTTCATGATTTAGATTTGAGACCTTCTGTATTAGAGAGTAATGATATTATTGGTGATGCCTATGAATATATGATTGCAAACTTTGCTTCTGATGCCGGAAAAAAAGGTGGCGAATTCTTTACACCTAGTCAGGTTTCAAAGCTGGTTGCTATGTTGGTAGAACCAAAGGAAAATGACAGAATTTATGATCCTACTTGTGGCAGTGGAGGATTGTTATTAAAAGCATATGCGCAAGCAAATACAAACAAAGTTGCTATTTATGGACAGGAAAAGAATATGCAAACATGGGCATTGTGTAGTATGAATATGTTTTTGCATGGAATTGATGATGCAAAGATTTGGCAGGGAGATACTTTGTCCAATCCTCAGAATTTGGAAGATGATAAATTGATGAAATTCCAGTGTGTAGTAGCAAATCCACCATTTTCGTTGGATAAGTGGGATAGCGGTTTCCTTCCGGAAGTTACTGATGAAAATAAGAAGCCTAGAATGACAGCAGATTTAGATATATACCATAGATTTGATTGGGGTGTACCGCCTTCAAGTAAGGGAGATTACGCGTTTGTGCTTCATATGCTTCATAGTTTGGATACGGATAATGGACGTATGGCAGTTGTATTGCCTCATGGAGTATTGTTCAGAGGGGCATCAGAGGGAAGAATCAGGGAACAACTTGTTGAACTTAATTTACTAGATGCTGTTATAGGATTGCCGGCTAACCTTTTCTATGGAACTTCAATTCCTGCATGTATTTTGGTGTTTAAGAAAAATCGTAAACGTAGTGATGTGTTGTTTATTGATGCTAGTGGAGATGGAAATTTTGAAAAGGGAAAAAATCAAAATATCTTGAGAGATGAAGATATTAAAAAGATAATTGATGCTTATAAGGCATACGAGAATGTAGATAAATATGCTTATAAGGCATCAAGAGAAGAAATCCGAGAGAATGAATATAATCTCAACATACCGCGTTATGTTGATACCTTTGAAGAGGAAGAACTTATAGATATTGATGAAGTGCGTGCTAATATTGCAAGTATTGAAGAGAAGCTTAAGGTAGTTCAGGAACAGATGGATAGGTATTTAAAAGAGTTGGGATTATAGTCCTAATTATAGGAGAGAAGGTGGCGTATGTTTAGAAGTTTTATCTACTTAGATCAAGAAAAAATGTATTCTTATCTTAGACAAATAGATGCGGATTATGCTAATCAACCTGTGGAATTTAGCAAGAAAAAAACTAGAGGTGGTTCGTTGGGAATGGACTTCCTTGGATTGAATGCAGGAACTGAAATAGAAGAAAAGCGAGAAGTTACAAAAGATGTAATAAAAGATTATGACCGATTTGAAAAGAAATTGGAGGAATTGTCTGGAAGTGAGTATTTTGATTTAGCATTAGATGACTATGATATAAATACTGTTCCAAGAATGAGTATCATAAGAGTCAACGGAGGTTTTGAAATACCTGAAGAATTTGATATGTTTAGCATGGCACAGAAATTCATGCCTTTAATAACCAGTCAAATAGAAACAACAAGTGATAATGAGAGAGAATTGATGGAAACGTTTTTGGGAAAAGCTTCTGCGGATATTCCAATTGTTATGGAGGATGATGAACTCACAATTGCAAGTAAGCTGAGTATGGGTAATCTTGAAGAGGAATATGCAGAGTTGGAAGAATATAATGAGCAAGAAGTTTATATGCTTTGCAAAGTAGTAGGAATAATGCAAAAAGACAAAGTTGAAATCTTCAATCCACTTAAGGATTTTATAAAGCTTCCAAGAGCAGTAAGAAGGGGGATGGATTCTGACACTCAGGGTATGGAAACTATCTTAGTTGATGGTCCGGTATTGAAAGTTGAAGTGATAGCAATATACAAGTAGGAAGATGGTAAAAGTATGCGTGAAGATATAAAGGAACGTATTGAAATTTGCTCTGTTGGGAAGGTTCCCGACGGATATAAGAAATGTATTGCGAGTATAATTCCTAATGACTGGAAAGAAATGGATTTTTGCGAATGTGCAACAATACAGAGTGGATTAGTAGATCCAAAGAAACAACCATATAGCGATATGAAGCATATAGGTCCAGAGAACATAGAAAAAGATACAGGAAGAATTGTGAATGTTGTAAGGGCTAAAGATCAAGGTCTGATTTCCGGGAAATTTGCATTTGATGAAAATAGTATTATTTATAGTAAGGTAAGACCGAAACTTAATAAGGTTTGCATACCTGAGTTTGATGGTATTTGTAGTGCGGATTGCTATGTAATGCAAGTGAAAGAAAATATTAATAAAGAATATCTATATTGGTTCATTTTGTCTGAATATTTTTTGAAACAAGCAATTGCATGTTCTATGAGAACAAAAATGCCAAAGGTAAATCAAAATGAGATTAATTCATTTAAAATTAATGTACCGTCCTTAAGAGAACAAAGTGGAATTGTAAAAACATTGAAGACTTATGAAGACTACTGTGAATTATTGCAAAAGTTAATAAAACAAAAAGTTAAGTATTTTGAATGGTTGGCTGAGCAATTATTGAATGGTAAAATTCGAATCTCAAATAGTACTGATAAATGGAAAAAGGTTAAAATTGGGCAATTTATTGATGAAATAAATGAAAAAACAACACATAATAACCAATATGAAATATTATCTGTCACTAAAAATGGAATTTGTTTACAAAAAGACCAATTTAACAAGCAGATAGCAAGCAATGATAATATAGGATATAAAATTGTGAAAAAAGGAAACTTAGTCTTTAGTACAATGAATTTGTGGATGGGAAGTTTAGATGTGTTGAATAGCTACGATATAGGGATGGTTTCACCAGCATATAAAGTATTCAAATTCAATAGCAATATTATGTTGAACGAATTTGGCAAGTATTATATGAAATCTAAGCATATGATATGGAGATACAAAATTAATTCAGAGCAAGGCGCTAGTGTTGTAAGAAGAAATTTAGATTTGAAGGGATTATTGAATAATGTGGTTTCAATCCCTACAGTTTATGAACAGCGAAAAATTGCAGAAATTTTAATGGCTGTGGAGAAAGAGATAAAGTTACTGGAAGAAAAAATGCAATATGTGCAACAAGAAAAAAAAGCTATGATGAAGCTACTATTATCCGGAACTGTACGTATGAATGAGATATATGGAGATGAATTATATGGATAGTAATCTTTATTTAGAAGATAATATAAGCAAGAAGCCAGCTTTGGATTTATTACAGAATATGGGATATACATATCTTACACCAGAAGAATGTACATTGCAGCGTGGCGGTAAATATCAAGTCTTACTTAAGGGGATTTTGCGTAATCAACTTAGAAAAATAAACCGTTTTGAGTTTGGTGGCATTGAGCAGGAATTTTCATCCGCAAATATTGAAAGAGCAATTGAAGATTTAGACGAGCCATTAACAGATGGTTTAATAAAGACAAGCGAAAAAATATATGAAGCCCTTATGCTTGGTAGAAGCTATCAGGAAACAGTTGGTGCTGGTAAAGTTTTAAGCTTTGATTTGAAGTATATTGATTGGGATAACTTTGAGAATAATGTATTTCATGTTACGGAAGAATACATTGTCACAAGTCACGATGGAGAACATACAGTTAGACCGGATATTGTTTTGTTTGTGAATGGTATTCCTTTTGCTGTAATTGAATGTAAGGCACCTCATATCTCTGTTGAACAAGGGATAGAACAGATGATACGTAATCAGCAGGGTGAATATATTCCGCAACTATTTAAATATATTCAAATTGTGATGGCTACAAATAAGAACTCTGTAAAATATGCAACTACGGGTACTGGGAAGAAATATTGGAGCATTTGGAAAGAAGAAGATTTAGATTATTTAGAAACAGCTAAAGCAAAGTATGTTGAAGACAGAGTGGCTACCGTACAGGATGAAAATATTATATCCTTGCTTTCGATTGATAGGCTGAAAGAATTGACAAAGTATTTTGTTATTTATGATGCCAATGTAAAGAAAATATGTCGTTATCAGCAGTATTTCGCTATTAAAGAAATTATAAAAACAATTAATACCAATGATGTTGAAGGAAACAGACAGAGTGGTGTTATTTGGCATACACAAGGCTCTGGAAAATCTTTAACAATGGTTATGCTTGCAAAATATATTCTTTTAGAAATGGCAAGATTTGAACCCAAGGTAGTCATTGTTACGGATCGAAAAGAATTAGATAAGCAAATTGCAAAAACGTTCACACATACCAGATGTAAGCCTGCAAGAGCTACAAGTGGTAAGAATCTTATTGATTTAATCAACGAAGGAAAAGTAGATATTATTACAACGATTATCAATAAGTTTAATACAGTTGAGAGCAGCGGATTGAAAAATTTAAGCAGAGATGTATTTGTACTTGTTGATGAAAGTCACCGGTCAAATTATGGTGAATTGTCTACTAAAATGAGAGTTGTATTTCCGAATGCTTGTTATATTGGTTTTACAGGTACACCACTTATGAAAAGTGAAAAAAATACTATGACTAAGTTCGGGAAACTCATTCATAAATACACAATCAAAGATGGGGTAGATGATAGAGCAATTGTACCATTAATTTATGAAGGTAGATTCGTTGAACAGACTGTAGATGAGGCAAATATTGATTTGTGGTTTGAGCAGACAACGAAGAGGCTTACAGAGTCACAGAGAGATGATTTAAAGCGAAAATGGAGTAGTATGAAACGTCTTGCTTCTACGGAAGCAAGAATAAAGAGAATTGCGTTAGATATTAATAATCATTATGTTGAAGGATATAAAGATACCGGATTTAAAGCTATGCTTGCAACCAATCGAAAACGGGATGCAGTATCATATCTGGCATGTTTCGAGCAGTTTGGTGATTTGAATTGTGAGGTGTGCATTTCTCCACCAGATATGCGAGAAGGTGTTGATGATATTGATGAAGGAACAGACAATAGAGTTATTGCATACTGGTCTAGAATGATGAAAAAGTATGGTGATGCAGATGCGTATGAAGATTCTGTAAAAAATCGGTTTGTAGATGGTGAAATTGATATCTTAATTGTTTGTAGCAAATTGCTTACTGGTTTTGATGCACCTCGATGTCAAGTTTTGTATATTGATAAGGAGCTGAAGGAACATGGTTTGCTTCAGGCGATAGCAAGAACGAATCGTTTGTATGATGGAAAAGATTATGGCCTTATTGTAGATTATCGTGGTTTAATCCAAAAGCTGGATGATGCAATGAATATGTATAGTGGTGCTGGACTTGAAAATTTCGAGGCAGGAGATTTGAAAGGGGCAATTGTAGATATCATCAGTGCAGTAGGGAATCTGCGTCAATCTTATACTAGATTAGAGGATTTATTTGTATCAATTAAAAATAAGAATGATGTGGAAGAGATAGAAGTATTTCTTGCAGATGAAAAAATTAGAAACGAATTCTATGAGCTATTATGTCAGTTTGGTAAGGAATTAGCAATTGTACTTAATTCAGAAAGTGCATATGAAAATGTTCCTAAAGAAGAGCGACTTAAATATCAAAACGCATTTGCGTTCTACTCAAGAGTAAGGCGTTCGGTGAAAATTCGTTATAATGATGCAATTGATAATAAAGAATATGAACCATTAATGCAAAATCTTCTTGATACACATATGTCTGCCGTTGGGTTAAAGCAAATAACAGAACCAGTTGATATTCTCAATCAATCTGATTTGGAAAAGGAACTTGAACAATTAGGTTCTTTACGCTCTAAGGCAGATGCAATTCAAGCAAAACTTACCAAAAGTATAAGCGTTAAAAGAGACGAGAATCCAGCGTATTATGATAGCTTTTCAAAGCGAATTAAAGATGCTCTTCAGGAATATAAGGATAGAGTTATAACAGATGCTGAATATCTTGCAAAAATGCGTTCCATTATGCAGGATTATGCAGCCGGAGTATCTACTGTAAAATACCCAGAGAAGTTGAAGGGAAATGTACATGCACAGGCGTTTTATGGTGTTGTTAGTGCGATTTTAGAAAACGAGTGGGAACAGACATCGGATGTAAATTGTGTTGCAGACAAGTCGGTAGAATATGGTGGTAAGCCAATTCCCACACAAACAGCACTGCTGTTACGCGATGATAGCACTTCATATACAGTATCAGAAGCACAAGTAAGGCAAGACATGATTGCGGATATTTCGATAAAAATAACTGATATTGTAGAAAGACACAGCCGAGTCGATTGGACTAATAATAAAAGCATACACGATAAAATAGCACAAGATATTGATGATATGTTCTATGAATATGAATGTGCCGGAAAGTGTAAATTCTCGTTTGAGGTAATCGATAAAGTTATTGAAAATGTAAAAACAACAGCATTAAGGAGATTTAAAGGGTAATGAGATTAGATCCGGAACAAAGAGTAGTGCATTGTGAGAATGGTGATATTCTGTATTTACTCACAAGAAAGTCAGTCAAAAATGTTAATTTGAGAATAAAACCGGAAGGGAAAGTCCTTGTATCTGCAAATGATAGTGTACCGTTAGAATTTATAGATGCTTTTATTGAGAAAAAACAGCGATACATTTTTTCGGTATTATCAAGATATGAGGAAAAGAAAAAGTTGATTCAATCTATTCCTAAAAGATATGTGAGTGGCGAAAGTTATGATTTGCTTGGTAAGAGTTTACGTTTAAAGGTTGAAGCGAATAAGGATGAAACTGTATATACTGATGGGGTGTACATTTTTCTAAGGGTGAAAGACAAAGATGATTTTCGCCACAAAGAAATCATGATGTCAAAATGGTTTAAACAATATCAGACGATGGTATTTGAAGAGTTGCTGCAAGAAAAATATTTACTGTTTGAAAAATATGGTGTGGCATATCCTACATTGAAAATCAGATATATGACATCTCGATGGGGATCATGCCAACCGAAAAAGGGGATCATTACTTTGAATAGTAAATTAATTGAGGCACCGAGGAACTGTATTGAATACGTGATTTTGCATGAACTTGTACACCTTATACATCCCAATCATTCAAGACAGTTTTGGGATTCCGTTGCAATGATGATGCCGGATTGGAAGGAACGTAAGGAAGAACTGGAAAAAAGGATATATATTTAAGAGACAATTAAGTCAATTGAATTTAGTGAGATTGGAGTAATTTTTTGTGAATAAAGTTAATTTCCCTTTCTGGGATGATGAGGTTGAAAAAGCGATTACAGAGATTTATCGAGTAAGAAGTCAGATTCAAAGTGTAGGTGTAAGAATGAAGACTAATGATATTTCTAATGAGGATTTTTCAGTGTTTTTGAATAATATTTATGAAACATTGCTGTATTGGACTGGACATACATATATTGGGCATCAGAAGAAGAAAAATGTTCAGAATGCATATCAAGCTTTTTTTGAAGCACTGTATGATTTCCTTTTTACTTGCAGAGAACTTGGGAATCCTTTGCTTAATTCTTTTTCAGATAAAGTTTTGTATCGCGGTTTACTATATAGATTTTTAGGACATGGATCAGTGGAAGAGAATGCTAATAAAAGAGTAGAACCACAATATAACAATATTTATGTTTCATGGAGCAAACAACCTCAAAACCACTACATTGAAAATAAATTATATGGCACAATGACTTTGCTGACTTGTAAAGTAGATGAACCATATTACGGAATAGATTTAGAGGCCTTTGGTGTAGTTAGAGGTCAAGAAGCTGAGGTTGTATTTCCGACAATCAAAGAAACAATAACAGAGGTTAAGTACATCAGAGAATAGACAGTTAAGAAGGTGAAAAATGGAGTATATTGAAATTGATAAAAAGATATTTCTGCAAGTGTTCGAGTATGAGGATATTGAAGCATTCACCCAAGTGTGCGAACGATCTCAAGAAGCAAATTATTTTGCAATTAAAGAAATATGGAATCAGGGAATTAAGGTGATTCTAATTTACAAGCGTTTTTTAGGGATAATAAGTAACAATATTGGGTTTATTTCGATGATAGATTGCGGACAGCTAAGCAATAAAGAAAAGAGGATGCTGAGTTTGTTTGGGGTGCCGAAAAAATATAGTGGAATTTTTATTAATGATATGAGAATGTCGGTGCCACAAAGACACAAAGGCATAGGCACAAAAGTCGTTAATAAAATTTTGAGTAGTGATGAAACATATATGTTGGAACCTGTAGAAGATGGTAAATCATTTTGGATGAAGTTTGGTTTTAAGGAAAATGGGAAGTTGTCAATTCGCGAAAAAGTTGAGTAAGAATTAGTTTGTGAAAGAGAGGTGAATGATTAATGCTTTTATCGGATTATATTGATGTGGGAAATTACTTTGAGGATAATGGTGTGTTTGATCCTGTGTTAGATAATGATAACGGTTTTTTTATAAATATTTTAAGACTGAAAACAGCAAAAACACCGGAGTTCCAAGCATCGTATCAAAGAATTAATGATTTGTTTAGAAAAATAATCAAGTTACTTGATCGTGCAGAGAAAAAGGACGTATCAGATATATTTTTCCGACAAGCATTAACATTATTTGATTTCTCTGAAGTAAACGGTATAGGGCTTGGATTCTCAGAAAAAGCCCCGGGTTCGGGATTTGGACCATTATTGTCAAAAAGAGTAATTGAGACAGCGTATGATATTGTTAAAGCTGGAATTACAGATCCTGAATTTTTTCAATTGTTGCCACTATTTCAAAATGACGTAGGACCGGATAGATTGTCCGATATGATTGCAACAATTATTCTTCCAGATATAGAAGCTTATATTAAAAGGATATATGCGGAATGTGAAATAAATGCGGTAAAATATCCAGACAAGGAATTTGTGGGCACATATATGCTTAACCATTATAGGGGGCATGAAATATTATTGCTTCCCATAGAAATCATACACAAACTTCCAATAGCGAAATCATGGGAAGAAATTGATTCGGTTGTGACAGAAAACAATATTATTCGTTCGGTAATGAATCAGCAGGTTGCAGAGGAATGGTCCAAATACTCGTCTCCTTTGAAAAAACAGTATCTGCGTGAAAAAGTATTTACTGATAGTAAAACATGTCAATATGTTGTAGACGAATATAAGAAAGAAGAATTAGACTTATATAATCCGGAAGATAGAATTGAATATCTGTTAGAAAAGATTTGGCAGAGAATTTTAAAATTAGATATGTCATGGAAAACAAAATTACAAGAGGAGATTATTGATAGTAAGTCGGCCGCATTGGAAATAATGGCATATTTTAAACAATGGGTTGAAAACAATAAAGGATGGGAAGTAATTTAGGATGCAAGTAGCCGTAATAGAGAAAAAATACTCCAGAGAATTATTCATTTATCAGGATTATGTTACATTGAAAAGAATAATTTTGATATGAGTTGTGAACCTGACGAAGGTAGAGGGCCTGTGGACTTTAAAGTAAGCAGAGGTCAAGAAAAAACTTTAATTGAAGTAAAACTATCTTCTAATTCACAGTATTTGCATGGATATGAAGTGCAAGTTGAAGAGTATGGAAAAGCTGAAAAGACGGATAAATTAGTATATGTTTTGGTGGATGTAGGGAATCCGTTGAAGGTAAAAAGATTAAAAGAACTGCATAAAGAGAATATAGGACAGGGTAAGAAGGTTCCGGAGTTGATAATAATAGATTCGATGCCAAAAGTATCTGCGAGTCGTACATAAATGGAGGTGACAAAATGCTGAATCTGGTAGTTTTTGAAACAGAAGAAGAATTCTGAGGATATCTGAGGTGTCAGGTACACATGAACGAATAGATAGCAAGAAATCAGCCGCTGCGAGTGATATTTCGTGTTAGTAGCTTTGCAGATAGTCGGGCTCAAATAAATGTTGTAGAAATATTTAAGCTGCTTGCACCTGATACAAGTATCAAAGTGATTTAGGAGGTGCGATGATGGAAAAGGATAACGATGTAGTTACCACAGATAAGAGTTTTTTTGAAAATATATCTAATGTTCTGGCAAATGCAAGAAAAAATGCTAAAACTGCGGTTAATCTTTCGATGGTATATGCCTATTATGAAGTGGGGAGAATGATTGTTGAAGAAGAGCAACATGGTGAGAATCGGGCTATGTATGGAAAATATCTGTTAAAGGAACTTTCGGAATATTTGAGTGAAAAATATAGCAAAGGATTTTCTGTTACGAACTTAAAGCAAATGCGTCAATTTTATCTTGTTTATGCGACAGATCAAATTAGTCAGACACTGTCTGACCAATTCAAAAATTTGCCAGCAGTAAGTACCGGAAGAAAGTTTTTTCTGAGTTGGTCTCATTATTTAAAACTTATGCGCATTACCAATATAGATGAGCGCCATTTTTATGAAATTGAATCAGTGAAAAATGATTGGAGTTTAACGGAATTAAAACGTCAGTATGACAGTTCGTTATATGAGCGAATCGCACTTAGTACAGATAAAGACAAGGTTTACCGTTTAGCACTGGAAGGACAGAAGTTTGAGAAACCACAGGATGTAATCAAAGATCCGTATGTGTTGGAATTTCTTGGCTTGAAAGAATTGCCAGAATATTCAGAGAGTGAATTGGAAAGCCGTATTATAGATAACTTACAGCAATTTTTGCTGGAACTCGGCAGAGGATTTGCATTTGTTGGCAGGCAGGTACGTTTTACCTTTGATGAAGAACATTTTATGGTTGATTTGGTATTTTATAATCGCCTGTTACGTTGCTTTGTCCTGTTTGACCTTAAAATCGGAGAATTAAAGCATCAGGATATAGGGCAGATGCAAATGTATGTGAATTATTATGACAGAAAGATGAAATTACCAGATGAAAATCCAACAATTGGAATTGTTCTCTGCAAGGACAAGAATAATGCTGTGGTAGAAATGACATTGCCAGAGGACAATTCACAGATTTTTGCAAGTAAGTATGAAACTGTATTGCCAAGCAAAGAAGCACTGCAAAAATTATTGGAAGAGCAAATGTCAGACGAAAAGGGGACTGATGGGGTATGAAACTACAATTTAGATATCTTTTCAGGTAACACAGGAGTATTTGCAGAGAGAAAATCCGATTATATGTCGAAAATGCCTGTGGCAACATTTTGGCAACAAAAATCCCGCCAACCACAAAAATGACATACCATATCATGCAAATTAAGCCATATATTACACATAAAACACTGTTAAAGACCAAGAAAACGGTATAACCAAATCCGTGAGGGTGGACGTACTGTAGGTCCAGGACGTATTGCTACAATCATCGAGTAATCTACGCGTAAGTAACGAGAAGATTAGATAAATAAAAAATATCCGGAGAGCGTTTACACTCTTCCGGGTATTTTTTTGTTTATCTATAAGCGGCGCCTTCCACCAACTTGACTATTTGAAAGTGTAGTTCGAATATTTGCATCAATGTTGACAGTCGAATTACCGGTATGTTATTTTGTAGATGCAAACAATTGGGTGGGCTTATAAGCAAGCCCTGTGCAGTAGAAAAGGAGATATCAATGAAGAAAATCTTGATTACCGGTGGAACCACATTTGTCAGTAAGTATGCAGCAAAGTATTTTGTAGAGCATGGATATGATGTCTATGTAGTGAACCGTAATTCAAAACCGCAGGTTAAGGGCGTGACGCTGATTGAAAGCGACAGGCATAATTTAGGGGATAAGCTGAAGAATCTGCATTTTGATGTTGTTGCCGACATAACCGCTTATGATGCACAAGACATAATTGATTTACATAATTCGCTGGACTCTTTTGATCAATATATAATGATCAGTTCCAGTGCGGTATATCCGGAGTATGGTGTACAGCCATTTCCTGAGGATTCTGAAAGAGCAGTAAATAAATTCTGGGGAAAATATGGAACAGATAAGATCGAAGCAGAAAATGCACTGTTGGAGAGAGTCCCGGATGCTTATATTTTAAGACCGCCATATTTATATGGTTCTATGGACAACGTCTATCGGGAGGCGTTTGTATTTGACTGTGCAATGGCAAACAGAAAATTTTATTTGCCGGAAGCCGGTGAGATGAAATTGCAGTTTTTCCATGTAGAAGATTTGTGCAGGCTGATGGAAGTATTAATTACAAAGCGCCCAACGGATCATATCTTAAATGTCGGAAATGAAAATGCAATATCGATAAGAGACTGGGTTAATCAATGTTATGCCTGCTTTGATAAAGTGCCGGAATTCGTATCTGTACCGGAAACAGTAGAGCAGAGAAATTATTTCAGCTTTTATAATTATGAATACTGTCTTGATGTGACCCGGCAGAAGAAGATATATCCGGAGACAGTGTCAATGGATGCCGGGTTACAGGAGGCTGCAAATTGGTATATAGAGCATGAAGATGAGGTAAACAAGAAGCCATATTGGGAGTATATTGATACCAATTTGGTATAAAGGTAATTGGCATAATAAGATGACAAGCGTGTGTATCGGGAAGGGAATTACGATGGAAATAATAGAAGTAACGGATCTGAACCGTCCGGAACTGGCGGTTTATGCGGAGCTTTCGGAACGGCAGCTTGCAACAATCTATGAACCGAAGGAAGGATTGTTTATTACCGAGAGTCCGAAGGTGATTGAGCGGGCGTTAGATGGTGGATATGAACCGGTGTCTTTTCTGGCAGAAAAGGGACAGCTTGCAGAGGCTGAGGAGATTCTGGATCGGATGGAGGATGTCCCAATCTATGTTGCACCGGATGAGATATTGACGAAGCTTACCGGTTATCATCTGACAAGAGGACTCTGGTGTGCGATGCGCCGCAGAACATTGCCAACTATAGAGGAGGTATGTCAGGGAGCGAAGCGGATCGCTATTTTGGAAGAAGTGGTCAATCCGACAAATGTGGGGGCATTGTTCCGCTGTGCCGCAGCACTTGGTATGGATACAGTGATATTGACCGGTGGCTGCAGTGATCCTCTTTACAGACGTGCAAGTCGTGTGAGTATGGGAACAGTATTCCAGATTCCGTGGACAATGTTGTCAAAGAAGGATGGTGTCTGGCCGGAGCAGGCAATGAAGACATTGAAAGAAATGGGCTTTAAGACGGCGGCAATGGCACTTCGAGAAGATAGTGTAGGAATTGATGATCCGCAGTTAAATAGTGAGGAAAAGCTGGCAATTGTGCTCGGTACAGAGGGCGATGGGCTGGCCGGAGATACGATAGCTGACTGCGATTATACGGTTATGATTCCGATGGCACATGGCGTAGATTCACTTAACGTAGCGGCGGCAGGAGCGGCAGCTTTCTGGCAGCTGGGACATCAGCGGCAGGAGTAGTATCCGTTTGTAAAGATTGTGCGTCGACGGCAGGAAAGGGTGGTCTTCTGGCAGTTGAGATACCGCTGACAGGAATAAATAGTATTCATCTGGAAAATTATAGCATCAGTCGCAGAAAGTAGCAGCCCGCAAGAAAACATGCTGGGAATATATTGATGCCGATTTGGTAAAATAATAAATTGACAAATAATAAGATGGCAGTATAATGATTGGTAGCACTGAATTGGTGCTACCAATTTCTTTTATATGAAAAAATATAGTTCAAACGAAAAAGGATAAAAAATGTAAAGAGGATATTTGAATGAAGTATATTAGACAATTTTTAATCATTCTTGCAATTTCATTTATCGGGGAACTGCTCAAATATGTATTACCGTTGCCGATTCCTGCAAGCATCTATGGAATGGCGATTTTATTTGTATGCCTGATGACGGGTTGGATTAAGTTAGAAGCGGTGAAGGAGACAGGAAAATTCTTAATTGAGATCATGCCATTGATGTTCATTCCTGCCGGTGTTGGTCTGATGGTTAGCTGGGGAACACTGAAGCCGGTGCTGATTCCGGTATGTGTGATCACGGTCGTTACGATCATTACGGTTATGGCGATGACAGGCAGACTGTCACAGTGGATCATCAGAAAAGACAGGAAGAAAGAGGAACAAGAGGATGCATGATTTTTTTGAAAACTCCTTATTTGCGGGAGTTACACTTAGCCTGATCTCATATTTGATCGGGTCGATATTAAAGAAGAAATTCAAACTGGGAATATTTAATCCGTTGCTGATCTCGATTGTAGTTACCATCCTGGTACTGGTTGTGAGCAAGGTAGATTATGATACTTATAATGAAGGCGCCCAATATTTAAGCTGGCTGTTGACCCCTGCAACCGTATGTCTGGCGATCCCGCTCTATGAACAGTGGGAACTGCTGAAGCATAACTGTAAGGCGGTTATGGCAGGTCTTGTTGCCGGTGTGGTGACAAGTCTTTGTACGGTGTTTGTATTGTCAAAGATCATGGGACTTACACATGAGGATTATGTAACGATGCTTCCGAAGTCTATCACGACAGCGATCGGTATGGGTGTTTCAGAAGAACTGGGTGGATATGTAACGATTACGGTTGCGGTTATTATCGTAACGGGTGTTCTTGGAAATATATTTGGTGAATTAGTGTGCAAGATTTTTCGAATCACCGAACCGATATCAAAGGGTCTGGCATTTGGATCTGCATCTCATGCGATCGGAACGGCAAAGGCGATCGAGATCGGTGAAGTGGAAGGTGCAATGAGCAGTCTGGCTATTGCGGTTTCCGGTATTCTTACGGTTGTGCTTTCGTCGTTATTTGCGCATTTTATGTAAATATATATGCTGCTTATAAAATGCAAGGATTTATTTCGAATTTACAGACCGGATATAGAAATAATGAAGTTAGTTGATAGTCTCATAGGCGGGTATCCGCTGGTAGCAGATATCAAAATATAGAAATAACGAAATTTATTGATAGTTAGGGAGACGGGTATGGAAAAACAACATGCTACATCAGAATATGAAAAAGCAATTCAATATATTTACAGCCTGATGCAGGACGGAACCTTGCAGATCGGAAGCAAGCTTCCGACCGAACGTACGATAGCGGAGACGTTGGGAATCGGAAGAAATTCGACCAGGGAGGCACTCAGTATCCTGCATGGCATGGGAATGATCGAACGCGTACAGGGATCGGGAAATTATATATCAAAAAATGCCGGAGAGTCGATCCGTCAGATGCTTATGATGATGCTGGCACTTGGCAGTATCACGAAATCCGAGGTCTGTGAGTTCCGTTGTACAATGGAAAAGTCTGTATGCAGTATGCTGATCGAGAAAGGAATACCATTTGAGTGTCAGGTGCTTCTAGAGGATAATCTGGCAAGGATGGAGCAGGCGGATGGTTCCGAACTGGTTAGCGTGGATAAGGAATTTCATGAACTGCTGATCCGGGCGACAGAGAATGAACTGTTTTCAATGATCATGGAGGCGGTTATGATCGTTTACCGGGAATGGATCGATCTGGTGCTGCGTCGTGTGAATATAAAAGAAAAGGCAAACTTGCTTAATTATCACAAGCAGATCTATAATAGTGTATTGGAACGTGATGAAGTAGCCATGAAAGCGG
The DNA here is from genome assembly GCF_037892645.1 of Coprococcus sp. HCN-4056. Taxonomy (NCBI): domain Bacteria; kingdom Bacillati; phylum Bacillota; class Clostridia; order Lachnospirales; family Lachnospiraceae; genus Coprococcus; species Coprococcus sp. HCN-4056. Next base: position 93,596 of record NZ_JBBKBL010000007.1, on the reverse strand, counting down.
CGGTAGACGGGCATTATCATCTGATCAGCCAGATGCTTGCATTGTAGATGAGTAGAGATAATATATAAGAAGGAGGTAAGAGCGTATGATCGTAACACTTGGAAGACAGTGTGGATGTGCGGGAGATGAGATCGGAAGAAAATTATCAGAGCTGTTAGGGATTCCGTTTTATACAAAGCCTGAACTGATCGCACTTGCAAAAGAAAAAAAGATTTATGAGAAATATCCGATGTATTTTGGGGAACAGCCGGTAAATGCGATGATCAGTTCTGTCGCCGATGATTTCTGTCCGAAGAATCAGTATGATACACCGAAACGGGCATTGTCAGCAATGTTTGGCGGACAGAGTTTTATTATTATAGGACGTGCTTCGAATTATGCCTACCGGGATGATAAGGATGCTGTCCGGGTGTTTCTGTGCGGAGATAAGAAGCAGCGGGCGTATCATATCGCAGGAAAGCATAAAATCTCGGAGCGAAAGGCTATAGCGCTTGTTGAAAAGACAGATGAGAAACGGCGTGGTTATCACAGATATTATACCGGAGAAGAATGGGGCTATGCAGAGAATTATGATCTGTGTATAGACGCGGTACGACTGGGTGTTGATAAGACGGCGGAATTGATCGCAGACTATGTAAAGCATGTCGGAGGAAGATAAATGACAACGAGAGAAGAAGCGCTGGCATATGGACTGTCTTTTCCTGATACATATCAGCAGGCGCCATTTCATGATCCGAACTGGCAACTGGTGCGTGTGAAAGGAAGCAAGAAGGTATTCCTGTGGACATATGAGAGAGACGGATATATTAATCTGAATGTAAAGGTCGATCCGGAATGGCGGGATTTCTGGCGGAGTGCATTTGACGCGGTGATACCGGGCTGGCATCAGAATAAGGAGCACTGGAATACGATCATTCTGGATGGAAGTATTCCGGATCAGGATGTGAAACGGATGATCGCAGAGAGTTATGATCTGGTGACAACCAGTCCATCAAAGAGAATCTATGAGGCGGTGAAAAAGATTCCTGCCGGAAAGGTTGCAACCTATGGTCAGATCGCGGAGCTTGCCGGGGATAAGAAGATGGCGCGTGCAGTGGGAAACGCGCTTCATAAGAATCCGGATCCGGAGCACATTCCCTGCTTTCGTGTGGTAAATGCAAAGGGTGAATTATCCGGAGCATTTGCATTTGGCGGAAAGAATGTACAGGCAGATCGATTGACGGCAGATGGAGTTACAGTTGTCGATGGACGGGTGGATATGGAGAGATTTGGAATAAAGATCTTAGATGGAGAAATCATATAAAAATATAAAGTGAAAAATGATTTATATGCAGGAAATGACCGCTTGAATACAAAGGTGATTTAAAACAGAAAACAAGTCATTTTTGCGGATGCATATTTTACGGAATGGAAGTTAATTATTTTGTAATTCTGTTCGAATGTGTAAGATTTGTAGGCAATTCTTTATTTGAAAGGAAATAAAAATGTCAGAATATCAGTATGTAGAGCATGAATTTGCTCCGGTATATAATGCAGAATCGCAGGTGCTGGTTCTTGGCAGCCTGCCTTCGGTGAAATCCAGAGAGCAGGGCTTCTACTACGGACATCCGAGAAACCGTTTTTGGAAGGTTGTGGCAGCTGTACTTGGTGTACCGGAACCCTTGACGATAGAAGAGAAAAAAAGGATGCTGCTTGCCGGTCATGTGGCGGTCTATGATGTGATCCGGGCTTGTGAGATCATCGGTTCCAGTGACAACAGTATCCGAAATGTGGTTCCTGCAGATATTGAAAACATTGTAGCACATACGCCGATCAGGGCAGTTTTTACAAATGGTAAGACTGCCGGCAGATTATACAAAAAATATCAGGCAGAACATATCGCTCTTCCGATGATCGAGCTGCCATCGACAAGTCCGGCAAATGCAGCGTTCTCGTTGGAACAACTGGAAGAAATATGGAAATCGGAGATTGGTAAATATTTGTAAAAGTATTTTACAATAGTGACGCTGACATATAAAAAGAACAGTATTTTACATTAATTATACACAACTTTACAGACTCATCAGATGATTTTACCTGCGTATGATAGTGGGCGTTTTTTCTAATTGATAAACTTATGTCATAAAAAGTAATGATGAACGAAAGAGAGAAAGAAAATGAATGAAAATGTGATCGAACAGCCGGTTGTAGCTATGTATATGGTATCCAAAGAATTGAATCGTCTGGCAGGTTTTACGACAGAAATGTTGTTTAGTCTTAAATCAACAATTATGAGTAATCGATCCGAAGAAAGTCAACAGAAGTTTACAGAGAAGCTTCAATATGAAACAGTTCCTTCTGCAGGGCTTTTCTCATACCCTGAATTATATAGATTGTTTTTTCGCTTGACCGGTCTCTGTATGTTACAGTTGGCCGGCCGTTTTTTTGTATGATATACTGCATCCAGATCAGAATTTTGCGTGTAAAATATAAGATGATGGCATGAGAAATGTTCTATACTTTATGAAGCAAGCCTGCCCGAATGTCGGTACTTAGTGAACTGCTGAAAGCAGTGAGCTTAGAACCGCTACATGAGGGTAGAGTGAGAACGTCTTGCGTAATAAAGGTATAGAATTTTCTCATGCCATTAGTTTATTTTTCTCATGCCATTAGCTTATTTTTAATTTTACAAAATTCTGGTGGGTATGGTATAGTAAGGATAACTTTTTTTCTGATGAACAATAGACGCGGAGGTTACAAGGAAATGTCTCAGATAACGAAACGTGCGTTGGAAGCATCACTGAAGAAGCTTCTTACAAAGAAACCGCTTGACAAGATCACAATAACCGATATTACAGAAGATTGTGGTATTAACCGGATGACATTTTACTACCATTTTAAAGATATCTATGATCTGGTAGAGTGGGTGTGTGTGGAGGATGCAACGAGGATACTGGGTGAGAATAAAACCTATGATACCTGGCAGGAAGGCTTCCTTCGTATCTTTGAAGCGGTGAGCGAGAATAAGACATTTATGATGAATGCATATCATTCGATCAGCAGAGATCAGGTAGAAAAATATCTGTACAGTCTGACGTATGATCTGATGATCAAGGTCATCGAAGATAAGGCGAAGAATATGCAGGTGCGGGATGAAGATAAGAAGTTCATTGCTGATTTTTACAAATGCTCCTTTGTCGGTGTGTTGCTTGAATGGATTGAGAATGGCATGAAGCGGGATCCGCATGTGATCGTGGATAAGATGGGACTGGTGATGCATGATAATATTACCAGAGCACTGGAAGCGTTTCGGACGGATGCCTTTCACAAAAAAACAGAGAGCTGACAGATACATTGAAAAAACAATGTGTCTTATTTTTCAGACCGGTTATCCCATCAAAACAGGGGAAATGATAAAATTTTAGACAGAACAAGTACCGTGAATATATTTTTATCACGGTACTTTTTTTGTTTATTGAGGGCAAAAACGGGGAATCTTATAATAAAGACAGTTTTTGAGATAACCGGTCTGTTTGCGGGCAGGCTGTATAGATTGGAGGTAATTCGTATGTATTACGCAAGTGGAAATTATGAAGCGTTTGCCAGACCGAAGAAGCCGGCGGGTGTGGATCAGAAATCGGCATATATTATAGGTTCGGGACTTGGTGCATTGGCGGCAGCCTGTTTTCTGGTAAGAGATGGACAGATGAAAGGCTCGCATGTGCACATTCTGGAGAAAGACCCGATTCCGGGCGGTGCATGTGATGGTTATCAGTACAGCGATATCGGCTATGTTATGCGTGGCGGACGTGAGATGGATAACCATTTTGAGTGTATGTGGGATCTGTTCCGTTCGATTCCGTCCATCGAGACAGAGGGTGTCAGTGTACTGGATGAGTATTACTGGCTGAATAAGGCAGATCCAAACTATTCTTTGTGTCGGGCAACTGAGAATCGGGGGCAGGATGCACATACCGATAAGAAGTTCGGATTGTCCGATAAGGGTGCAATGGAGATCATGAAGCTGTTCTTTACCCCGGATGAAGAATTATATAATAAACGGATCGATGAGTATTTTGATGAAGAAGTGCTTAATTCTAATTTCTGGATGTACTGGCGGACGATGTTTGCATTTGAGAACTGGCATTCTGCACTTGAGATGAAGCTCTATATTAAGCGTTTTATCCATCATGTCGGAGGACTGCCGGATTTCACGGCACTTCGTTTTACCAAATATAACCAGTATGAGTCCATGATTCTTCCGATGGTAAAATATCTGGAATCATTCGGTGTGGTGTTCCATTATAATACCAAGGTTATAAATGTGGAATTCGAGATCGAAGCAGGAAGAAAGCTGGCAAAGAAGATTGATATTATCCGTGACGGTGAAGCAGATGCGATCGATCTGACCGAGAATGATCTGGTATTTATCACAAATGGCGGCTGCGTGGAGAATTCTTCATACGGAAGTCAGAACAAACCGGCTGAATTCAAGACCGAGATCCGTGAGGGTGGCGGATGGGATATGTGGAGGAAGATCGCAGCACAGGATCCATCCTTTGGACATCCGGACAAATTCTGCTACGATCCGGAGCAGTCAAACTGGATGAGCGCAACGGTGACGACATTAGATGAAAAGATTCTCCCGTATATTAAGAAGATCTGTAAGAGAGATCCGCTCTCAGGCAAGGTAGTTACAGGTGGTATTGTGACTGCGAGAGATTCCGAATGGCTGCTTTCCTGGACGATCAACCGTCAGCCGCAGTTCCGTAATCAGCCAAAGGGACAGGTGCTTGTATGGGTATATGGCTTATTCTCGAATAAACCGGGTGATTATGTAAAGAAGACCATGCGGGAATGCACCGGTAAGGAGATCTGCGAGGAATGGCTCTATCATATCGGGGTACCGGAGGAGGAAATACCGGAGCTTGCCGAACACAGCGCAAATACGGTGCCGGTTATGATGCCATATATCACAGCATTTTTCATGCCGCGTGAGAAGGGCGACCGTCCGGATGTCGTACCGGAGGGAGCGGTCAATTTTGCATTCCTTGGACAGTTTGCCGAGACAGCAAGAGATACGATATTTACAACCGAGTATTCGATCCGGACAGGTATGGAAGCAGTATATACTTTGTTGAATATCGATCGTGGTGTGCCGGAGGTCTGGGGCAGTGTCTATGATGTCCGCGACCTGTTAAATGCGACAGTAGCGATCCGGGATGGAAGAAAGATTACAGATATGAAGCTTGGTCTGAAAGAAAAGATCGCGATGAAAGAGCTTTTAAAGGCGGTAGAAGGAACCGATGTCGAGAAACTGCTGCGGGAGCATGGAGCGATATAGGAACAAGACCTGCGCAAAGAAAGTATTACGAGAATAGAATGAAAAAATAGCAAAAAGCATCTGCCAGAGCATGGATGATAGAAATTCATGATGGGTGGATGCTTTTATTTATATATAGTGATATAATATTAATATTCATAACACTTGCATATGTAAGGAAAATAAAAGGAGGAAGGCGAATGAAAAATCTATTCAAAAAAACATTGTTAGCAATTACTGCGATCCTGTTGTGTGGAATGTTATATGTGACAGGCTCCAGTGTGAGTCTGGCGGCGACGGATGCTGAATCAGCACAGGAAACAGGAGAAAATGCAGAGCTGACAGGAGCGGCATCAGGTGTCAGACACGTTGCTGCAAGGGGAATGTATCATTCAGGTGATTTTATTTATTTTAAATCATCGAAAGGAATACTTGCTTATAATCTAAAAAAGCATACTGCCCGCTATGTGGTAAAGGGTGAAGGTATAGGCAGTTTTTTGGTAAACAAGGGTTATCTGTATTACAATGTGAATAAAAAAGCTGACTGGGGCATTTACAAAATAAAAACAACCGGAAGTTCCAAACAAAAGCGGTTATGTAAAGATGGAAATTTAGGCTTTATCCGGAACAATCGTCTTTATTATGGACATTCCGGTTTATGTTCCATGAAGCTGGACGGAACAGATAAGAAGTGCCATATGAGAGTAAAGGATAATGCAAATGGAATGGTGTTCTATTATAAAGGCAATTATTATTACAGCGTATTTCCGTATTTAACTGAGTCGTACTCAGTTGATTCAAAATTTAAACATAAAAAGAAATATAAGCCCGGAAATGACAAGGTGAACGCTGCATTTGTCAGAGCCTTTGATGATATGCAGTATAACGAGAGCCTGACTGTGAGAGGATATCAGTATGGGACCTTGATTAAAAATGGAAAAAGCTCAAATTCCATTTATAAATATGCAGATTCTTATTATGGAAAAAGTACAGGAAAACGAAATAAAAAGATTTATCAGTCATCCCAAAAGAAGCTGCGTGTGTTGGCTGCGTGTCCGGGATATATTATGATCGCAGAAAGTAATAAGGATGCATCATATGAAAATGGAACTGTAAAGATCATAAATGAGAAGGGAAAAGTCCTTGCAACATTAAAAAAGAGTCAGAAATAAATATAAAATATGTAAAATAATAAAATGCTCTGGCAGAGGTGTGGGTTGCCAGAGCATTTTTGTGACCAACGGTCAGTATAAACATTTGTGTGAAGAAAGCTGACTGTTGTCACATTTGTCAGAGAATCCAGAAAAGAATCCTCGTAGCTGGAAGGACTGCCACATGGCAGATTCCTGTGTTTTGGTTGTGTTTAGAGATGTGTATTATTATTTATTAAACAAGTGCTTCGCCAAGTGCAGTACAATCAGCAAGACCTGCTTCATCCGGTGTTTCATGGCAGATCAGTGGAGCTGCTGCAAATACAGCACCGTCAGCCTGGCACTGAGCTTCCCATGTATCCATCCATTCGCCGCTTCCCCAGCCATATGAACCGAAGATGGCGATCTTCTTACCGTTTAATGCCGGTTCACATTCAGCGAACATTGGCTCAAACTCGCTTTCTTCTAAGACTTCAGCACCCATAGCAGGGCAGCCAAATGCGATCGCATCATAGTTATCTACCATATCTGCAGTAAATTCTGCGGATGTTAAAAGATCACATTCTGCACCTTTTGCTTTGGCACCTTCTGCAACAGCCTGTGCCATTAATGCTGTATTACCTGTGCCACTCCAATATACAACTGCAACCTTACTCATAGTAGGTTCCTCCTTATAATTCATGTATTTTATATTTAGAGATCTCTGCATTGGAAATATATGCAGAAATCTCCTATATTCATTTTGTTATGTGGACGCCATGTGCATAAATACTTATTTCGTTATGCTGATGCTGTTTTCATAAATATTTATGCAGCAACCGTCAACTGCCAGATGGTTCGTCCCTGATGCCAGAGATTTGCATAGATCTCACGGCATTTTTTAAATTTGGCAAATGTTTTCTGGGCCTCACCCAGATCTCCGTATACCTTCCAGTCGCCCATGCCCTTGCAGTTGCTCCCGTGGTATTTGATAAATCCGAGAACATCATTTAACGGGTAGCCAAGGAAGACACCGATCTCATGCGGAAATTCTTCCGAACCATGAAGACGTGTACGAAGCTGTTCAAGCATTTGGTCGATCGTTCCTGCCTGATATCCTGTGCTTACAAGAAAAGAGAGGATCTCCGGCCTTGATAATTCGCGCCCCATAGCATCTGGTCTGTAGACATAGATCAGGGCAGTTTCAGCATTTTCCCGGAGGATCGTGATCCGGATCCCTTTTTTCTGAAATTGTGCATCCCAGACAGCCACACTTTCGTATAATTCTTCTTCGGAAGAAAAACGATAAAGAAACAGGCTGGCTGGTTTTAAGGAAGCCAAGGTAGGCGAACAATGCGTGATCAGATATTCTTCAAACATAATCACAATCTCCTTTTTGCATCGATTCCGACAAATATTCTGCAATATTCAAAAATCCTAAAGCTATATGCAGTGCTGGTACGCTCGCATCAAAGCAGCGTTGCATATCAAATTTTAGTATGCACCATAACTCTGTAAATCATTCAATCTACTGGTTAGACATATCTAACTCATGGGTGCATTATACGGTCTGATCCTGTAAAAATCAAGCGAAAAATGTGATAGAAATTCTCAATAAATTCGACCGTTTTTTGTTGACGGAAAAGGCTTCTGCATGGTATTTTTATAAATAGTTAGCAGAAACTAACCAAAAATCTTGTGAATAAATCGTGTGACTCCATTCTATATGCATCCCTGACTGCTGAAAACAGGGTATGCACCCGGATGCAATGACGGATCCGGGACAGAAGCTGTCACCAGAAAGAAGGATCAAAGCATGATGAATTATTTAGAAATCGAAAAAGTAATCGGAAGAGAAATTATCGACTCCAGAGGAAATCCTACAGTAGAAGCAGAAGTTATTCTTGCAGATGGTACAGTTGGACGTGGCGCAGCTCCAAGTGGTGCATCAACAGGTGAGTTTGAAGCATTGGAGCTTCGTGATGGCGACAAGAACCGTTTTGGCGGCAAGGGCGTCCAAAAGGCAGTAGAGAATATCAATACAACGATCAATGATATGTTAGTTGGAATGGATGCATCAGATACATATGCTGTTGACCAGGCAATGATCAAGGCAGACGGAACAAAGGACAAGTCAAATCTTGGTGCAAATGCAATCCTTGCTGTATCAATTGCAGCAGCAAGAGCAGCAGCTATTTCACTGGATGTACCTTTATATCGTTTCTTAGGCGGTGTAAGCGGAAACAGACTTCCGGTTCCTATGATGAATATTATCAATGGTGGATGCCATGCATTATCATCCGGTCTGGATGTTCAGGAATTTATGATCATGCCGGTTGGCGCTCCTTCATTCAAAGAGTGTCTCAGATGGTGTGCAGAAGTATTCCATGCACTTCAGGCAATCTTAAAGGAAAGAGGACTTGCTACATCAGTTGGTGATGAGGGTGGATTTGCACCTGCACTTGCATCTGATGAAGAAGCAATCGAGACAATTCTCGAAGCAGTTAAGAAAGCCGGATATGAACCGGGTAAGGACTTCAAGATCGCTATGGATGCAGCTTCATCCGAGTGGAAGACAGGCACGGTTGGCGAGTACAAGCTGCCAAAGGCCGGTACAGTATATACATCAGAGGAGTTGATCGCTCACTGGAAGAGACTGGTTGAGAAGTACCCGATCATCTCCATCGAAGATGGTCTGGACGAAGAAGACTGGGAAGGCTGGAAGAAGCTTACAGCAGAGCTTGGCGACAAGGTACAGTTAGTTGGTGATGACCTTTTCGTTACAAATACAGAGAGACTTGCAAAGGGTATCGAGCTTGGCTGTGGTAACAGTATCCTGATCAAGTTAAACCAGATCGGTTCTGTATCAGAGACATTGGAAGCAATCAAGATGGCTCACAAGGCCGGATACACAGCTATCTCATCGCACAGATCCGGTGAGACGGCAGATACAACGATCGCAGATCTTGCAGTTGCTTTAAATACCTGCCAGATCAAGACCGGCGCACCATCCAGATCCGAGCGTGTAGCTAAGTACAACCAGCTCTTAAGAATTGAAGAAGAGCTTGGTGCTTCAGCCGTATATCCGGGTATGAAAGCATTCAATGTAAAATAATTATTGTCATATATTTTCCTCAAAAAAATATGAATAAATGGTATGGGAGACGTAAGCAATACGCCTCCCATATTTTATATGTAAAATAAGACCTGTAAGTAGAGTTTTTCACTGCCGGGTGGTATAATTTTAAACAAGTCATATTATGTTGAAAAGATTCGATGGTTGTGATTACAGACATCGGATCAGGATAATGGGAGGGCATATGAGTCGAATACTGATCATAATAGCAGTCTTACCGGCATTGATCCTGCTGGGTTTTATATATATGAGAGACCGGAAAGAGAAGCCGCCGGTCAAATTAATGGTATTGCTTCTGGCACTTGGTGCAGGTACGATCATTCCGGCAGCGATCGCAGAATTTATCGGGCAGTTAATCGTTGCACAGACAGATACGGATCATCAGACGATGCTGCTGGTGCTCTGCTTTCTGGTGATCGGAATTGTGGAGGAGCTTGGAAAATATCTGGTAACGGTCTGCACTACATGGAAAAACAGAGAATTTCAGCACAGCTATGATGGAGTTATTTATATGGTCTGTGCATCGCTTGGCTTTGCTATATTGGAAAATATCTTATATGTTGCTTCAGGCGGAATCGGAACGGGCATCCTCCGGGCATTTACCGCTATTCCACTTCATTGTACGGTAGGTGTTATCATGGGTGCACTTTATGCGAAGGGCAGAGAAGCGGCATATGCAGGTGACCGTGCGGGTATGATCGGATTTATGGCATGGGCATATATCGTGCCGGTATTTATTCATGGCTTATATGACTATCTTGTGATGGCGGCATCGTATGGATATATTTCGGAGGCATGGGTATTCCTGATCCTTGGAGTGATGTATGTACTTTCAATTTTTCTGATCTTTTACTGTTCAGCGCATGACCGCAGAATTGACGGCAGACCGGAGACTGCAGATTATGGGATGTACCGGATGGATTTTCGCAGACCGGGCAGAGGATATTATTATCCAGATCAACCGGATTACCGGGCGGGTTATCCGGGCTATCCGGGTGGTGATGCATATGGTCAGGCCGGAGGATATATGCAGAATACAAATTACAACCCATACAATGGTGGTTATACACAGGGGATGAATCAGTATCCGGGTAATGGCTATGCGCAGGAGATGAACCAGTATCCGGGTAATGGCTATGCGCAAGGGATGAATCAATATCCGCAAACTGGAGTGAATCCATATCCGCAAACTGGAGTGAATCCATATCGGCAGCAGGAGAATCCCGGATCACAGAATTATTCACAGAGTTATACGTCGAATGGCATTGGTACGGATTATGGCATGACAGGGTACAACGGACAAGGACGGAAATAAGACAGGAATTGTGGCAGAAACGCTGAATATGCCGCACGTTTTGATGGAAGAGACATATGATGAATATATAGGAATCCATATAGCAGGAACATTTGCCAGGGGGTGAAATGATGAGATTTCACAACATACCGGTCCGCGATATCATGCAGGAAGCAGTCCGATATGGCGGGGTGATCGTGGACGTTCGTACAGAAGAAGAATTTCTGAGAGGACACATACCGATGGCAGTCAATGTACCATTGTCGGATATACAGTATGGTAATTATAATCTTCCTAAAAATAAAGTGCTGCTCACATATTGTCAGTATGGAGGCGGCAGTGCACTGGCAGCGAGACTGCTGTCGCAGGCAGGATATAAGGTGATCAATACCGTTGGGGGAATCGTACAGTATAAAGGAGCATTGACGAAAAACCGCTGACAGAGGGTGTAACTAGCCATTATGAAAGAGAAGAAAATGTGGTTTGAAAATGAGAATAACAGAATAGATCGATCCCGGACATGACAGAACCTGTTAAGGAAGTGCATGACCGGGATTTTTTTGTTTAATTTACTTGTGGTGGCAGGGGGAAGTATGTATAATATGGACAGGGTAATTGGCGGGTATCCCAGGATATTCCGGAGGTACTTATTTTTTTAGAAAAGAAAGGATATAGGGTAAATGAGAAAAAGAATTTTAGGAACGATCATTGCGGCAGTTTTTTTTGCAGTAGCAGCATTTGCAGGGGCAAATGGACTGGCAGAGACACAGGCGGCATGTGAACATTCACAGGTGAAGGATGGAGCCTGTGTGGATTGTAATGATCCGGTAGAATGCATCGAGGTAGAGGATGCAAGTGGAACAGCAAAGGGCACTTATTCTAAACTAGAAGATGCAGCGGCGGCTGCCGGAAACGGTGATATACTGAAGCTTCTATATAATTGTGAGAGTACATCAACATATATTGATGCTGGGAATAAGAATCTTACGATTGATCTGAATAAGAAGGAGTTAAAGGCTGTTCATTTCGATATCATGGGCTCGCTTGTGATAGAAAATGGAGAATATAGTGGCTATATCAGGAATGCAGCGACAGGGAATGAACATACATTAACATTTGAAAATGTGAGAGCAGATCTTACGCAGCTTGGATGGTATGCAAAGGGTGGCATTAAACTGGTAAACAGCAATATAGAACAGCAACATGATGGTGCAGCATTTACAGAATGGTGGCTTGAAAAGCTGCAGATGGATCAGACATCTGTTTATAAGATTACAAATTCGCCAAGCGGACTAAGCAATTATGGGTTGCTTTCATTAGATGAAGCTGTGGGCGGTATTGAGGAATTTCTTCCGGCCGGATACACATTGGATGGACAGCCGAATTCCTATAATACGATATTAGATGAAACAGGCACAAAGGCGAGAAGCGTAGAGCTTCGTTACCGCCGGCTGACAGATGCGACAGTTTCTGTATCCATTGCCCCGACTTCTTATGTATATGATGGAAAAGCAAAAGAGCCAACAGTGACTGTCACATACGATGGAAGAGATCTGACAGAAGGAACGGATTATACCTGTACATTTACAGATAATATCAATGCAGGAACAGCAAGCGTAAAAATAACAGCAAAGGGTAAGACTTATCACGGAGAAACCGTAAAGAATTATACGATCGATAAAGCACCACAGACAGCACCAACCGGTCTTACGACAGAAAATGAAAGTGCAAAAGGGAAAAAGGACGGTTCCATTAAAAATGTTGATGTATCCATGGAATATTCCGTTGACCAGAATGTATGGAAGCCGATCACAGCAAATACGATCACAGGCATTTCTGCCGGTGATTATTACGTCAGATATAAGGAAACAGCAAATTATTATGCATCGGGAGCAACAAAAGTAACGGTTAAAATGTCTGTTCCGGATGGTGGAACAACAGAAGACGTGACAACGGAAGCTTCTACAGATGCAACGACAGAGGATACAACGGAAGCTACAACTACGACAGAAGATCGTACCGATGATACAACGGAAGATGTAACGACAGAGTCAACGGATGATACTCAGGATGAAACGGAAGATGTGACAACAGAATCCGAAGAAGTTGTATCAACGGAGGACCAAACAACAGAGAAAACAGATGCCGATAAGCCGGATGACCAGAAGAACACCGGAGTAAAGACAGGAGATGATTTTGCTATGAAGACAGCAGTTGCAGGTATGATCATTTCACTGGGGCTTGCCGGAATCGTTGTTATAAATAAACGCAGAAAATAAAATCAGAAACAAAGATATAAGAGAAAAGGAGTGCTGGATTTGGACAGAAATGTCTGAATCTGGCACTTGTGATTGAAAGGAAGTATATGAGCAGAATCGAATTGATCGCTCCATGTCATTTTGGATTGGAGTCAGTATTGAAAAAAGAAATCCTGGATCTTGGATATGAGATCGTTCAGGTAGAAGACGGAAGAATTACATTTGCAGGAGAAGAGGATGCGGTTGCAAGAGCAAATATGTTTATTCGTACAGCTGAACGTATCATGATCAAGTGCGGAAGCTTTAAGGCTGTAACATTTGATGAATTATTTGAAGGAACCAAGAGTATTCCATGGGAGCGGTATCTGACCCGTGATGCAAAATTCTGGGTATCCAAGGCTACATCAAATAAGAGCGCACTGTTCAGCCCATCTGATATCCAGTCCATCGTGAAGAAAGCTATGGTAGAACGTTTGAAACAGACCTACCATGTATCATGGTTCACGGAAGATGGAGCAGAATATCCGGTTCGTGTATTTATATTTAAGGATATTGTTACAATAGGGTTAGATACATCAGGAGTATCTCTTCATAAACGTGGCTACAGAAAGCTGGTTGGTAAGGCCCCGATATCAGAAACCCTGGCATCGGCACTGATCATGCTGACACCGTGGAACAAGGATCGTGTACTGGTCGACCCATTCTGTGGAAGCGGAACATTTCCAATCGAGGCTGCTATGATCGGAGCAAGGATCGCACCGGGCATCGACAGGGATTTCCTGGCTTCCGAGTGGGCGAAGGTCGGAGATAAGAAGATGTGGTACAATGCGATCGATGAAGCAAATGACATGATCGACCATGATGTGAAGATGAATATTCAGGGCTACGATCTGGATAATGAAATGGTGAAGTGTGCGATGGAGAATGCCAGAGCAGCGGGAGTGGATGAACATATCCATTTCCAACAGAGAGATGTAAAGGATCTCAGGCATCCGAAAAAATATGGCTTTATCATTACAAATCCGCCATATGGTGAACGTCTCGAGGATCGGGAGGACCTTCCGGAATTATATAAGACGATCGGGGAAAGTTTCAGACGGCTGGATGACTGGTCGATGTTCCTGATCACGTCATACAGTGAGGCGGAGAAATATATAGGAAGAAAGGCGGATAAGAACCGTAAGATCTACAATGGTATGATCAAATCATATTTCTATCAGTTCATGGGACCGAAGCCGCCAAAGAGAAAGTGAGACCAAATTGAAAAAGTTTTTGATAGCGGTAGCAGTTGCAATCTTGAGTGTATTGCTCTATCTGGGCTTCTTCCGGCATCCGGATGTGAGCGTGGAAAAGACCGACGGTTCGGAGGCTGCGGCCGAGGCAATGATGAAAGAGATCGTAACAAGTGCAAATGAAAAGGGTGTTACGTTATATATCAATGACAATAAGATCACAGAGGCGGAATATCAGGCATATTTCAGTGATCGGTTACAGTTGATGATCCCAATCGCAGCATTTACCGATAAACTGGATTGTCTGGTAAATGTATATGAAAACGGAACGATCACACTGGCAAAAGGTGACAGCCTTGTTAAAGTTTATGGTGATTCGGATGTGGTAAATATCAATGGAAATGCAATACAGGCAATCGACAAGCCGGAGAAAAAGGATGATATCATCTATGTGCCGGTGAATGAGATCTGCGAGGCATTAAACTACAGCTGTAATATCAATCTGGAGACAAATGCTGCGGTGTTAAAAAAGATTGCCGAGGAAGAAAAGCTTCCGGCAGCATATGATATGAGAGAACATGATCGTGTATCTCTTGTAAGAGATCAGGGTATCTATGGAACCTGCTGGGCATTTGCATCACTTGCGGCACTGGAAAGTACGATTCGTCCGGCTGAAAATTTGGTATTTTCTGTTGATCATATGGCAATGAATAACAGCTTTAATGTCAGCCCATTTGACGGTGGCGAATATTATATGAGTATAGCCTATCTTGCGGCATGGCAGGGACCGGTGCTTGAGGAAGATGATCCGTATGGTGATAACCAGACGGTAAATGGATTGTCGGCGGTAAAGCATCTGGAAGAAGCCATCATCCTGAAGGACAAGAATTACGAGGCGATCAAATCATCCGTATACAAATATGGCGGTGTGGAAACGGTTATTTACTGTGATATGAAGAATGCAACGAGTAGTTCTTATTACTATAACAGAAACCGCAGTTCCTATTATTATGATGGAGATCAGACGCCGAATCATGACGTGGTGATCGTTGGCTGGGATGACAACTATCCGAAGGAATATTTTAATACAGAACCGGCGGGAGACGGCGCATTTATCTGCAAGAATAGCTGGGGGCAGGATTTTGGTGACGAGGGATTCTTTTATATCTCTTATTATGATACCAATATCGGTATGAACAGCGTAGTATATACGAAGCTTGGAAATAGTGACAACTACGACAAGATCTATCAGTCAGATCTGATGGGCGAGGTCGGAACGATGGGATTTGACGACAGGCCGGAGGCCTATTTTGCAAATGTCTATACGGCTGGGAAGAACGAGACATTAAAGGCAGTTTCTTTTTATGCGACAGGCCCGAAAACGACATATGATGTGTATGTTGTGACGGATTTTACCGATGTATCCGACTTGCAACAGCGGACAAAGGTGGCATCCGGTGAAATGCAGTACGAGGGTTATTATACGATCAATCTAAAAGAGGCAGTACCGCTTCCGGATGATCGGAAATTTGCGGTGGTTGTGCATGCGAACACACAGGATTCCACGATGCCGATCGCAATCGAATATAATAATGATGAGAAAACGGCAAACTTCGATATCACGGATGGCGAAGGCTATATCAGCCTGTATGGCACGAAGTGGTCGAGTGCGGAGCAGGAGAATGACTGTAATGTCTGTTTGAAAGCCTTCACGGATGTGGGGATTGAATAGAAAAGGAGAAGACAAGATGAAGAAATTGATTTTTGCTACGGGTAATGAGAATAAGATGAAAGAAATCCGCATGATCCTTGCGGATTGTGGATATGAGATCCTGTCGATGAAGGAAGCCGGAATCAAGGCTGATATCGTAGAGGATGGAAAGACATTTGAAGAAAATGCCATCATCAAGGCAGAGGCGATCCGTAAGATGACAAACTGTCTGGTGCTGGCAGATGATTCCGGTCTGGAGGTAGACTATCTCGATAAAGCACCGGGAATCTACTCTGCAAGATTTATGGGTGAAGATACTTCATACCGGATCAAGAATAAAGCAATCATTGACAAGCTTGCTGGTGTACCGGATGAGAAGCGTACAGCAAGATTCGTATGTGCGATCGCGGCTGCATTTCCGGATGGAAAGACCATTACCAGACGTGGCACGATCGAAGGAATCATTGGATATGAAGAACGCGGCGAGAATGGATTTGGATATGATCCTATCTTCTTCCTGCCGGAGTATGGCAAGTCCACAGCAGAGCTGTCACCGGAAGAAAAGAATACGATCAGCCATAGAGGAAACGCACTTCGTTTGATAAAGGAAGTTATAAATGAGAATACTGATAATTAGTGATACACATGGAAGAACCAATACGATTCGGGATGTCTTAGATACAGTGGGTGACATCGATATGTTTATCCATCTGGGGGATGTCTGCGGAGATGAAGAATATATTTATGACAATGTAACCTGCCCGATCCACATGGTTGCCGGGAATAATGACTGGGATTCCGATCTTCCGATGCAGGAGGAATTCATGATCGGACGGTATAAGGTATTTATCACGCACGGATACCGATACAGTGTCCATTATGGAACGGACCGCTTACAGGAGTTGGTCAAATATGATGGTTACGATATTGTGATGTATGGACACACGCATGTCCAGAATCTGGAACGATATGGCGGAGCTTATATCGTAAATCCGGGAAGTCTGGCATATCCGCGTGATGGCATGAATGGCAAATACATGCTGCTGGAATTTGACCAGCATGGAACACCATTTTTTGCAGAAAATGAACTGAAACCGAAACGTCGGATGCGCAGCATATTTGAAGATATGTGGGGCGACCGGGAAGAGTAGAGATTATTAGAGACAAGAAAGAGGTCGGCTGTGAAGAAACGAGAGATTATAGAAGGTGTTATAAAAGACTATGATTTCCCAAATAAGGGAAGCTTTGAACTGGATGGAAAAAAGGTGATCGTGAAGGGAGCACTGCCCGGACAAAAGGTGTCCTGTATGGTATCCAAGGTACGGAAGGATAAGGCAGAGGCACGTCTGTTGGATGTGCTGGAACGCTCCGAGATCGAAGATGCAGTACCACCATGTCCACAGTTTGGCATTTGCGGCGGCTGTGCATACCAGACCATGAGCTATGAGCATCAGTTGGAGTTAAAGGCAGGACAGGTGAAGAAGCTGTTAGACGGTGTGATCGATTCAGAGACACATCCATATGATTGGGAGGGCATCATCGGCTCGCCAGTTACAACTGCATACCGGAATAAGATGGAGTATTCATTTGGCGACGAATATAAGGATGGTCCGCTGGTACTAGGACTTCATAAGAAGAACAGCATGTACGACATCGTTCCTGTCTGCAACTGCGTGATCGTAAGCGAAGATTATAACAGGATCGTTTCTTATACGATGGAATTCGCAAGGGCGCATGGACTATCCTATCATAAGAAAATGCAGCATGTAGGACTGCTTCGTCATCTGGTGCTTCGCCAGTCCAAGACAAATGGCGGACTTCTGGTAAATCTTGTAACCAGCACGGACGGATTAGAGAATCTGGATCTGAATGCATATGTAGAAGGGCTTCTGGCACTTCCGCTTGACGGAACGATCATTGGTATTCTCCATACGGCAAATGATTCTCTGGCGGATGCTGTTGTGCCGGAGAAGGTAACGCTGTTATACGGAAGAGATTATATCGAGGAAGAGGTGCTGGGACTGCATTTCCAGATCTCGCCATTCTCATTTTTCCAGACAAATACAAAGAGCGCGGAACGACTGTACAGCAAAGCCCGTGAATATGCCGGAGATACCAAGGACAAGCTGATCTTCGACTTATACAGCGGAACCGGAACGATCGCACAGATGTTATCCCCGGTTGCCTCCAAGGTTATCGGCGTAGAGATCGTGGAAGAAGCAGTCGAAGCTGCAAGAGAAAATGCAAAGAGCAATGGACTTGATAACTGCGAATTCATCGCAGGCGATGTCTTAAAGGTCATCGACACCATCGAAGAAAAACCGGATCTCATCATCCTCGATCCACCGAGGGATGGTATCAATCCAAAGGCTCTCCTTAAGATCATCAACTACGGTGTAGACGAGATCGTCTATATCAGCTGCAAACCAACTTCTCTCGCAAGAGATCTTGTGACCTTGCAGGAGCATGGATATTATGTGAAAAAGGCATGTGCAGTGGATCAGTTTGTGAATACGGGGCATGTTGAGACTGTTTGCTTGATGTCAAGAAAATAAAATCAAGTGCCAGAAAGTGGCGTATTTCCGGGCTTTTTGTAAGGTTGGTATCATCAGAGAAGCCTTGTGGAAAGCTCGGTTTTCTTGTATGGAAACATATCTACTTTTCGGTCTGACCGGAGAAAATTTGAGTAGCCGGAGAATAGCGGTAAGGTTTAGGCTGCGGATTAGATGTCAGAGGTTGTGGCACCAGGATTGTTGTCAGAGCCGACCGCAGTTTAAGCCACTCGATACTAAGGAGTAGACTTGGCAGTGGGATAGATAACAGGAGGGATGTACATGGTGAGTGATATTAGAGATATAGAAAAAATAATTGATGTATTTCATGAAAAGCATCCAGCATTTACTGGAACAAAGCAACAGATGGTATATGATTTACTTGTAACATTTGAAGATTTATGTTCCTTGGCAATAATGGGGAGTATATTGAATCCATTCTCTCTGCGAAAAATAACAGATTATATGGATGCGCTAAATCAAGCCTTAAATTGGGTGCATAATAGCTCTCTTAGTTCTTCAGAAGAACCTATAAATTCGAGAATTGAAGAAAGTAGATATGAGAATTGTGCCTCACTTATAAATGATTATGCATTGCCGTATTCGGTTATATGCAGTGGCTATATATCGTATTCAAGAAAACGATTAATAGCAAGTGTTGTAGAAAATAATGTTACATTTGATTTTCCGGCAAGTGGAAATGAGTCTGCATGGAATGATATTTTGAGAGAAACAAGTCAAATGGGGATTGAGGGATTTATGGAAGTCATGAATCCTGTAAAAATATCATCAGCTTATGAAAAATTAAAAGAACGTATTTCGATACAGGATGAAGATTTATGCTATGAACTGACAGGAGAAGTAATCGATGCGTTTTCTGAGATTGCTTCAAAACAGTGGGAGGTAACAAAAACACTTCCATCTTCATGGAAGTTTGACTTGTTCTCATTAGAAGAATACAGGAAAGTTTGGATTGCATTAGCAACTTTATCTTACATACATCTTTTTAGTAGTCTGACAATACGTGATGCCTTGGTTAGATTAAAAAATAATACGATAATACAACCAATGGATAACATCATAAGTTATGTTGAATCTATGACGAACGTAGATAAAAAGATTGTTAAAAATATACTTGAGTATATTACGTACGAACCTGAAAAAAAGAATGTCGACATTATGTATCAGCCGATAGTTGTTATGCCCGGAAGTATTGCGGTTATAGCGCCAATATTATTTGTGGGTTCTCAGCCAGAAAGGAATTTATTATCTGTAGTTAGTTCTAAGACGGATTTTGAACATTCTAAAGAAGTTAATGATTTAGAAAACTTAATGGTGGAAGAAATTGAAGAGATATTGCAAAAACATTCAAATCTTGTGATCGTAAAACATAGAAATTTAGAAGGACGATTGCCAGATATAGATTTAGGAATTTATGATCCTGATTCTAATGCAGTGCTGCTATGTGAATTAAAATGGTTTATGGCTGCTGATTCTTCTAGAGAAGTCTATGCAAGAGAAGATGATATTACTCATGGATGTGAACAGTCATCACAAATTATGGCGTATGCTATGAAGGATAAAAAAGCATTCATGAAGAAAGTGTTTGAAGTGGATGCTTGTGATGACGTAGATTTATTTTGCTGCGTAGTTGCGAGACACAATATTAGAACACAGAATAAGTATGTTCCGGTAATTGATCTAAAGAAATTAAAGGAACTGTTCAGTTGTAAATCACCATGTTCAGTATTTTATATTATTCGAAATCATGAGTATGAAGAAAGCCTCCCTGAAGATGCATTAATAACGTACCAGACTGTAACTTATGGAGGATTCACTTTCAAAATTCCAGCAATTGCTTTTGGCTCAATGAAAAAATGAAAACAGGCTCCTCATCACCGGAGATTATCCAGTGGTGAGGAGCCTTCGTGCGTCTATGAAGTTATGCATCCACATCAATGCTGACACCGGATTTCAGTTCGACGGTGATATGGTCATCCCAGATTGTGATCAGCTTGATCCAGCGTCGCACCAGCGCTTCATCAAATTCAGTAAGGAGGGTGGTCTGTTGCGATATGTAATCCTGCAGGTCATTGATTCGCTTTATCTGTTCGTCCCTTGCGGCGGTATCGACGGTTGTTTTCTGACGGAGTTCTCGGAGGCTGAAGATCTTATCCGCTATTTCGTCGTAGTCCTCTTTGCTGTTGGCTTTCTGGATCAACTCTTGTTGTAGAGCCATCAGCTTCTCGTCAATGTTGTCAATGGCTGTTGCCTGTGAAGCTCGGATGACTGCGGCAATGTTAAGCTGGAGCTGTGCCTGATAGTTGCTTTTGTCGCCGAGTATTTGATTGATAGCTTTGACAACGGCGCCTTGAAGGACCAGTTCGTTAATGGTACGAGCGTGACATTCTAAACCGGTGGACTCCAGCCTGCTGATGCAGCGCCAGACAATGGATTTAACGCCTCGGTTGTTCCAGTGGAGCCTTCGGAACATTTCACCGCATTCACCGCAGATGACGATTTGGGAGAAGCAGTGGTTGCAGCTGTAGTTTCGTTTCTTACCGTTGGCGCTGGTTTTACCTACTCGCCTGCGGACAAGTTCTTCCTGTACCTGCAGGTAAATGTCTTTCGGAATAATGGCTTCGTGGTCGCCTTCTACATAGTATTGAGGAACAAGACCGTTATTTTTCACTCTGGTTTTGTTAAGAAAGTCGGTAGTGTAGGTCTTTTGAAGCAGGGCATCACCGATATACTTCTCGTTACGGAGAATTTTGTTGATGGTGCTTGTGTGCCACCTTTTCCCTCCGGCACCGGTAAGGATACCGTCACGCTCCAGACCGGCAGCAATCTTGTCCATACTGAGACCTTCTAAATATTCGCGATAAATACGTTTTACCGTTTCAGCCTGTTCTGGATCAATGACCAAATTTCCATCTGCATCCTTCGTGTAGCCAAGAAAACGATTGTGATTGATTTGTACTTTGCCTTGCTGGTAGCGGTATTGTAAGCCCAGCTTGACATTCTGACTTAAGGACTGCGATTCCTGCTGGGCCAGAGAAGCCATAATGGTGATAAAAACTTCACCCTTGGCGTCCATTGTGTTGATGGATTCCTTTTCAAACAGAACCGGTATGTTCATATCCTTGAGCTGCCTTATGTATTTTAGGCAGTCCAATGTGTTTCTGGCAAATCGGCTGATGGACTTGGTGATAATCATATCGATGTTACCGGCTTTGCAGTCATCAATGTTTCATTGCATCATTTGACAACAACATTGAGAAGAAATCTTGATTCTGCGATAATCCTTCGATAAGTGCATCATCAATATCATCAAAATAAGAGAACTCAAAGTCTTGTTGTGTATTATTTTTAGCACTGGTTTTGAGTTTATCTGACTTCATCAGAATATCTCTGATCTGCAGCATAGCCTTTACAACAACATCGTTATCATAGTTCTTGCCAGTCTTGCTGTTAATCTCATCGATTATTTCAGACAGTCTCTTTTCTTTATCCTCACTCAAACCAAAGTGCTCCGCCGTTGGCAGTTTCATTACCGGCTTTGCAACCAGGTCAGATGAAACATGTTCTTCGCCTTTTTTCTGAACAAACTGAGACGCTTTAATCTTACCATCCAGATTGAATCCACTGCCCGGATGCTTAATATTGATATAAGCTAACAGGTAAGTAATGAAGTTATACTTCTTATGTAATTCAGTATCCTCGAAGCTGGAAACCTGAAGAAGGAACTCATAGTAGCGTACAAATCCACGCATATCTGCTACCGCCTGACGCTGCGTTTCATATTCATAATGTTCCAACAACTTCTTGCTTTTCTGAAGGAAGAATGTCAATCTTTGCTTCTGTTTTCCGGTCACTTTCTGTGAATAGAGAATATCATTTGCAGCCTTAATATCTGCCGGATCAAACAATGCATAGGCATCAATAGTAGCTTCCAAATCGTAAATTGCATTTGGCGTCACCGAGTTTGCCAGCAATGTGGTCGTATAGTACGGATCAAACGCCGCTTTAATATCTTCATATGTATTTACGAAGTCAAGTACGAAGGTCTTCTTATCATATCCCTGCCTTTTATTTTTCTATTCAAGGAGGTGCCTATATGTTAAAGATAAGGCTTCAAGGGACAAAAAATGACATACGTTGGTTTGTACGTTTACTTCAGAGAGATAAACGATTTGAAGTGAATAATGTTTCGACTTTTTTCGATAATGTTGGAACAGATAAATATAAACGTGTGTATGCAGAAGTATCAAGAAAGAAAAAGGATTCTGGTAAGAAACCAAGTAACGTTATGCAGGTAGAAGAAAAATGCCACTATGTAGGAAGTGGCATGGTGATTCGATAGAAATGGAGGTACAGACTTGAAAGTACAGGAGGGATATCGACTTGGCAGCATTGTTCGCAGAGATTTTTTCCCTGCGTTACAAATAGATGCAGATTCCGAGCAGGTTGTAACTTCAATGCTGAATCAGAATTTTGTCCCCATCGTTGATGGCCGGAATGCTCTATGCGGGATTCTGACAAGGAAACGGCTGATTGAATTTCTGGCACAAGCTCGTGATAAAAAAGAATAAGTCCTGCATCTTTAGACGGTCTTAATACAGATACGCATTCTCTTTTACCTTCTTTACTCCCTTTGATTTATAATTAAGGGCACATAAAGGGGTATAAAGGAGGATTGCAGTTATGGGAGTAGTGTTGTTAAAAAGGAAGTTGACTTCGTTTCAAATTATCATCCTCGGGTTTTCCGGTGTGATCCTTTTCGGCACCTTCCTTTTAATGTTGCCGTTTTCCAGCCGAAGCGGACTGGCAACGCCTTTCTCGGATGCATTGTTTACTTCTACCTCAGCAGTTTGTGTAACCGGACTCATTATACATGATACGGCAACATACTGGTCGGCCTTCGGCCAGTTTGTCATTTTACTGCTGATTCAGATTGGAGGCATGGGGGTTATTACCATAGCCGCATCCTTTGCAATGATTTCCGGTCGGAAGATTTCTTTGATGCAGCGCTGTACCATGCAGGAGGCGATTTCAGCGCCAAAGGTAGGGGGAATCGTTCGCTTGACTGGCTTTATCGTCAGGGTGACACTGGTGATGGAACTGCTGTGTGCAGCCGTGATGGCGCCGGTGTTTTGCCGTGATTTCGGGAAAAAGGGACTTTGGATGGCACTGTTTCATTCCGTGTCCGCTTTTTGTAACGCAGGCTTTGATCTATTGGGTGTGCGCACTCCCTTTTCCTCCCTGACCAGCTATGCAGCAAATCCAGTCATAAACTTTACTATTATGTTCTTAATTGTGTTTGGAGGCATTGGCTTTCTGACTTGGGATGATATTCGGACAAATCGATTGCATTTGCACAAATATCGGATGCAGAGTAAGGTGATTCTTTGTACTACAGCGGTTTTATTGATCGTTCCGGCAATGTACTTTTATTTTTTTGAATTTGCTGATCTCACGCGAAAGGAACGGCTTTTGTCTTCTCTTTTTCAAACTGTGACACCACGAACGGCGGGTTTTAATACGGTGGATTTAACTGATTTGAGTGAGGCGGGACAATTTATCACCATTGCGCTGATGCTGATTGGCGGTAGTCCCGGGTCTACCGCAGGCGGTTTGAAAACAACAACCATTGCTGTTTTGCTTACTACTGCGATTTCTACCTTTCGGCGCAGAGAAAATGCCAACCTCTTTGGACGTCGCATTGATGATGATGTCGTAAAAAATGCAGCGACAATTTCGCTTATGTATATCACGCTATGTTGTACCGGTGGCCTTATCATCAGCGTTTCCGAAGGACTTCCCATGCTTACCTGCCTTTTTGAAACTGCCTCAGCTGTTGGCACAGTCGGCCTGTCCCTGGGAATTACGCCGGAACTGAATCTGCTCTCACGGAGTGTTTTGATTCTGCTGATGTTTTTTGGACGAGTCGGTGGCCTTACATTAATTTTTGCGGCCTTGTCCAGTGCACAAAAGAAAGTTTCAAAACTACCAAAGGAAAAAATAACAGTAGGATAAAGGAGACATTATGAAATCAATTCTTCTAATTGGTCTGGGGCGATTTGGAAAGCATATTGCCCTGCACTTAAATCATTTGGGTCATCAAGTGATGGCGGTAGATACTTCGGAGGAACGTGTAGAGGCTGTTCTGCCCCTTGTTACCAATGCACAGATTGGAGACAGTACGAATGCCGATTTCTTGGAATCTCTCGGTGTTCGCAACTATGATGTATGCATTGTGGCCATCGGCAACAACTTTCAAAGTTCATTGGAAACAACTTCTCTGCTCAGTG
The DNA here is from genome assembly GCF_037892645.1 of Coprococcus sp. HCN-4056. Lineage (NCBI taxonomy): Bacteria > Bacillati > Bacillota > Clostridia > Lachnospirales > Lachnospiraceae > Coprococcus > Coprococcus sp. HCN-4056. Next base: position 68,670 of record NZ_JBBKBL010000007.1, on the reverse strand, counting down.
AATTGGGAGCGAGGTTTGTAGTTTCCAGAGCTGCAACTGATGTTCAGGAAAAATTTTTGCTGCGTAACGGTGCAAATGAAGTAGTCTACCCGGAAAAACAGCTCGCAAAGTGGACAGCAATCCGTTACAGTGCGGATCACATTCTCGATTACATAGAACTGGATGAAAATCATGCCATGTTTGAGATCCCCATTCCCAAAGATTGGGCGGACCATTCGATTGGAGAGCTGGATATTCGTAAAAAATTCAATATTAACATTATGGGAATCAAGAAAAGCGGCAAGCTGGAGTTATCTATTTCTTCAGACACAGTGCTGAAAGCAGGAGATACCATGTTGGCGTTGGGAAGTAACAGAAATTTGCAAAAGTGCTTTCATACTTGATTTTAAGAAAAATTAAAGAAATTGGGGGGGTGAATCCATGCAGGATGTTATTTTACTTGTAAGTACATCAGCCATATTTATTTTTGGGTATTTTCTGATGAATAAACTGGATGTTTTTCTGGAAAACAATTTTGAGCCGATTACCCAGAATCAAATCACACAAATAGCACTATGGAGGGATTCCCAAAAATCACCTGTCGTCGATTTTTTCATTGGATGCCTGAACAAATTTGCCGTGGATCAGTCGCAGATGTAGGTTTTGACGTTGTGTGTTATAATATTGAAAAAGGAAATCGCTTTTACTTGAGTGACAGATAGGAGGGTTAAAATGGAACTGCCAAGACAAGATCCGGATCAGCTTCTTCGTGCGATCCGTAACGATGCATCCACTAAGAAAAGCGGAAAACTCAAAATCTTTTTCGGTTATGCCGCAGGTGTCGGAAAGACCTATGCCATGCTTCAGGCGGCTCATCAGACTAAGGAGCGTGGCATCGATGTGGTTGCTGGATACATAGAACCCCATGCCCGACCCCAGACGATGACACTTCTGGACGGCTTGGAGCAGCTTCCGGTGAAACAAGTTGCTTACGAAGGAATGACCCTTCGTGAATTTGATATTGATGCTGCGCTCAAGCGAAATCCCCAGCTCATACTGGTGGATGAGTTGGCCCATACCAACGCCGAAAGCAGTCGGCACACGAAGCGGTATCAGGATGTTCAGGAACTGCTAAATACTGGAATTGATGTCTATACGACTGTAAATGTCCAACATATTGAGAGTCTCAACGATACAGTAGCCTCTATCACCGGAATTCTTGTGCGGGAGCGCATTCCGGATTCCACCTTTGATCAAGCAGATCAGGTAGAACTGGTGGATATTGAGCCTGCGGAGTTGCTGGAACGACTGGCAAGTGGAAATGTGTACCGGGAAGATCAGGCGCAGCGGGCAACAGTTAATTTTTTCACGCTGGAAAATCTCACCGCATTGCGGGAAATCGCCCTCCGTCGGTGCGCTGACCGGGTGAACTTGCTGACGGAAAGCGCCAGAGTACAGAGCCGAGGCGATTACCATACAGACGAGCGCATTCTGGCATGTCTTTCCTCGTCGCCATCCAACGCAAAAATCATTCGGACTGCTGCAAGGATGGCAAGAGCCTTTCGGGGAACATTTACCGCTCTTTATGTGGAAACGTCAAATACAGCGGCGATGAGTGACGATGATAAAAAGCGTTTGCAGGATAATAAGCGTCTGGCCCAGCAACTTGGCGCTGCGATTGAGACAAGTTATGGCGATGACGTGCCTTATCAGATTGCGGAATTTGCCCGTCTTTCAGGCATCTCAAAAATCGTAATTGGACGAAGTACCATTGCACGAAAGAATATTTTCAGCAAGCCCACCTTGACGGAACGCCTGATTTCCAGCGTACCTAATCTGGATATTCATGTGATACCGGATGCCAGCACGGGAACCAGCTATCAGGAAAAAAAGAGTAAGGCGCAGGTAGATGCGATGCCCCTGCGTGATGTTCTGAAGAGTATAGTCGTATTGCTGGTAGCTACACTGATTGGCTGTGGCTTTGACGCTCTTGGGTTCACGGAGAGTAATATTATCGCAGTTTATATATTAGGCGTACTTGTGACCGCTGTAATCACAACCAACCGACTGTGCGGGATTCTGACCTCGGTTGTCAGTGTGCTGGTTTTCAATTTTTTTTTTACCACTCCGAGACTGACATTCCATTTTGACGATCCGAACTATATTGTTACCTTTACCATTATGTTTATAGTAACACTGCTTTCCGGATCTCTCGCTACCCGGCTGAAAGAAAATGCGAAACAATCTGCCCATACAGCTTACCGTACAAAGATTCTTTTTGAAACCAACCAGCTTCTGCAAAAAGAGCAGGATGAGAATGCGGTAATCACCGCTACGGCAGGGCAGCTCATGAAGCTGCTGAAAAAAGATATTGTCGTCTACCTGTCTGATGGTAAAGAACTTGCCACCCCTAACGTTTTTCGTGCTGTTAATAGCATTCAGGAAGATTTAATTTCTGAGAACGAGAAAGCAGTCGCCGATTGGGCCTTCCGAAACAATAAACACGCCGGTGCCACAACAGATACATTATCCAGTGCAAAGTGTTTATACCTTGCGATTCGGGTTAACCAGAATGTATATGGAGTAGCTGGTATTGCTGTGAACGGTACTCCATTGGACTCTTTTGAAAATAGCGTGCTTCTTTCCATTCTTGGCGAGTGCGCGTTGGCGCTGGAAAACATCAAAAATGCCAAGGAGAAGGAGGAAGCGGCTGTCCTGGCACAAAATGAACAACTTCGTGCCAACCTGCTGCGGGCAATCTCCCATGATCTTCGGACGCCTTTGACAGCGATTTCCGGCAGCGCAGACAATTTGCTTGCAAATTATAAAAAAATGGACGATGCACTACGGGAGCAGACCTTTACTGATATTTATGACGATTCCATGTGGCTAATCAATCTGGTTGAAAATTTGTTAGCAGTCACACGAATTGAGGGCGGACAGGTCAATCTAACTTGGAGTATCGAACTCATGGATGAGGTCGTTTCTGAAGCGTTGAAGCACATCAACAGAAAAAGTAAAGAACACACCATTCGTGTGACCAGCGGTAAAGACTTTATCCTTGCCCACATTGACGCGAAGCTGATCGTTCAGGTGATTATCAATTTGGTTGACAACGCCATCAAATATACCCCTGTCGGTTCAGTAATTGAAATACACACCGATCAAAAAGAGCAATGGGTCACGGTTTCCGTTTCCGACAACGGCCCTGGGATTCCCGATGAGCAGAAACCCCGTATTTTCGATATGTTTTATAGTGGGGCCAATAAAGTGGTCGACAGCCGCAGAAGCCTTGGATTGGGGCTGTCCCTCTGTAAGTCCATTGTGACCGCCCACGGCGGCACGATTTCCGTATCAGACAATCAGCCAAATGGCACTGCTTTTAAATTTACATTACCTGCAGAGGAGGTAGAACTTCATGAATAAACCTTTGATATTAGTGGTTGAGGATGACCCGTCTGTACGAAATCTCATTACGACCACTTTAAAAACAAATGATTATCGTTATGTGGTAGCACCTAATGGCTCGGCAGCCATTATGGAGACCACATCGCACAATCCTGAAATCATCTTACTGGATTTGGGCTTGCCGGATATGGATGGCGTTCAAGTCATTCAAACGGTTCGCTCTTGGTCCAATGTTCCGATTATTGTAATCAGCGCCCGAAGCGAGGATAACGATAAAATCAAGGCGCTGGATGCCGGAGCGGACGATTATTTGACAAAGCCCTTTTCGGTAGAAGAACTGCTGGCACGACTTCGGGTGACGCAGCGAAGACTCTCTCTGATGACGGCAGAGATGTTTACTGCCAGTTCTGTATTTGTGAATGGTAAGTTGAAAGTGGATTATGCCGGTGGATGCGCTTATCTGGATGAAAACGAACTTCACCTGACACCCATTGAGTATAAGCTGTTGTGCCTGCTGTCCAAGAATGTCGGCAAGGTACTGACCCATACCTTTATCACACAAAATATCTGGGGCCGCAGTTGGGATAACGATGTGGCTTCGCTGCGGGTATTTATGGCAACATTGCGAAAAAAACTGGAGCCAACAGAGGAGTCTCCACAATATATTCAAACACATATTGGTGTGGGCTATCGCATGATGAAAATAGAATAACGCTATGAGGACGGCCAGTGTTCTCTATGAAAAATAGACGATTGAGTTTCGGATTGCCCTAATCATTTTTTGATTTTTAGGAATAAGCACTCCAAACACAAAACCGTTGCTATTTAACAGCGATGATTTGCGCTTGAGATGTCGCGGCGGTTGAAACCAAACATTTCTGCCGCCCTCCTCCTCCGGGCAAGTATAACATTGCATCGGCATTATCGTTCCATGTATTTCAGTATAATAATGGCTGTTCTTGGCGCGCCAGTTTTCCCTCACGGAAATCTGGCGTTTTTTGTTGCCATTTTTTCGGAGGTGACCCGGTTGCCTGCCGGTGTCGGTCTCCGCCTCCATTCGATTCACCCGTCAATCACCCGTGAATCGAAATGGAGGTACATAATGAAGAAAATTAACCTTCGGGAACTTTATCCTGATGTTTATACAAGTAGGAGAAGAAGTTTATATCAGTATGATAAATAAAGCTGAAAAATATTGTTGGTTTATGACTCCATATCTAATCATAACAGATGAAAAATAAATTTTGTTGAGGTTAAATTGAGATTGACTTTGTATTGTATAAGTATGAAATAAAAAGGAATCAGGTGATGTACAATGATAAAGCATAAAATATGTAAAATCCTTCTTGTTATACTGGCAATTTTTTTATGTGTGGCTTTTTATGAATTGCTCGGAATCTGCGTTGCATATAAAAAGCAGCCGGAAGTGTCCAATATAACCAAAAAAGAAACAAAAAATGGGTCATGGAACGAATGCAGTGAAAATACAGAACGGGCAGTAATCATAGAAAAGAATCCAGAAGCGCTTTTACAAAGAGTGCGTTTGATCAAAAATGCAAAAAAGGAAATTATTCTTTCTACTTTTGCATTTCAATCCGATGAAAGTGGAAAATTGATTTTAGGAGCACTGCATGATGCGGCAGACAGAGGTGTACATATTCGTCTGTTAGTAGATGGAATGGAGAGCTGGATTGATATGGAAGGAAATCCGTATTTCTATGGATTATCTTCCCATGAGAATGTTGAAATTAAACTGTATAATAAGGCCAATCCGTTGAAACCGTGGAAAATGATGGGTAGAATGCATGATAAATATTTGATTGCAGATGGAAAGAGATATATTCTTGGGGGAAGAAATATACACAATTATTTCCTGGGTGATTTTCCGGGACATAAGAACTATGACAGAGACGTGTTAGTGGTTTGCGATGAACCTGAGAAAGAAAATTCAGTTAACCAGTTGTCAGAGTATTTTGAAACCATATGGAATCAGGAAGACAGTGGTTATTTTCATAACAATAAAAAACTGGCAAATAGAAAATCTGTAAAGAACGCAGTTTTAGAGCTGCAGAACAGTTATCAGAAATATTTTGAGGAGAATAAGGAAAGAATCTGCGAGACCGATTATACGGACGAAACTTTTGAGACAGAAAAGATTACATTAGTGTCAAATCCTATTCACACAGGTTCCAAAGAACCGGTAGTGTGGTATCAGTTGGGAGAATTGATGAAAAATGCAAAAAATCGTGTGAAGATCCACACGCCATATATTATCTGTAATGATATGATGTATAATACATGGGAGGAGATTGCAGAGAACGTTTCAGATTTTTCTATCATGACAAATTCAGTTGCGAATAATAGGAATCCATTTGGGTCTGCCGATTATGCGAAAAACAGAAATAGAATCTTAAGTACAGGAATTAATATCTGGGAATATGAAGGCGGTTATTCATACCACGGAAAAAGTATTCTGATTGACGATGATCTGTCTGTAATCGGTTCCTTTAATATGGACATGAGAAGTGTATATCTGGATACGGAACTGATGCTTGTAATACGCAGTAAAGATATTAATAAACAGTTGGAAGAGGGCATGATGGAATATGAAAAAGTGTCCCGCCAGATATTAGAAGGCGGAACTTATAATGATCCATATCATGTAGAGCCAATCGAATTAACAAAGAAACGTCAGAGAAAAATATTTTTGGTACAGCATCTGCTTGGATGGGCAAGGTATCTGTTTTAATAAGGAGGAAGGAAAACGTGTTTCAAATATTGATTGTAGAAGATGATAAAGAATTAAGCCAGCTATTCCAAAAAGTGCTTGAGAAGAATGGATATCAAGTCAAAAGTGCATCGGATGGAGCACAGGCATTAGAAGTATTGGATAAGGAATATATTGATCTGATCATTTCTGATATTATGATGCCGGTTATGGATGGCTATGAACTGGTGTCAGAACTTCGTTCAGCAGGATATCAGATACCAGTGCTTATGATCACTGCGAAAGGTTCCTTTGATGATATGCGTCAGGGATTTTTTTCGGGAAGTGATGATTATATGGTAAAACCGGTAAATGTGAATGAAATGGTTTTAAGAGTCGGAGCACTGCTTCGCCGTGCACAGATATTGAATGAACACAAAATTGTGATCGGTTCAACAGAGTTTGATTATGATGCAATGACGGTTACAACTGATAAGGTGAGTCTTGTTTTACCTAAAAAACAATTCCTGCTTTTATATAAGCTTGCAGCTTCGCCAGGCAGAACATTTACAAAACAACAGTTGATGGATGAAGTATGGGGGTACGAGACGGAGGCAGACCCACATACAATAGAGGTACATATAGGAAGACTCAGAGAGCGTTTTAAAGATAACCCGGATTTTGAAATCGTAACAATGCGTGGAATTGGATACAAGGTGGTGAAAAAATAATGGAACAAAAGAAAAAAAAAGGATTGCGGATCCGATCCTGTCTGACTGGTGCAATCTGGCTGGCACTTGTATTTTCAACAGTCATATCTGCTTTATTATTTGCTTTTTTGAATCATTTTTTTAATCTGCCGGGCAGCATACCTGTGCTTGGCTGGCTTTTGATTTTCAATACATTGATTGCAGGGCTGATCACTTCCTTTATCAATGCAAAGTTACTGGAACCAATTACCAGACTTAGTAAGGCAATGAAGGAAGTTTCTCAGGGAGATTTTGAACAGCATTTGGAAACGAACAGCCGTATAGCAGAAGTTGGAGAATCTTATCAAAGTTTTAACGTTATGACAAAAGAACTTCGTGCAACAGAGGTGCTGCAGATGGATTTTGTATCTAATGTTTCTCATGAGTTTAAGACCCCGATTAATGCCATTGAAGGATATACAATGCTGCTTCAGGGAGAAGAACTGTCTCCGGATCAAGAGGAATATGTAGAAAAAATCTTATTTAACACCCAAAGGCTTTCCGGATTGGTTGGTAATATTTTGCTGTTATCCAAGTTAGAGAATCAGAATATACCAATGAAAAAAACAGAATATCGTCTGGATGAACAGATCCGCCAGGCATTTCTTACATTGGAAACAAAATGGACAGAAAAAGAAATTGGTTTTCAGGTAGAATTGGAGGAAGTTAAATATATTGGGAATGAAGGACTTTTTATGCATATCTGGATAAATCTTTTAGATAATGCGATTAAGTTCAGCCCTTCAAAGGGGACAATTACGATGTTTCTGAAACAAGAACAGGATTCTGTTAAGTTCATTCTGGAAGATGAAGGACCAGGAATAGAGGATGATGTAAAATCCAGAATATTTGACAAGTTCTATCAGGTAGATGGATCTCATAAAGCAGAAGGAAATGGCCTAGGTCTCGCACTTGTAAAACGGATTGTAGATAGTGCCGGAGGAACAATCAAAGCAGAAAATCGTGAATATGGTGGATGCAGATTTGTTATAGAGCTGCCAAAGCAGAAAGATGAGATTATATAGTTTTAAGATAAATTAGAAGATAGGAGGATTTATATGACATTTTATCAGGAGTTGCAGTTAAATCAGGCAGGTTCTAAAAAACTGTTGAAAAAGAGTGAAACACTAAAAGAAAAATTATATCATATGTGGGTATATCTGGTGAAGATAGCTGTTACAATGGCATTTTGTTTTTTCTTTGTTAGTATTTTCAGCACCCTATTTGGAAATGAGAACAGCATTGTAGGTGTAGTAGTCTTATTATGTCTCATGGTGTTTAGAAATGCGGATTTGGGGATCCACACCGGACAATCTACGATGCTTTTGGCTTTGTTCTTTGTAATTATGACTGTATGTCCGCATTTAGCAAATCAGTTTTCACCGGTATTGGGAATGCTGTTAAATATTGCGGCACTGGCTGTGTTGATTCTGTTCGGATGCCATAATCCACTCATGTTTAATCAATCTACATTGGTTCTTGGGTATCTGCTGCTATATGGTTATGATGTTACGGGAAAAAGTTATCAGATGCGATTAGTCGGAATGGCTTTAGGTGCAGCACTTACCTGCTTCGTATTTTATCGAAATCATAAAAACAGAACTTATAAAAGAAATCTGAAAGATCTGATACAAGAATTTGATATCACTTCTTCCAGAACAAAATGGCAGATATGTCAGATTTTATGCGTACCGATTGTCCTTTGCATTGCAGAACTTTGTAATATGCCACGTGCAATGTGGGCTGGTATTGCGGCCATGTCCGTGATTTTGCCGTTTATGGAAGATATGCACTATAGAGTCCGTAAAAGGATTGTCGGAAATATTGCAGGTGTTATATGTTTTACAGTATTATATTTTCTGCTTCCTTCGTCAATCTATGCATATATAGGAATTCTTGGTGGAATCGGTGTAGGATTTTCAGCACAATATGGCTGGCAGGCAGTATTTAACACATTTGGTGCTTTAGCCATTGCTGCAGAGACTTATGGACTACAAGGAGCGGTTAGTCTTAGAGTGATTCAAAATGTTTTTGGTGTTGTGTTTGCTTTAGCATTTTGTGTTATATTTTATTGGTTTATGTCTAAAAAAAAGGAAAGTGAGGTGACCGTACATGCAGAGTGAAGTGAATCAGGAAGAAAATTTGAATAGAATTATTACGGTTCCTAATCTTCTTTCTTTTTTTCGGCTTTGTCTGATTCCGGTAATTATATGGAGTTATTGTGTAAAGAAAAATCCTCTGTTAGCTGGTGAAATCTTATTGCTGTCTGGTCTTACGGATCTTGCTGATGGATATATCGCAAGAAGATTCCATAGGATTAGTAATTTAGGAAAAATACTTGATCCGGTGGCTGATAAGCTGACACAGGCAGCGATGTTAATCTGTCTGTTTACTCGTTTTCCGCATGTGCTTCTTTTAATCGTAATAATGGCAGGTAAAGAGTTGTATATGGTAGTCAGTGGATGTCTTGTGATACGAAAGACAGGAAAAGTACATGGTGCAGACTGGCATGGAAAGATAGTAACCTTTTTATTATATGGAACTGCAGCGGTGCATATTATATGGTTCCACATTACACCGATGGTATCAGATCTATTGATTGGTTTGTGCGCTATAATGATGGTCATATCGGTCGCTCTGTATATTATCCAGAATACCAGGACTCTTAAGGGAGAGACTGTATAAGCAATTTTATATTGCAATGACTAGAAAAATATTTAGGAGAAGATAGATATAAACAATAAGTCAAACACACAAACTATGGAGTCTTTAGTCGGTTTAATAAAATTTTAGATTCTCTATTTACCAGGTTCTTCCACAGCTGATTGAACTCTGGGGACTGAATGTAAAAACGGATGTTGAATCTAAAAAAAGTTCGCCCAACTGAGCGTGAAATGACAACCCCATTGTTTCTGCTTCGATGTGTGCAGTTAGGCTTATCGATGGCAGATCTTGATATGCTGTCGATTTGTAAGAACAAACAATAGTAAAGAGGATTTAATTATTACTGATAGAGGATGGGCTGCATATATGGGGCCTATTGGTGTAAGAAAGATGAACGCACTAATGCAAAGTGGTCGGATTGAAGATGCTATGTTGCTTCAAATGGTATCACCGCAAGATTATGGTATATTTCCTTTATCAAGAAATATGGCAATAATTACAATGAGTCCTGCATATAAACAGCACTTAAAGGGTTCAGGTACAAGGATAATATATCCGCCACATGCCCCAACTTTATCTGCGTGTTTGGGATTTGGGAGTGAAGATACGATAGAACCACCTACAAATAAATTTTTAAAATCTGGTGCGATGGTGTATCAATATAAAATTAAACAGTTAGTAAAAAGAGATGTTATCTTTTTGAATTCATTGTTACTAGATTATGCGAATCAGTTTTTTGGCTATGCAAATGCAGATAAAGTAAGATCAAGTTTGAAGGAAAAGAATATTGATATTTAGTTGAGAGCATCAATCCTTAAGTGGGTTGGTGCTTTTTCTTGCTCGGAGAAATCCGAGCATTTTTATGTCAAAATTTAGGAGAGAGGAGGTGAGAATTCATGGCAAGCCGTATACAAGGAATTATCGTAGAAATTGGTGGTGATACAACCAAATTACAGAATGCCCTTAAAGGTGTGAATGGACAGATCAAGTTCACCCAGTCGAAGCTGAAGGATGTTAACAAACTGCTGAAACTGGATCCGGGCAATACGGAACTTCTGGCACAAAAACATAAACTGCTTGCAGAGGCCGTTGGTGAAACGAAAGAAAAACTGGCAACCTTAAAGACGGCAGCAGAACAGGCAAATACAGCACTTGCCAATGGAGAAATCTCACAGGAACAGTATGATGCCCTTCAAAGGGAAATCGTAGAGACGGAGCAGGATTTGAAGAACCTTGAAACACAGGCAAATCAGTCAGCTACGGCAGTCCAGAAGATAGCCACAGCCGGAGAAAAGTTAAAGACCACAGGAGATAACATTTCCTCTGCCGGACAGAAACTATTACCCGTTACAGCAGGGGTGACTGCTCTTGGAACAGCATCGGTTACTACGGCTGCCAATTTTGAATCTTCCATGTCACAGGTACAGGCAACAATGGGAATCACAAAAGATTCTATGCCAAAGGTAAACGGTCAGTCAGTGAATACAATGGATACCCTTTCTAAACTGGAAAAGAAGATGGGTGCAGAAACTGCATTCTCTGCATCAGAGTGTGCAGAGGCTCTTAATTATCTGGCTCTTGTAGGATATGACACACAGCAGATTTAGAAGGTTGGTTAGGTTTCCAACATTGACCTTGTGGTAACTTTGGACAGGAAAAGGAAACATAACAAGTAAAAATATCTGTTAATATAAAGAATACTACAGAATAAATTTAAACAGGTTTTACCGACAATGAAATGTTGGTAGAACCTGTTTTCAGTTTTGAGATGACCTGTGTTATAATGAATATTAATTTATTTATAGTTGCAAAAGAAAAAGGAGATGCATAACATGTGGTCTGTGACCAGAATAGATGAAGCAGATTATGGCTGCGAGGAGCGGATGCCCGGGGAACCGCTTCTGGTGCTGGTAACAATCGAAAGTGACGATGGCAGAATGTGCCGGTTTGAGTGTGCGGAGAACTGGCTCCTGCAACAGGGCATAGATGAGGGTGATGAATGGCCGGAGGATATTGAACAGGTGGAAGCGGACAGAGAACAAATTGACCGGATGAGCGAGTGGATGAACAAATACTATGAAGCCGTAGAGGAAATGGAAGACCTGTTTGATGCAGAGTGAATAAGTAAACGAAGAAAGACAGAAAAGAGAGGACTTACCATGCAGATAATGAATGCAACAGAAGAAGATAAAGATGAACTGCTGGCTTTATACCATGCGATGATCGGGGGACCATGTGAGTGGAGCGAGACATACCCGGATGAGAACACGATCGCATTTGACCTTAAGAATGAAGATCTATTTGTGATGAAGAACGATGCAGGAGAGATCATTGCGACAATCTCGATCGACCATGACGATGCCGTGGAGGCACTGACCTGCTGGCATGAAGATCAGGCACCGTCGGGAGAATTGTCCAGACTCTGTGTAAGAAAGGATATGCAGGGACAGGGAATCGCAAAGCAGATGATGAATTATGCCGGTGATGTGTTGAAGAACAGGGGCATGAAAGGAATCCATATTCTGGTTCGGGAAGGCCATGTGATAGCACTTTCGACATATGCAAAGATCGGATTTAGAACTGTCGGGGAATGTGATCTGTTTGACAAACATTTTATCTGTATGGAGAAGAAATTCTAAGGAAAATTATAGACATAAAAATTATATCAGTCAGGAAATATAGCACTGCGTTCCGGTGTTTGCCGCAACGCCTCAAACCCGCTATTTTCCTGACTTTTTTCATGATTTTTCTTGTCTGAAACGCTTGTGGAATCAGGTGCTTTTTGATAGAATGACTGTAAATAACTTCCCTGGGGAGGGAAGCAGATGGAGGACAAAATTATGAGGAAAAAATTAGGGATTTTTCTAAGTTTATGGTTGTGTATCAGTATGATATGGTTGCCATTTGCCAGCACACAGGTAAGGGCTGCAGAAACCAACATGGCAACATTGAATTTTATCGGGGCATCTATTGAAAATGGAAAAGCGACCTTTGCTGTTAATGATGCCTATAAAGTAAGGCTGACATTATGTACGAGAGATATTGTTATGGACAGTTACACAAATTGTCCGATCAATGGAAATAACATGCAGATCGATCTGTCAGATAAAGAATATTATCTGAAAGCAACTACCGTTTTGGATGTTTCCTCGCCAGATGACCTGCTTGGAATCTCAAGTGTGAAACTTCAGTTATATATCAATGATGAATCGTATGATATCAGCTCGAATCCTTATGTAAAATTGGATACAAACCGTTTTAGCGGTAATCTGAATTTCAGAATAGAAAAAGTATCAACGCCTCCGAACCCCGGTTACCCGGATGATATTCAGATCATGGGAACCTATGATGGATTTGGAATGGAAATTTATCTGAATTCAGAGAAGATCGGAGCTGAGAGCAGTCATATACAGGGAACTGGAAAGGGATATGCGTCCGGCGAAATCTATAATCTGCTCAGGATTCAGTTGGCATTTGGAGATGGAGATATCGGAACGGTCACAGTAAATGGAAAGACGATCACATTGCCGGAAGGAACGAAGGATACAGTGGAATTCACGATTGCGCCTGCCAGTGAATATGTGATCGAAGTTACAAAGAAGCCGACGATCATACCAAGAACTATTATATGGGCCAAAGATAAAACAGGTAATAATGGATTGAAAGATTATGAGCTGTTAAAGAATGGAACGCTTGAGATCCTTGAGATCAAAAACCCGGATGGAACATCGATCGGTTTAGATGGTGTTAAGCAGGACACCAATTATGGATGGGCAAGTGTTATATCGGGTTCAGAAATTATTCTCCGGGCAGTACCGGAATATGGATATCAGCTTGAATCGATAACGATAAATGGTCAGTCTTTAACGCCTTTGTCAGATGCATCTACATTTTCATATACAATGCCGGATGAAAATGTACATATCAGCAGCATATTTACAAAGGCAGAAGATCAGGTAGAGCTTAAAACAGATAAAGTGAAAAGAGCATTGATCCAGCTTGCGGAAAATGAGATCACATCAGGAAACAGCAGACTGACGATAAAGGATGCAGTCCTCACACAGCAACAGCTTGAGACTTTTAAAAAGGCAGCAGGTGATTATCAGATCACCGGGTATTTTGATATCAAGCTGGCACAGATCCTGTATAAGAATACAGCAGCAAATCTGTGGGTAAATAATATAGAGACTTTGAAGAAAACGGCAAAGGTATCCCTTCAGATAGAAGCCGACTGGGAATCTGAAAACAGTGAGCTGGCAGTTATTCATGAGAAAAAGGATGGAACCTATGAGATTATTCCTGCTTCTTTTGATGTGGCAACTAAAATGGTGATGTTCCAGACGGATGGATTTTCTAATTATGCGATTGCATATAAGAAGGTTGAGACGACAACAGAGGATCAGACAGGAGCAACGACTGAGGATCCATCGGAGGATACGACCGGGGATGTAACAGAAGCTTCAACAGAAGAAACAACAGAACCGGAAACAGAGACCACAACCGGAGAGACAACAGAAGTTACGACGGAAGATTCTTCAGAGGCCACAACAACAGACCGTACAGAAGATGGAACAGGCAGCACGACACAGAGTGGTGATGGTGATACAACAGAAGTGAAAAAAGATGATAAGACAGCATCACCCAAGACAGGAGATGATATGAATCTGGCTGTGCTTTATATTCTGTTGGCGGTGTCTGGAATGGGATGTCTGTATACGATTCGAAAACGGTAATCTGGTATTGGTAACAGATATAGGAGTAGTTCTCTTATTTGAAAAATAATGTAGAACAAATTGTGTAAATAATCTTGACTTTTATAAAATAACAGTGTTATAATAACGCTGTTATTTTATATTGGATATAAATGATTAAGGTGTGTTTATGAGAAAAGAATCAGAAGGTGTAACTGAAAATTTACTTGCCAGTGCCAGAAAGGAATTCTTACAATATGGATTCCATGATGCCAGCCTGCGGAGAATATCGGCAGACAGTGGAGTCAGCACGAATTCAATCTATACAAGATTTGGCGACAAGAGTGGCTTATTTACGGCGATTGTAAAAGAAGCCGCAGATGAGTTAATGGCGATTTATTCTGACAGCATAAAGAAAGCAGGAAAAGCGACAGATATCAGTCGGGCGGAGGATGCCGGAGATGAAGGAACGGATCTTGTACTGGAATATATTTACAGACATCAGGAAGAATTCAAACTGATCTTCTGCTGTTCGGTGGGAACAGAATATGAGACATATTTTGACCGGCTTGCGGCAAAGGAGGAACATTATTATAAACAGTTTGCGAAGCAATTTTCGGATGGTGGACATCCGGTAGATGATTTTTTTATCCATGTATATTGCAGGAACGGATGGCAGTATGTGTATGAACTTATCACACATGATAAAAGCTATGAAGAGGCAAAAGAATTTATGGCAAATGTCAGAGCATTTAACTATGCGGGCTGGCAGGCGGTGATCGGAATGAAGTTCTGATAATAGGGACTGCTGCATGAAATACAACATGCATCAGTCCTATAAAAATAAATGCAGGTTAGCAAATACTAACTTTAGTAACAGGAGGTTAACTATGAAAGAAAAGAAACAAAGTGCATTGTCCAGACTCATGGGCATAGCAGGAGGGCATAAGTATTTTACCTATGCGTCCTGTGTTCTTGCGATCCTTTCTGCTTGGATCGCATTGATACCATTTTATGATATTTATCATTGCACATAGAATGCGTACGGTAGATGGTGTTGATAAGATCGTTGTGTTGAAGGATGGCGTAGTTGCGGAGCCGGGGGGATATATATATTTATTACGCAGAGCACTTTCGTTTGTATTTCCACTGCTCTATGTTAGTGTTGACTTGAATGGAATAAGTTGCAGTTTGGGTTAAAATAGGGTATGTTGAATATAGAATCGTGCAAAATATAGAGTAATGCAGAAATTTTGAATAAGAGAATGTATAATAAATTACAGGGCTACAGGAGGTTGGCGATTATGGCGAAGATTGATACCAGGGAGATACAGATACCATCGATATTAAAGGTGGAGAAAGATCTGCTCAGACGGATCGGGGGTTATCTTGCAGATGAGGGAATCTACAAGGTTGTGATCCTGTTTGGCAATGGGTTGATTGATATGTTTGGACATACGGTGATGGAGGGTATGTCAGACAGCGGTGTTGAGGTGCTCCAATATATGGAGATGGATACCGTTCGGATCGACGATCTGGTGCAGCTTGCATTTTCATTCCCGAATACTGCACAGGCGGTACTTGGTATCGGAGGCGGTAAGGTGGTTGATGCGGCCAAATATTGTGGCTTCTTAAGAAAACTGCCATTTATCAGTGTGCCGACGTCGGCATCCAGTGATGGATTTTCCAGTGCCAGCGCATCTCTGATTGTGGAGGGACGACGCAAATCTGTACCGGCAGGGATCGCATATGGAATCTTTGCAGATATCGATGCGATAAAGGGGGCACCGGAGGCATTTCTGTTTTCCGGTATCGGTGATATGGTATCGAAGATCACGGCACTTTATGACTGGAATTTTGAAGAAGCACATGGACATGGTTCGGTAAATGACTTTGCGATGATGATATCGAAGAAGGCGGTCAACAGCTTTGTTCGGACACCGTTTAAAGACATTCACGATGAACGGTTTATCAAAGAACTATTAGATTCTCTTGCCATGAGCGGTGTGGCAAATGAGATTGCAGGAGACAGTGCGCCGACTAGTGGAAGTGAGCATCTGATATCACATGCATTGGATCAGATGTTGGAACGCCCGCAGCTTCATGGTATTCAGGTCGGAGTTGCAACATATCTGATGAGTGTTGTTCAGGATCACAGATATGAGCGGATCAATACGGTATTTACAGATACCGGATTCTGGGATTATGTGAAGACAGTCGGCATGAAGCGGGAAGATTTCATCTGTGCGATCGAAAAAGCACCGGCTATAAAACCATTCCGGTATACTTATCTTCACGAAGAACAGTACCGAAAGAAAGCGATAGAAGTATTGCAGTCAGACACGAAGCTGTCAGAGGTTTTACAGGCGTAATTTGTGTCAGGGACGGATAAGCGAAGGAGGGAACAGTATGACATACGAACATTTTTTAGAGGAATACAGACGAAAACTCCGCACCCCGGAGGAAGCGGTTTCCGTTGTAAAAGATGGTGACTGGGTGGATTATACCTGTTCACTTGGAAAGCCGGAGATCCTGGATCGTGCATTGGCGAAACGTAGAGACGAGCTGTTTGATGTTAAGATCCGTGGTAATCTGATCTCAGGGCCGATCGCAGTTGCAGAATGTGATGAGAGTCAGGAGCATTTTACTTATCACAGCTGGCATTGTTCAGCATATGAGCGGTCGTTATGTGATCGTGGACTCTGCTATTATATTCCGATGGTATTTCATAATAATGCAGCATATTATGAGTATTTTCTTAGGGTAAATGTAGTTATGCTCAGTGTGTCACCGATGGATCGGCATGGATATTTTAATTATTCGGTCAATACCGGAGTGGCAGCACCGATCGTGCGTGCGGCAGATATCGTGATCGTAGAGATCAATGAGAATCTTCCGAAGGTTCGCGGCGGTTATGATGAGTGTATCCATATTTCGGATATTGATTATATCGTGGAAGGAGAGCATGAACCGTATCCGGATATGCTGATGCCGGAGCCGACTGCAGTTGATCGTAAGATTGCGGAACTGATCATTCCTTATATCGTGGATGGAGCAACCCTGCAGATCGGTATTGGAAGTATGCCGAATGCACTGGGTGATATCATTGCGGAGTCTGATCTGAAGGATCTTGGTATGCATACGGAGCTTTGCAGTGATGCATATCTGAAAATGTATCTGGCGGGAAAGCTCACGAACAAATACAAGCAGATTGATCGCGGAAAAGGAGTATTTGGTTGTGCGGTCGGAAGCAAGAACCTATATGATTGGATTGACGATAATCCGGGAGTTGCGGCATATCCGTTAGAGTACGTGAATCGTCCCGGAGTGATCGGTGAGATTGATAACATGGTTTCCATCAATAGCTGTGTTGCTGTTGATCTGTATGGTCAGGTGGCAGCGGAGAGTGCAGGTGTCAGACAGATATCCGGAACCGGTGGACAGCTGGATTTCCTCGTTGGTGCATCTGCATCTAAGGGAGGTAAAGCATTTATCTGCATGAGTTCTGTGTACAAGGACAGTAAAGGGGTGGTTCATTCAAGAATTCATCCACAGTTTAATGGAGATATCGTTACTTCTCCAAGAAGTCAGGTTTATTTTCTGGCAACAGAATATGGGGTTGTGAATCTGGAAGGTCGATCAACATGGGAGCGGGCGGAGGCTCTGGTATCGATCGCACACCCTGATTTCAGAGATGAATTGATCAGGGAAGCAGAAGCGAGAAAGATTTGGCGGAGATCCAATCGGAGATAGACAATGGATGGTGCAATTGATATATGTCATATATCAGATGGTTGATAACAGGGGGCTAACTTAGAAGAAAGGCGAAGATAATGGTTGTGCATAGCTCCACTTTTCTTTTATAATTGCAGTATAAGAATATACAGATATAAGAGGCAGAGATGAAGATAACATTAGCGGCTACATTACGTCATTATGATAAGAAAAATTTCATAAAGGATCTTCTTGCAGGTATTATTATCATGGCAGTATCCATTCCGATCTCCATGGGATATGCGCAGATTGCCGGACTTCCTGCGGTCTATGGACTGTATGGTTCGGTATTTCCAATCTTGATATTTGCTCTGTTCTCGACATCGCCTCAGTTTATTTTTGGAGTGGATGCAGCTCCGGCAGCCCTTATTGGTTCGGCATTGTTAAGCCTTCATATAGAGAGTGGATCAGAGGAGGCAATGGCGGTTGTTCCGGTACTGACCTTCTTTGTGGCATTGTGGCTTCTGGCGTTTTATATTATGAAAGCAGGAAAACTGGTCAACTATATATCGGCACCGGTTATGGGCGGATTCATTACCGGAATCTGTACGACTATTATACTAATGCAGATACCGAAGCTGATGGGAGGATCGGCAGGAACCGGAGAGTTTTTTGAGCTGACAGAACATATTATAAAGACAGCCAAAGATATCAATTGGCAGTCGGTGGTACTGGGACTTGCGGCTCTTGTGCTATTGCTGGTATGTAAGAAGCTGATCCCAAAATTCCCGATGGCGGTTCTTTTGATGATAGCCGGGGCAGGCATGACATATCTGCTTCCTATAGAGGACTGGGGTGTGCAGACACTTGCATCTGTTGATACCGGACTCCCACACTGGGCGGTTCCGGATTTTAGTGTGATATCGATCCGCGAGGCTGTAACGATCAGCCTGTCGGTAGCAGTCGTTATAATGGCAGAGACACTTCTGGCGGAGAATAATTTTGCGCAGAAGAATGGTTACCGGATCAATGATAACCAGGAGATTCTGGCATTTTCAATGGGGAATTTCCTTGCGGCATTTACCGGCTGTTGTCCGATCAATGGCTCGGTATCAAGAACAGCAATGGGAGAACAGTATCAGGCAAAGACACAGCTTACCGGTATCATAGCAGGTCTTTCCATGATTATTGTTCTGGTCTGTGCGACCGGATTTATCGGTTATCTTCCGGTCCCTGTGCTTACAGCCATTGTGATATCAGCGTTGCTTGGAGCAACGGAATTTGATCTTGCGGCAAGACTCTTTAAAGTCAGCCGTACAGAATGCCTGATCTTTTTCGGGGCATTCTTTGGTGTGCTGTTACTTGGCACGATCAACGGTGTATTGATCGGTATTCTTCTTTCCTTTACAGAGATGATCATACGGACAGCCAAGCCTGCAAGATGTTTCCTTGGAATCCAGCCGGGGCATAAGCATTTCCGGGATCTGAAGGAGAGCAGTCAGATCCATGCAATCTCCGGTGTACTGATCTATCGGTTCAGCAGCAATCTGTTCTTTGCGAATATACAGATCCTCCAGAGAGATATTGAAGATCATATCACGCCTGAGACAAAGGCGGTTATCATAGATGCCAGTGGAATCGGCAGTATCGATATAACAGCGGCTGACAGGATCGCCATGTTATATCAGTCGTTAAAGGATAAGGGAATCCGTTTCTACATGACAGAGCATATCGCAGATGTGAATGAACAGCTGCGTAAGTTGGGACTTGGTTATCTGATTGAGGAAGGCTGTGTCAGACGAACAGTACATATTGCCTTAAAGGATATGGGAATTAAGCGACCATATCCATTAGAGGGTGATGTAGACAATCAGCCGAGAAGTGCGTCCAGAAAGCGTGCAGATAACAGGGTTCAGGAATTTGTCTGGGCGTTTGGAGCGGAGAGTGAAGATGAGATAGAGAAGCAGATCAGACTTCAGATCGAGCATTTGAAACAGACCGGAGATGTTGATGAGCTTTTGCATGGAAGCTGGTCACATATGGAAGCTATGGATGAGGATGAGTGGTTAGAGCATCTGGAAGAGCATCTGAAGGAGATCGTTCATATATCAGGTAAGGATGAGAAAACGATTGCCAGACGCTTCGAGGAGCATCGTAGAGAGATCCATGACCGTATTGCAAAGGAACATCCGGAGCTTGCGGAGAAGTTTAAAGAACGAAGACATTTGCTGGATGAGCATTTGAAAGAAAAACATCCTGAGGTTTATGAGTTGGTCGTAAAACTCCGGGAGAAAGATAATTAATAAAAATAACAAAATAATAATTCTGTCATATATTGTACTATACCTGAATATAAGAAAGGAAGAGAGCAATTTATGGCACAGTTTACCAATCAGGCACAGCTTCGCTATGGTAATTCCATAGCAAATTCCAATATAGCAGTCGGAGAACTGCTGGAGGTATTGTCAGCAAGCAAGACCGCAGTCAGAAAGACATATGGTCAGAATGATACCGTAACGTATATTATAACGATTGTAAATTCCGGTACGACTGCATTTAATGGTCTGACAGTTACAGATAATCTGGGCGCATACACATTTGGAACAGAAACACTGACTCCGCTCACTTATATGGCTGATAGTGTGAAATATTATGTAAATGGAGTGCTTCAGTCAACACCAGTTGTTGTTGCAGAACCATCACTTGCAATTTCAGGGCTGACAGTTCCTGCAGGGGGCAATATCACAGTTGCTTATGAGACAGAGGTGAATGCATTTGCACCGATGGATGCAGCAGGAACGATCACGAATACAGCAGTTGTATCCGGTGGTGGCATTACTCCGATCACGGTAACAGAGACGATCGGTACAGAGAGTACGCCGATCCTTACAATCACGAAGTCTGTAAGTCCGGTTCCTGTAACAGAAAACGGAACATTGACCTATACTTTCCTGATCCAGAATGCAGGAAGTGCACCGGCAGATATCGGAACCGATGCGGTGATAGTGGATACCTTTAATCCGCTTTTGTCAAACCTTGCAGTATCCTTTAATGGAACGGCATGGGCAGAGACAACAAACTATACCTATGATGAGACAACAGGAGTGTTTACAACGATTGCGGGTCAGATCACAGTCCCGGCTGCAACCTATACACAGAATCCGGCTACCGGTGTATGGACGGCGGATCCGGGTGTCAGTACTCTGGTTGTAAAAGGCACGATCTAGGGATTTTGAACATGGCAGAATAGCGCAAAACAGAGAAATAAAATCCTGTAATGCTACTATGATAATATAGTAAGATCACAAAGACGGCGGCTTCTTTGACCTGTAAGAAGCCGCCGCCTGTCTATAAATTACCCCTCATATGAATAAAGTGAACATCAAATGATGTAACAATAAAAACAATTAAATATTATCATGCTGATGTACAAAAAACCAGAAGTGGCATTTATAAAGTTGAATCTGCCACTCGATTTTCATTTTCAGAAATCAGCTTTTGTATCTCATTTCTGACAAGGGTATTATCTAAAACATAATCTTCAAAATCTACCGAGTGAAAGGTATAGGTTAAAGCATGAATAATATCCGGATCAGATACACAGATAATAAAATCCAGTTCTTTATTTGGAACAAGCAGGGCATACTGATCCGTATATAAAAGAAATGCCCAGTTATCCGATACCGGAATTTTTTCGGTATCAAGGACAAAGAGGTTCCTGTCAAGCCGTGCCTCTAACTGTTCTAGAGCATTGATAATATCTGCCGTGTTTGCTTCTACATAGAATCCGGATTCGGAAATCACATGATTTCTTGCAAATTCCCGGATGCCGTCCAGTGTGATGCCTTCACTGGCATTCATTTGCTGCATGAAATGAAAATGCTGTTTTAGGGTTTCCTTGAATTCTTCAGGAACATATTTCTCAACCAGATCATCGGTCACCATCAGGCAGGTACCGGGATGCTTCTGGATAAAGATCACTTCTTCTGCAGGAATGGATCTTGCCTGAAACTGTGGAAGCTCCTTCTGGCTGAAGCTGGACAGAAATGGTTTCGCATGGTCAAATACGGAAGCGAATTCTTCCCGCATTAATCCGATAAGGCTCGGATCGGTCAACAGACAACCTTTGTTGGCATCGGCATTTAGCAGGAGACTGGCATCATCCGTTATGATATAGAACGGGAAAAGTACACCGGAGTTCTTGCTGACTTTTTGTTCATTGGAATAATAGTAAATGTTATAGGTGATGTTGGTCCCTTTTGTAAGAATCGATTCTAACAGCGTGGCAAATCCGTCCAGTTTTTCAGTGATGTCATTCGGATTTTTTGTTTGGAAATGCAGTATCTGGGAAATTGTTGCATTTTGAAATTTCCCAGAAGTGATAAGTGAGTGAATGTTGGAAAACAGTTTGATCCGTGATGACAGGTCGAACGGAAGTGATACCTGTAAGTGATTGTTTTCTTTTTTGCTGGCGTGTATTAAGAATTTAGTCAGACCACAGATGATCTCATCCGTGGAGTGATAAAGTATAGTTCCTGTGGCAGCCTGTGACTGATCTGTATCAATCGGATTGTCAGGTAGTTTATTTTGTAATTCCTGTGAGCGGGAAGGTGTCTGGTTGTTAGATGCATTGGTATCTATATATGGAGAACCGATCACCCTCAGACATTTCTCTGTGAATTTCAGGTAATGATAATTGGTCTCACCAAGCCGTTCCAGATAAAAGGCATCATATAAAGCCATCTCATCGGCAGCAGATATATCAAGCTGGCGGATAATACTTGTAATCTGATCTTTTGTGGGAATACGTTTGCCGCTCAAGATCTGATAGAAGCTTGAACGGTCGATCCCGGTTTCATTGATCAGAGAATTTTTCGTTACGGATTGTGAATCGATGATTGAATTTAATAATGAATGAAATGACATGCAGTTATACCGGCAATAACTTTAGATTAGTAAAACATGGAAGTAAATATGTAATGTTAAGCCGATCTTCCTCCTAACAATAGTATTTACATCTGTATAGTTTAACTGAAAACGTAATATGTGTCAACATCATTGCGTGTAACAAGAAAAGACAAGTGTAGTTTTCTACTGATTCAACAAGAACTGGGAGTATAAATCATACTGCATATTTGTTGGCTATAAGAAAAACTTATAGCCAGTCAAATATATATCCTATAACTTAAATAGGATATAATGGTTGACAACCGGAAAAACGGACGCTATAATCATGAAACATGAAAGGAACAAAATAGATAAAACATATCAACATAGTATGAAAAGTTCCTGAGAATAAATCACAGAGAATTTACAAGGAGGATAAGCATATGGGCTCAGAAAGAATCATGACAACTGCAAAGAACAATATGTGTTGCTGCCGGATGATGTGTGATTGTATGGCGTTTATTTCATATGCTTTGAACACCTGATTTGTTAGATATATAGTATTGTTTATCATATAACAAAGGGCAGTTGTCATAAGCATATGATGACTGCCTTTTGTTATGCGGCAGGATGGTATCTATTACATGGATAAAGTAGAAGACTGTCTGATTTATAATAGGAAAAGAACTTGAAAGGGGAGAACAATATGGCAATTATTCAGATCGAGCATGTGTCGAAAACGTTTCAGACCAAAGACGGAACGATCGATGCATTAAAGGATGTATCATTGAATATTGAAGCCGGCAACATTTACGGAATCATCGGAATGTCCGGTGCAGGAAAAAGTACCCTGGTACGATGTATCAATCATATAGAAGTGCCGACATCGGGAACGGTTGTGGTACAGGATAAGGAGCTAGGAGATCTGTCAGATAAAGAGCTTCGTAAACAGAGAGAACATATCGGTATGATCTTCCAGCATTTTAATCTGCTGATGCAGAAATCGGTTCTTGATAATGTATGTTTTCCACTGTTCATTCAGGGGAAATCAAAGGCAGAGGCGAGAAAAAAGGCATATGAGCTGTTAGAGATCGTTGGTTTGCGGGATCGTGCAAAAGCATATCCTTCACAGTTGTCCGGTGGACAGAAGCAGAGAGTTGCGATCGCAAGAGCACTTGCATCCGATCCGCAGATCCTGCTTTGTGATGAGGCAACCAGTGCACTTGATCCACAGACGACATCATCGATTCTGGAACTGTTAAAGGACATTAACCAGAGATTTGGAATCACGATCGTTGTTATCACTCACCAGATGGCGGTTGTCCGAGAGATCTGTAATCAGGTAGCGATCATGAAGGATGGTCAGGTCGTTGAGCATGGTAGAACGATTGATATCTTTAATCATCCAAAGTCCGAAGTAGCCAGAGAGCTGTTACAGAAGGACGAAGGAAATGCTACAGAGCCGAAGACGTTAAAAACGGCTGACCGCATAAAGAATGGAACCAGAATCCGAATCGTATACACGGAGAATTCAGCATTTGAACCGGTAATTGCAAATATGATCCTGACATTTAAGGAGCCGGTCAATATCTTAAAAGCAGCGACAAAGAATGTCGGAGGAGTGGCGAAGGGTGAAATGATACTTGAGCTTCCGAAGGGTTCGACAAATGTTGCAGCGATGGAAAAGTACCTGAAAGAACGGGGATTGGAGCTTGAAGAATTAAGTGACAATGTGAATGGAGGTGAGGAACATGTGGACGGAACAAATTAGAGAAATGATCTTAAATGGTATCTTAGAGACACTTTATATGACAGTTGTTTCTACATTGTTTGGATATGTATTCGGACTTCCGATGGGCGTGCTCCTCTGTATCAGCGATAAAGACGGACTGAAACCGCATCCGGTTTTGTATAAGATTCTTGATTTTATCGCAAATATCGTTCGAAGCGTACCATTCCTGATCCTGTTGATCTTATTGATCCCATTTACCAGATTTCTTCTTGGTAAGAGTTACGGATCGACAGCAACGATCGTACCGCTTACTGTAGCAGCTATTCCGTTTATCGCAAGAATGGTAGAGTCATCCTTGAAGGAAGTTGACAACGGAGTTGTTGAGGCTGCCCGTGCGATGGGTGCGGGAACGATGCGGATCATCCTTCGTGTGCTCCTTGTAGAAGCAAGAACATCGCTGATCACCGGAGCAACGATCGCGATCGGAACCATCCTTGGTTATTCTGCGATGGCAGGTGCAGTCGGAGGTGGTGGACTTGGTGATATCGCAGTCCGCTATGGATATTACAGATACCAGACAGATATCATGATTGTGACAGTTATCTTACTGATCGTGATCGTTCAGATCTTCCAGTCAGTCGGAATGCTGATCGCAAACCGATTAGACCGGAGAAAATCATAATCAGATAAACCCTGACCATGACAGTCGGATCTGTGCCGGAGCGTTATTGGTGGTTTACAAACAGATGTCAGGAAAGTGCACACCGGGCATCCGATATATAAAAATGAAAATAAAAAAGGAAAAATAAAGAAAGAGAGGAATCTTCCATGAAAAAGACATTTAAGAAATTATTAGCACTTACATTAACAGGCGTATTAGTAGCAGGAGCCCTTTCAGGCTGCGGCAAGAAAGAAGATAAAGACAGCAAAACAGATTCAAAGACAATTACGATTGCAGCATCTGCAACACCACATGCTGAGATTCTCGAGTATGCAAAGACAGCATTAAAGGAAAAAGGATATGATCTTCAGGTTACAGTATTTGATGATTATGTAAAGCCAAATGAGGTTGTAGAAAGCGGCGAGTTCGATGCAAACTACTTCCAGCATGTTCCATACCTTGAGAGCTTTAATGAAGAAAAAGGTACACACCTTGTAGTTGCCGGCAAGATCCACTATGAGCCATTCGGTATCTATCCGGGTACAAAGAAAAGTTTAGACGAGATCGCTGACAGTGATTCTATCGCAGTTCCGAATGATACAACAAATGAAGCAAGAGCCCTTCTGTTATTACAGGACAACGGAATCATCAAGTTAAAGGATGGCGCAGGTATCAATGCAACTGTTAATGATATCGAAGAAAACCCACACAATGTAGAAATCGTTGAACTTGAGGCAGCACAGGTTGCCAGAGTTGTAAACGAGACAGCGTATGTCGTTTTAAATGGTAACTATGCACTTGCAGCAGGCTTCTCAGTAGGAAAAGATGCTCTTGCATATGAGCAGAATGATTCAGAAGCAGCTAAGACCTATGTAAACGTTATCGCTGTTAAGGAAGGCAACGAAAACAACGAAGCAATCAAGGCACTCGTTGACGTATTAAAGTCTGACGACGTAAAGAACTACATCAAAGAAACTTACGATGGAGCAGTTCTTCCTTACGAAGAGTAAGCCGCTCGCATCCCGTAATAAAATACCCTGAGACAGATATGGTGAAAAACTCATTTCGTATTCTATAAAGTTCGTGCACTGATTTGTCAGCAGTCGCCCTAACTCACCCTGACGGGTTCAGACAAGGGCTTGGTGCTGACAGTTAGCACAAACTTTATCACGAATACTACATGAATGTTTTTCACCATATCTGTTTCAGGGCTTTTTATTGCGAGATGATATTCGCTGTCTTTCTTTACGAGGGGCTTATACTTCGTTATGCAATATAAAATTTCCCGACTACTGTATTGATAAGACATTCACGGAGTTTTCGTAATTCTGCTTGCGCTAACTGTCAGCATCAAGCCCTTGTCTGAACCCGTCAGGGTGAGTTAGGGCGACTGCTGACAAATCAGTGCGCGAGCTGAATAGAAAACGGAGGGAGTCTTTCAACTGCAGTAGTCGGGGGAATTTTATATGTTTAACAGAGACTATTCCTCGTAAAGAAAGATGTGGGTAGCATCTGGTAGTGAAAGCCCTGAAACAAATATGGTGAAAAGTTTTTGGGGTATGCTATAATGATGCCGACAGGCAACTGGGTAGTGTGGCTGCCTGTTGGGTAAATATAGGCGATAAAAGGAGCCGGTAGAGAGCGTTATGAAAAAGATTTTTATTGTGGAAGATGATAAGAGTATATGCATGGAGCTTGTTGAGATTTTGGAGAACGAAGGCTATGCAGCATCCTATCTGACTGATTTTGAACATTCAAAAGAAGAGATTCTGGCAGCAGGTGCAGATCTTATTTTGATGGATATTAATATTCCGGGCATAAATGGCAGAAATCTGTTAAAGGAGATCCGGAAAGAATCGGATATCCCGGTTATCATGGTAACTAGTCGTACATCAGAGATGGACGAGGTTCTGTCGATGAGCTATGGGGCAGATGATTATATCACGAAGCCGTATAATCCGACGATCCTGTTGTTGCGGATCGCAGCAGTGCTGAAACGGATGGAGGGAAGCCAGAATGCAGCATCCTATCGTGGAGCGGAGGTGAATTTCAGCAAAGGGACAATCCGGCTTGGTGAGAAAGAACAGGTTCTGACGAAGAATGAGATGATCATTTTCCAACGGCTGTTAAGCAGTAAGGACAAGATCGTATCCAGAGATGAGATCATGACAGATCTCTGGGATAATGAAGAATATGTAAATGATAATGCACTTACGGTTAATATCAGCAGGCTTCGGACAAAGCTTGCGGAGCTTGGACTGCTGGATGCGATCGAGACAAGAAAGAAACAGGGGTATCGTCTGATATGAGAATTTGGGAATATATAAAAGATAAAGCGGGTATTCTGATCGGTTATCTGTTATTTATAGCGATCATGTTAATTGCTTTTCGTGCGATGCGGACACCAGGGGAGCTGACGGTGATCTTTCTTGTGCTGACAGTTTTGCTTCTGGTAACTGTCATATTAACAGACTATATAAAACGCAGACATTTTTATAATTCCCTTTATGCACATATGGAGCAGTTGAATCAGAAATATCTGGTCATGGATACGTTAGAGGAGCCGGGTTTCTATGAGGGAAAGCTGGTCTATGAGGCGTTATATGAGATCAACAAATCCATGACAGAGCATGTGAAGGAGTACCGGCAGAGTGTGGATGATTTCAAGGATTTTATCGAGATATGGGTGCATGAGATCAAACTGCCGATCGCAAGTCTGGTATTGATGTGCCACAATAATCAGGATAAGATACCGAAGAAATACGAAGATCAGGTGAACCGTCTGGATGCATATGCCGATCAGGTGCTGTATTATGTCCGGGCAGAGCATGCGAGCAAAGATTATCGGTTTGATTCAGTGCGAATCAAGTCGGTTGTGAATAAAGTGGCGTTGAAGAATAAAGATATGTTGCTGGAGAGTGACATTTGTCTGGATGTGCATGACGTTGATGTCAGCGTTACGACAGATGCCAAATGGCTGGAATTCATGATAAACCAGATCATGAGCAACAGCATCAAATATATGAAGCCGGATGAGGATCGGCAGATCCGGATCTGGACGACAAAAGCAGGCGACGATATCACACTCCATATCAGAGATAATGGAATCGGAATTTCCGAAGCAGACCTTCCTCGCGTTTGCGAAAAATCGTTCACCGGTGAGAACGGACGTCGTTTTGCCAAGTCAACAGGTATGGGCTTATATATCGTAAAAGGTCTGTGCGACCAGCTAGGACATCATCTTACCATCACTTCCAAAGAAAATATCGGAACAGACGTCGCTGTAACCTTTGGCGGAAACGACTATTATCTGGTGGATGAATAAAACTATACTTTACCATGTGCCCCTTATCTGACAGACAGATAAAGAATGCCCAATGTCTTAACCTTACAAAACTGTAACCTTCTGTAACATAAGAAAAACGACACTCTCCCTTGAAAACGATATACTCACACTTGTAAACAGGAGATGAGGTGTTGACAGGATCAACAGCTCTTAACTCAGTTATTAATAGAAAATGGTGTGTGGGTAAATCGTTTTAGTATTTCGTGGATGTTTTTATGGGGCTGTTGTTCTGACAGTGAGCAATACCTAAAATCCATAGAGCAGCCGACTGAGTGTTCTGCTATCCTGTGCCATGTCGTTGGAGCAATGGTTTTATCGCGACAGAGACATGTGCAGATAGGATGGCAGAACATGAGGAAAGGCAAACGTGATTTTACGGGATGCTCACTGGTGGAACAATGGTCACAAAAAACATGTAAGTGTTACCTGAACGATTTAGTCACACACCGGATAGCAAGGAGAGATAAAAGTGGAAACAATTTTAAAGATTGAGAATATCGAAAAGTATTACGGCAACAAATCCAACATTACAAAAGCCATTGATAACATTTCATTTAGTGTAGAAAAAGGTGAGTACGTTGCGATCATGGGAGCATCCGGAAGTGGAAAGACGACACTGCTTAACTGCATTTCCACCATAGACCGTGTCAGCAGCGGTCATATCTATGTAGGAAGAGATGATATCACAAAGCTTCGCGGCAACCAGTTGAACCGCTTCCGCCGGGAAGAACTGGGATTTATCTTTCAGGATTTCAACCTGTTAGATACACTGACAGCATATGAGAACATTGCACTGGCGTTATCGATACAGAACACGCCTGCGAAGAAGATTGACGAAAAGATAAAGAAGATCGCAAAGGAGCTTGCAATCGAAGAAGTTCTGAATAAATATCCATATCAGATGTCCGGGGGACAGAAACAGAGAGTGGCATCTGCGAGAGCGATCATTACGAACCCGAAGCTGATTCTTGCCGATGAACCGACCGGAGCACTGGATTCCAAATCCGCAAAGCTGTTGCTTGAAAGTCTGAAACATCTGAATGAAGAACTGTCAGCTACGATCCTGATGGTAACACATGATTCCTTTACCGCAAGTTATGCCGGTCGTATCCTGTTCATCAAGGACGGTAAAATATTCCATGAGCTTCGCCGTGGAGCAGACAGCCGAAAAGAATTCTTCAACAAGATCATAGATGTCGTAACTTTGCTTGGAGGTGACTTAAATGACGCTCTTTAAGTTATCCCTTAGTAATATGAAGAAAAGCCTGAAGGACTATGCAATCTATTTCTTCACTTTAGTTCTTGGCGTAGCGATCTTCTATATTTTTAATGCGATCGAGACACAGACGGCGATGATGAAGATCTCCAAAGATACCAGAGGAATTGTAGAACTGATGGCAAATATCATTTCCGGTGTCAGCGTATTCATTGCATTTGTGCTTGGTTTCCTGATCATATATGCCAGCCGATTCCTGATGAAACGGCGTAACAAAGAATTTGGATTGTATCTACTGCTTGGAATGGGCAAATGGAAGGTGTCAAAGATGCTGTTTATCGAGACACTGATCATCGGTCTGGTTTCACTTGGCGTTGGGCTTCTTTCCGGTATCGGAATTTCCCAGCTTACCAGTCTGTTAGTTGCAAATATGTTTGAAGCGGATATGTCTTCTTATAATTTTGTATTTTCAAGTTCTGCATTTGTAAAGACCTGTTTCTATTTTGCTATCATCTATGTGGTTGTGATCCTGTTTAATACGATCGCGATCGGACGCTGCAAATTGATCGACCTGTTCCAGAGAGGCAGAAGATCAGAGACTGTTAAGATGAAAAATCCGTGGATATCGGTATTCGTATTTCTCCTTTCCGTAGCAGGACTTGGATATGCATATTACCAGATCAATTCAAATACAACAGAGCTCTATATGAAAGATATCTATTTCTGTATCGGGCTTGGATGTGTCTGCACATTTTTGTTTTTCTGGTCGATTTCCGGTATGTTGTTCCGGTTAGTTTCTTCCATGAAACGTGTTTATTATAAAGGGCTGAATTCATTTGTCATCCGTCAGATGAGCAGTCGTGTAAATACAAATGTACTGTCAATCTCGATCATTTGTATTATGTTATTTGTTACGATCTGCGTGCTGACTTCGGCGCTTACGATCCGAAATGGTTTGAATGAGGGTTTAAGAAGGTATGCTACCGTTGATGTAAATATTACCAGACAGGTAAGAAGCTCCGATTATGATGTTGAAGCCGGTAAGGGTGCGGATGAGGATGCTTATTATGATCCGACATGGGATAAACGCGATATTTGCGATATATATAAGGAATATGGAATTGATTTGCCGTCTATGTTTTCAGCCTATGAAGATGTGTATATATACTCATTGCCGGATTTCACATACGGGGATACGTTCAGTGAGCAGGCAAAGGGTGAGTTCCTTGGTGACCAGCCGGTGTATGGTATGATGGATGTTATGGAAAATGTCATGACAGTGTCCGATTATAATCGTGTGGCAAAGCTGTGTGGTTTTGAAACTGTGTCGATCAAAGATGATGAATACGGAGTTGTGGCAAATTACAAGCAGATGGTGAAATACAGAGATATGTCATTGCAGGCTGGTACGACGATTCAGGTAAATGGTTATGAACTGAAGCCGGGAATGAGCAAATGTCAGGCTGGTGATGTCCAGATTTCTACGCAGGCGATTAATACTGGTATCATTATTGTGCCGGATGGGGTGCTTACAGGAGTAACTCCGATCTCTGAAAGCTTGCTTGCAATCTATAATACGACCGATACGGATAAGATCATGGCGAGAAATGAACATATCAATCTGGATGATGACCCGGATGTCAGGCTGAGTCTGAATACGAAAGAAAATGTAAAAGCTGCCAGTATCGGACTTGGCGCGATCGCATCCTTTATCGGCTTATATATTGGAATGATCTTCCTGATCTCCGGTGCAGCGATCCTTGCATTAAAGGAATTGTCAGAAAGCACCGATAATGTGGAACGATATAAGATGCTTCGAAAGTTGGGTGTGGATCAGAAGATGATCAACCATGCGTTATTTGCACAGATGGGTCTGTTCTTCCTGTTCCCGCTTGCACTGGCAGTCATTCATTCAATATTTGGTTTAAAATTCAGCAGACAGATTCTTTCACTGATGGGAACCGATGACATGGGAGCAGCCATGCTTATGACCGTTGTTGTTCTGGTTGTGATCTATGGCGGATATTTCCTGATCACCTATTTCAGTGGCAGAAAGATCATCAGTGAACAGTAGGGTTTCCTTGACGATG
This sequence comes from Coprococcus sp. HCN-4056, assembly GCF_037892645.1. Classification (NCBI taxonomy): domain Bacteria; kingdom Bacillati; phylum Bacillota; class Clostridia; order Lachnospirales; family Lachnospiraceae; genus Coprococcus; species Coprococcus sp. HCN-4056. The sequence goes on along the minus strand of NZ_JBBKBL010000007.1, from coordinate 36,826 downwards.
ACAGTATCTCGCGGTATAATTGGGGGCAGGATTATCGAACGAAGAAATGAAGGAGACTTTTTAAGATGAGTAGAATTATTTTAACCGGTGACCGCCCTACAGGACGACTTCACGTTGGACATTATGTTGGTTCCCTTTCTGAGCGTGTAAAGCTTCAGAATTCAGGAAACTATGACGAGATATATATAATGATCGCAGATGCACAGGCACTTACAGATAATGCCGAGCATCCGGAGAAGGTGAGACAGAACATTATCCAGGTTGCACTTGATTATCTGGCATGTGGGATCGATCCTGAGAAATCAACGATCTTCATTCAGTCCATGGTTCCAGAGCTGACAGAATTATCTTTCTATTATATGAATCTCGTTACAGTATCTCGTGTACAGAGAAATCCTACTGTAAAATCCGAGATCAAGATGCGTAATTTTGAAGCAAGTATCCCGGTTGGATTCTTCTGCTATCCGATCAGTCAGGCAGCAGATATCACGGCTTTCCGTGCAACAGAAGTGCCGGTTGGTGAAGATCAGCTTCCTATGCTGGAACAGTGCAAGGAGATCGTTCACAAATTCAATTCCGTATATGGCGAAACTCTGACAGATCCTGAGATCGTATTACCGTCTAACAAAGCGTGTCTCAGACTTCCGGGTATCGATGGAAAAGCAAAGATGAGCAAATCTCTTGGAAACTGCATCTATCTTTCCGATGAAGCAGATGAAGTAAAGAAGAAGGTTATGTCCATGTATACAGATCCAAATCATATCCGTGTAGAGGATCCGGGACAGATCGAGGGAAATTCCGTATTTACATATCTGGATGCGTTCTGTCGTCCGGAGCATTTTGAACAGTTCCTGCCGGATTATAAGAATCTGGATGAACTGAAGGAGCATTACAGTCGTGGTGGTCTTGGTGATGTTAAGGTGAAGAAGTTCCTGAACAATGTATTACAGTCAGAGCTTACACCGATCCGTGAACGTCGTAAGATGTGGGAGAGCCGTATTCCGGATGTTCTTGACATCTTAAAGGCAGGAAGCGAGGCTGCACAGAAGAAAGCAGCAGCAACTCTTCATGATGTACGTTCTGCTATGAAGATCAATTACTTTGATGCAGACGGGCTGGAGAATGATTATAAATAAAATTGACAGATATAAGAGGACGGTCGTGAAAACGGCCGTCCTTTTGTTGTATGGTAAAAGTTGGAAAAGTTGCAAAAATTGGGTATAATAAGGTTGGAAAAGTTGAAAAAAATGTTTCTGGATCAGATGAAGTTAGAGCGAACGATATATAAACTAGATCTGATAGGTTTACAGGGGTAAAATAAATATATGGGGAGACACCGGATATGAAAAAGACGATTTTATTATTAGGGGCAGTTGGAGTGCTTATGATGACAGGGTGTGCCGATGAAGGTATCACGACAGATTATGGAGAATGGGTAGCTACATCCGAATACAGTATGGATGGAACAACTGAGAATTACCGGACAATAGAAGTAGATGCGACAGCGGAGAAGACAGAAGCAGCATCAGAAAAAGAAGCGGGGGGAAGTTCAGATCATATGAATACACAGAAAAAAGACAGCACAACAGAAAAGACAGATGGGACAGAGAAAGCGAGATATTCGTGCGAGAATTATACATTTTATAGAGTAAATGATGATGTGGACCTGGCAGGCAGTTATTTGTTGTTAAATGTATATGAGGACGAAGCACTTGCAGAATATCATGGCCTGTTCATTGGTCAGATCGTTACATTATTTGGCGATAAGGAGACAACCGAGAATAATGAGGAGTTACTGGACTATACGATCGCGGCAGAAGATAAGGATGGTAAGGTGATCTATCTGACTTTATATTATGGGGCGTCAGGACCGGCAATCGGTGGCTTTGATGGTGACGAATATATGGCGGCTGCAGAAGAGCTGGAGAGGCTTGTCAGAACGACAGAGCCGATTGACTATGAGTGCACCAGTGTCTATGAGGATCTCGGCATGACGATCCGAATGGGCACCAGAAATGGACGGGGCTTTTATGAGACCGAGATGCCGGAAGGTATGTAAGACAGCGATTTTATATATGATATAAATATGGGGAGGCAAAGGGGGAAGAAAACTGAAGAAGAAAATCTTTTTTCAAAGGAATAAAAATACCAGACAGATGACAATGACGATTAATGTAGCTGTTTTTTTAGCATTGATTTTAGAAATCGTCATATTATATGTTGTTAATTTACAGGATTACAAAAGAACATCTCAGATGCTGATGAACCAGACGATGGAAGTAATTGAAAAAAATGACAGCCGGGAGAAAGAAATGCTGGAATCCTTAAAAGAGGATTATAAGGTTCGTGTCAATGCAGTTGCCTATATATTGGATGCAAAACCGGAGGTTGAAAATGATCTTAATGAGTTGAAAAAGATTGCAGCATTTATGTCTGTAGATGAGATCCATTTATTTGATGAGAATGGAGTTATTTACGGAGGAACTATTCCAAAGTATTATGGATACAGTTTTGATTCGGGAGAGCAAATGGCATATTTTACCCCCATGCTTCAGGATAAAGATCTGACAATGTGCCAGGATGTTATGCCAAATACATCTGAGGGGCGAAGCATGATGTATGCAATAACCTGGAATAATGCCGGAACAAAGATGATCCAGGTAGGAATAGAACCGAAGCGCCTGATTGATGAGATGAATCAGAATCAGATATCAGCAGTTATTTCCAATATGCCGATGTATACAGGCATCAATATATTTGTTGCGGATAGTGGAGATGGCAAAATCCTTGGAAGTACAAAAGCAGCAATGGTTGGTAAAACGCTGAATGATGTCGGTATATCCCGTGATAAGGTTACTGAACAGGCAGATGTCCCTGCAATATGCTACAGGAACATAGATGGTATTGTGAGCCGGTGCGCTTTCGACCGGACAGATGACTATATCGTTGTGGTTACCTGCAATTTACTTTCGAATATAAAGACAGATGTTATCATAATGGTGATTATGATCGTGTATTTCATAATTGCTGCGAAAGCACTCGCAAGTATGTTTACAAAGCTTGACAGGGTAAGGCGCAGTGCCTATACAGATGAACTGACAGGGTGTTTTAACCGGAAAGCATATCAGGAGAATGTGGAAGAATACTGGAAATCACCGGATATGGTATATATATCCATGGATGTCAATGGATTGAAAAAGGTAAATGATCATCAGGGGCATGCGGCAGGCGATGAATTGCTTCAGGGAGCTGTGGAGTGCATGATGAAGAGCTTTAACGGATATGGACGGGTATACAGATTTGGCGGTGATGAGTTCGCAGCAATTGTGTTTGCAGATAGCAGAAGACTCAAAAAGATTATAGATGATTTTAAGGAACGGATGAACAAATGGTCCGGAAAGAAAGTATCAGATGTATCTGTGTCTCTGGGATATGCGGAGAAGTGCGAAAGGCAGTGGGAGAATTTTGAGGAACTTGCAGAGCAGGCGGATGAGAGAATGTATGCCTGTAAGGCAGAATACTACAGTAAAAAGGGAGAAGACCGGAGAAAATTGCAGGCTGCACATAATGCACTTACAAAGCTATATACTAAAGTACTTATCATTAATCTTACACAGAATTCATATCAGATTGTAAGTATTGACAGAGAAAGCTTAAAGAACAGTGTGTTTTCGGCAAAGCTTTCAGACTGGTTTGCGACATTTGCAAATTCAGATGAATTGTATCCGGATGACAGACAGGCATTTTTGCAGAAGACTTCACTTCAAAATCTAAAAAAGAATATCAATGGCACCGGAAAGTCATACAGCATCATATACAGGAGAAAATATGGCGAAGAGTATAAGGATACAATGATGGAGATCCTGGCTGCGGAAGACTATACGGATGATAGTCAGGTATGTTATCTCTGTGTAAGATGTCTTGGTTAGTGTAAAAATTGTTAGAAAATTTTTCTAATTTCAAGAAAATTCTGTGAAATGGCTTGTATTTCATACTTCCTGCGGTAAAATATAGATAGGAACAACGGAAAAAGTTGTGCCGAGTTAAAAGTGGGAAGGAGACTGATATGAAAAAAAGAAGTCATTTATTTGTAACCAGAGAAATCATAGAACAGGTTCCACAGAACAAAAGGAAGTGGTTATTGTTAGGCAGTATTCTGCCGGATATATTGGTTCATACCTATATTAAGAAGCATACCTGGAAAAGTTCATTTGATAATACAGTCAACCGGATACAGAAGCTGGAAGAAAAGGGGAAGAACAGCAGATATTCTTTCCTGAAACTCGGATATGTACTTCATTATGTGGAGGATTTCTTCACATATGCGCATAACTCCATTTTTGAAGGCGGTTTTTCTGAACATGTTGCATATGAAAGTGGATTTCAGAAGTTTTTATTTGGACATGGACATGTAGAACAGGAAGAAACGAGCCGGATCGGTGAAATGGTTCATTCCGTGGAGGAAGCGGTCGAGTATCTGAAGAAAAACCATGCACTGTATATGACGGAGGCCGGAGATAATGAAACGGATGCACGCTATATTCGGAATGCATCAAAAACCATCGGTACGTTTCTGGTGCGGGCATTTGCTATGAACAGTGTGGCAGCAGAGGAGTATGTTCCGGCATACGCGCTTGCTCCATCCTATCGAAAATAAAAGGCAGAGCAATCTGATATAAAAGGATAATTATGACTGCCAATGAAAAATATGAAGTCACCTGATACTTTGCATTGTATCAGGTGACTTTTTATCTGATGTGTTCGGCGATCACGGATACCACGATCCCCAGAACCGCGGAAAGCAGGATCAGGGAGATCGCTGACAGCTTCTGCTTCCATTTGCGCCGGATGAAGAAATAGATTCCTGCAAGCAGGCACAGAATGATGATAGCAGGGATATTCACATCATATTCGGATAAGCTGACATACCCGGTAGACTTTAACAGCATGTTGATTCCGGTTGCAAGGATCAGGGCCAGGATAACCGGTTTGATGCCATACAGGAAGCCCTGCACGTAGGTATTTTTCGTCAGATTTTTTATAACTGCGGCAATTAATAATATAATAAAAAAGGACGGCGTGATGACACCGAGAGTAGCGACGATACCGCCTGGAAGTCCTGCCTGCGTCGATCCGACATAGGTCGCCATGTTGACTGCGATCGGACCCGGTGTAGATTCGCAGACACCGATGAAATTGTAAAAGGCATCTTCACTCATCCAGTTATGGCGGATGACAGCATCCTGGATCAGCGGTATCATGCCGAAGCCGCCTCCGAAGCTGAACAGTCCTACTTTAAAGAATTCAATAAACAATGTCAGATATATCATTTGTCTGCATCCTCCTTTCGGATTCTTTTAAAAGAGGTACAAAAAATTCCGATGATGCCGCCTGCGAGGATCAGAAGAATTGCATTCACGGATTTGGAAAGCAGTTCTCCGATCACCATGATTATAAAAGTAACTACAAATACAAGAACCGGTATTTTTTTTCGGTCGAGTGTTTTCATCATGCTGATTCCGGTTGTAAGGATCAGAAAAGCAACAGCACATTTAATGCCAACGAAGGCATATGCTACATATTTATTTGCAATGAAAGCATCAAAAAACAGAGAAATGACAAATATAATAATAACGGATGGGATACAGACACCGAGGGTGGCTGCCAGACTTCCGCGGAAGCCTCTTTGTTTATAACCGACAAAAGTAGCGAGGTTGATCGCCAACGGCCCGGGCGTTGATTCAGCGATCGCAATCACTTCGATCAGTTCGTCTTCCGTGAGCCAGTTTCGTTTTGCAACTACTTCTTCCCGGATCTGTGCGATCATCGCATAACCGCCTCCAAATGTAAATAATCCGATTTTGAAAAAATTAATAAATAAAGAAAACAACATATTAAATCCTCCAGACAGGAGTATAGCACAGAATCAAACTAAACTTTAAATAAAATTTTCAAATATCACTGTACATATAGAAAAAAAATGTTACAATCGAGATTGACGCTATAATAAAGTGAGCGTTTTATGCACAAAAGATATGTATAATATATAGCCGAAGTCGGTGGAGGTAAGTGATGTTTAAGCAACGAGGCGCGAAGAAAACGGGTCTTAATATATTGATCATAGGATGCGGTAAGGTCGGAACGGCACTGACCAGACAGTTATGCAAGGAAGGGCATGATATAACAGTCATTGATAAAAATGCGGATAAGGTTGAGATGAACGTCAATCAGTATGACGTTATGGGAATCTGCGGAAATGGTGCAAGCTACAGTGTGCTGATGGAAGCCGGTGTGGAGAATGCCGATCTTGTGATCGCAGTAACAAATTCTGACGAGCTGAACCTGCTTTGTTGTACGATCGCAAAACAGGGACGTGACTGCGCAACGGTAGCGCGTGTCAGAAATCCGGACTACAGCAAGGAGATAAAATATCTGAAAAAGAGTCTGGGACTTACCATGGTCATCAATCCGGAGCTTGAAACAGCAACGGAGGTTGCGCGTGTACTTTATATGCCGACAGCTTTGGAGATCAATTCCTTTGCACATGGTCAGGCAGAGATGACGAAGATCAAGATTCCGGAGCATAATATGTTAGACGGACTGTCTGTGGCACATCTTGGTCAGCAGCTTATGGATCGAGCGAAGAATATCAATATTCTGATTTGTGCGGTTGAAAGAGATGGAGAAGTCTATATTCCATCCGGTCATTTTAAACTGCATGCAGGAGATGTTCTTTCGTTTGTAGGATCCCGTCCGATGAGCCGTGCATTTCTTGATTTTATCGGATTCAAGACAAATCGTGTCAGTGATGCGATGATCGTCGGCGGTGGTGACGTTGCATATTATCTTGCAAGTCAGTTGATCAATATGGGAATCAATGTAAAGATCATTGAGAAAGAGAAGGATCGTTGTGAGCGACTCAGTATTCTGCTTCCGAAAGCAGTTATTATCAATGCAGACGGAACCGATCAGGATGTATTAAAGGAAGAAGGCTTAAGCAATGCAGAATCCTTTGTTGCTTTAACTGGGATTGACGAGGAAAATATCCTCCTGACACTGCATGCCAGACATGTTTCGGATGCAAAGACCATCACGAAGATCAACCGTAGTAATTTCAAGGAAATAATTAATAATCTGAACCTTGGAAGTGTATTTTATCCGAGTTTTATTACAGCGGAGACTATTACTGCTTATGTTCGTGCGAAATCAAATACACGTTCCATGAACAGCTGTGTGCAGACGTTATATCATATGTTTGATTTCCGGGTAGAGGCGATCGAGTTCCGTGTGGATGAAGCATCCGAGGTAACGGGTAAGCCACTGATGGATCTGAAGTTAAAGAAGGATGTTCTGATCGCGTTTATCAATCGAAACGGTACGATCATTACACCATCCGGTCATGATACGATCGAAGTCGGGGATACCGCTATGGTAGTAACGACCCATACAGGATTTAATGATATCAGGGATATTCTGGTATAAGTAATGAGTATTTTTGTAAAAGGGAAAATAGGAAGCTATGAATCGGTCAATGATTTTATACGTAGTCGGACATGTGGTCATGCTGGAGGGGGTTATGCTTCTTCTGCCATGTCTGGTTTCGTTGATTTATCAGGAAAGTGAAGGAATTGATTATCTGGTGATGGCAGTTATCTGTATGCTGATTGGAGCCATCATTGTAAAACATAAACCTAAAGTAAATGTATTCTATCTGAAAGAGGGTTGTATCGCTACAGCATTGAGTTGGATAGCACTGAGTATATTTGGTGCACTTCCAATGTGCATATCAGGAGATATCCCATCTTTCACAGATGCGTTATTTGAGACGATCTCCGGTTTTACAACCACAGGAGCCAGTATCTTAAACGATGTGGAAGCATTATCCCGGACGACGTTGTTCTGGCGAAGCTTTACACACTGGATCGGTGGCATGGGTGTGCTGGTGTTTCTGCTTGCGGTATTGCCGCTTAGTGGCGGATCAAATATCAATCTGATGAAAGCAGAGAGCCCGGGACCTTCTGTTGGTAAGCTTGTACCGAAGATCAAGTATACGGCGCGAATATTATATGTTATCTACATTGTATTAACGGCTATAGAGATCATCTTGTTAATAGCTGGGAAAATGCCGGTATTCCATGCATTCTGTACCGGATTCGGAACAGCGGGTACAGGTGGATTCGGAACAAAGAATGATAGCTTTGCCAGCTTTTCGCCATATCTGCAGTGGGTGGTAACGATCTTTATGATCTTATTCGGTGTGAATTTTAATGCATACTATCTGATTTTATTTGGCAATATCAAAAAGGCATTGAAGATGGATGAGGTGCGAACCTATTTCCTCATTATTGTGGCGGCGATCGCAGTTCTTGTATTGAATCTGATTCATACAATGGATGGATTCTGGACAGTACTCCGTCATGCATCGTTCCAGGTCGCTTCGATCATAACAACAACCGGATTCTCCAGTGTGGATTTTGACCTGTGGAACCAGACATGTAGGACGATACTGGTTATTCTGATGTTCATTGGTGCATGTGCAGGCAGTACCGGTGGTGGTATCAAGGTATCCCGATTTATCATCGTGGTAAAAAGTGTGATAAAAGAGTTGAATTCCTATCTGCATCCAAAAAGTATCAAGAAGATCAAAATGGACGGCAAGCCGGTAGAGCATGAAGTGGTACGTGCGGTAAATGTATATTTTATAACATTTATCATCCTGTTTACAACATCCGTACTGCTGATCTCCTTTGAGGGAAAAGATATGACATCAAACTTTACTGCGGTTGCGGCAACGATCAATAACATCGGACCGGGACTGGAGCTGGTAGGACCAACGAAGAATTTTAATGTATATGGTACATTTTCCAAATATGTGTTGATGTTCGATATGCTTGCCGGAAGACTGGAGCTGTTCCCATTGCTCTTGTTGTTCTATCCGCCGGCATGGAAAGAATTACTGGCGGTCAGACGCAGAAAATAACAGGCCAATTAATGACCGGATATATGATGTACATGATATTAAAATGTGTTGCAGCAGATTCAGGGAAACAAATCCAGATAACTATGAACTTGAAATGCGGTCATCAGTTCAAAACGAGTGGACGGATCATCTAAAGCAAGATGTAAGTCCTCCCTTAATATACGGACACGATAATTGACGGTGTTCCTGTGACAGAACAGGGCACCGGCAATTTTTTGTATACTGCCATCACAGAGCAGATACTGATAGAGTGTTTCCAGATAATTCGTATGGTGCTGCTCATCGTATGTAATGATGGATCCCAGGGTATCGTTTACATATTCTCTAAGAACATCCATATCACTTACAGATAAAAGAAGCTTATAGAATCCCATATCATCGAAGAAGAACAGGCTACTGTTCTTTTTTTGTGCCATCAGGGCGGCGCACTGTCCCTGTAAAAATGCCTGACTTAATCCAATCAGATCTTTGGTTGGCGCACTGATTCCGATATACATGGAAGTTGTTCCGGCAGATTCTCCCATATAATACAGAAGCCGTGTAAGCTCCTGTTCAAGCCGTTCATTTGACCGTGCGGGGCTGATCAGCAGAGTATAGTCGGTGCCGTTGACAAATGTATATGGCAGATTATAGATTCTGACCAGACGTGTCAACAGATTCTGAAGAAAACTTCCGGCGGTATTTGCATAACCGGATGAGATGGTGGAATGCTCAGACTGCTGGATAGAGGTATTTGTCTGTGCAGCGGTTGGTTTCATGGATGCTGTATCACGCAGATCTGATATATATACGAGATGGTATTGTGCATCCGCCTGAAAACCATGTTCATATAAGACAGGCAGGCTGATTTCCATCAGAGCTTTGTCATTTGGGTGAAGGATCACGCGCGAAAGGGCTGTTGAGATTGCCTGACTGGTCTGGGTATCATCAAATATCCGATTGTAATAATCGTGTGTGATATCGAAGATCCGTGTTTCCCATGGCATAAGAAAGAGCGGGTAATGCTTCCGATCGCACAGCATACGGATACGGTCGGAGATATCGGAACGGTTCAGATGTCCGCCGATATTGATAATAAGGCCGCAGGTTTTATGCTCGATCAGCCCTTTGATGAAGTTATATAACCAGTATTCATTTCCGCATAGAACGCCGGTTGTAATGATTAGTTCACCGCCATGCAGGAATTCCAATGTACCGGGATCTTCTGATATATAGACCCAGTTCATCAGATGATCCAGTCCTTCTTCCCCTGCGATCAGATCCAGACCATAGGTGCTTTTTGTTTCTTTATATAAATCTCTTAATAATATTGCCATATATAAGATCCTTTCTTGGCAGAATTTGATAATTGTTATTTGTCTATGTATAAGAAGTCCGTTCAATCAAAATATGATCTGCGCGTATCGGCTTGGCGGTGGCTTATTGATTTGAAGCAGTTTGAACATGATTGCCTAATATTTGCTTAATTATATAAGGTTTATATTAGCTGCTGCTTAATATAATAAACCACTGATTTGTGCTATGAATTACAATAACCCAACAATACCATAGAAAATATGTGCCTGTCAAACATATGATTGTGCTATAAGCACAAATCAGGGCGGGAGTTTTGTGCTGGCGGGATATGGTGATCGGTTTTTATGAATGGCATACTGTAGAAAATTCAAAAGAGCAAATAAATGAACGGCACAGATACAAAAGCCGTTCGAATTAAGAAGATGGAGGATGATACATATGTTAAGAACAGATTTACCGGAAATAATAACAGAGACTTTACCTGGCCCTAAGGCACAGGCAATCATAGACAGGAGAGCGCAGGCCGTTCCAAATGCGATCCGTTGCGGATATCCGGTCGTTATAGAACGTGGTGAAGGCGCTATGATCGAGGATGTTGATGGCAACAAGTTCTTGGACTGGATCGGTGGTGTCGGTGTATTGAATATCGGATTTTCCCAGCCGGAGGTTGTTGAAGTAGTAAAAGCACAGGCAGATAAATATTTCCACGGCATGTTCAATGTCGTAACACATGAAGGCTATGTAGCACTCGCAGAGAAGTTATCCGGTATTGCACCTGTAAAGGGCGACAGCAAGAAAGCATTCTTTGCAAATAGTGGTGCAGAAGCAGATGAGAATGCAGTTAAGGTAGCAAAGGCATATACAAAGCGTCCAAATATCATCGTATTCTCCGGTGCATTCCATGGTAGAACACATTTTACAATGGCGATGACATCCAAGAAAGCATATGCAAAAGATATGGGACCGTTAGCAGCCGGTGTGTTCCGTGCACAGTTCCCATATTATTATAGAAATCCGGAAGGAATGCCTGAGAATAAGGCAGTTGATTACTATATCAGATCTATCTACGATGTATTTGAACAGTGTGCGGCAGCGGACACGATCGCAGCGATCGTTGTTGAGCCGCTTCAGGGCGAAGGTGGTTTCATCCCTGCACCGATCGAATGGGTAAAAGCAGTCCGTAAGATCTGTGATGAAAATGGTATCCTGTTGATCGCAGATGAGGTACAGAGCGGTTTCTGCAGAACCGGTCGTATGTTTGCTTCTGTTTACTGGCAGGAGGCCGGTGTAGAGCCGGATATCATCGCAACAGCAAAATCCATCGCAGCCGGCGTGCCATTATCAGCCATTATTGCAAGAACTGAGGTTATGGATGCAGTTCCGGCAGGAACGATCGGTGGAACCTATTGTGGAAATCCACTGGCATGTGCCGCATCCTTAAAGACGATCGAGATTATGGAGAGAGATCATCTGGCAGAGCGTTCCTGTGAGATCGGTAAGAAAGTAACAGAGCGTTATCTGGAAATGCAGAAGAAATATCCGGTTATCGGTGATGTCAGAGGACTTGGCGGTATGATCGGTATCGAATTCGTAAAAGATCAGGAAACAAAAGAACCGGATGCAGCATTTACATCTGACCTGATCCAGACTTGTGCGAAGAAAGGTCTGTTAGTAGAAGGTGCAGGAACCTACAACAATGTAATCCGTTTCCTTGCACCACTTGTAATGACAGATGAGCAGCTTGCAGCCGGTCTTGATATTTTTGAAGCGTCTATTAAGGAATGTCTGAAACATTAATAATCATTAGAAATTATAAGAAATAATTTAAAATGATTTAAAATCATTAGAAATCATTTTAAATCAGTGTATAATACAGTCATTTTGGATAATGAATTGCTCCAAATGGAGCGATTCGTTGCCTGAAATGGCTGTTTTTTGTTAAAAACAGTATATAATAGTGTTTAAATATAATGTAACCGGATCATTTATAAATCTTAATCGCTCCGCAATATAGATGATGGCATTTTGATGCATTTGGATGCTATAAACATGGAGTGAACTCCAGAAAAGGGAGAATTATATAAAAAGACGGGAGGTATGCAGGGAAAATTGAAGAAATTATGGCTTAGAATAGTATTATTCATAGCAGGATTTGCAGGAGTATTCATATTTCTGTATCCATTTGTTACGAAGGGGATTAAAAACATAGGAAATCTTACGGGAGTTGTTCTTGGTATCTGCCTGATCTTATATGCAGCATGGTTTCACAGAGTGAATCGCCGGGTGAAAAAATGGATGACCCGGACTGCCGGAAAAGTAATATGCGGGATCGTTTTGCTGATTGTATTAGTTGCAGTTGGATTTGCGGCAGCAGGTACGATATGCATGGTACGGGCATCGAAGAGCGCTCCGAAGGATGAAACGGTTATGATCGTGCTTGGCTGTGGTGTAAATGGCGATCGCCCAAGCCTGATGCTGACGGAACGCTTAGATGCGGCATGTGATTATCTGAACACACATGAAGAGGTTGTGTGTATTCTGTCCGGTGGACAGGGAAAAGGTGAGAATATCAGCGAAGCGGAGTGCATGTACCGGTATCTGACAGAAAAAGGAATTGCACAGGACCGTTTATATAAGGAAGACCGGTCAACCTCGACCCGAGAGAATCTTCTATATTCAAAGAAGATCATAGAGGAGAAGAATCTGGATCCGCAGGTTATTATCGTAACAAATGAATTTCATGAATACCGTGCATCTGTTATTGCAGAACATACAGGTATAAAACCATCGGCGGTGTGCGGGAAAACAGCGTGGTGGTTATTGCCAACTTATTATCTGAGGGAACTTTACGGAATCGTCTTTGAATGGATTTTTTAGATAGCTTAAACAAAAAACTTAAGAATCTTAAAAATTTAGATACAAAAAGGATGTAATTTTCTGGTATAACCTGACTTAACAAATCTTAACAACACCTGACGCATACTTGAATTATAGATGCAAATGCTATAATGTTGGGGTGGTTATTGAAAGTTAAAATCAGGGCATATTAGAAAAAGAGAGGATATGGTTATGATTTTAAAAAATAACAAAACAATAGATGAAGAGAAGGAAAAGGGATTGTTGTCCGAACAGGAAGCGAAGATTCTGATCGTAGATGATGAAAAGGATATCCGGAAGCTTGTAGGTATTTACCTGAAAAAGCAGGGGTATAAAACATTGGAAGCAGAGAACGGACAGATGGCGATCGATATTATGAAAGAACATTCGGATATTGATCTGGTTATTATGGATATTATGATGCCTGGAATGTCGGGAACCGAAAGCTGTGCGGCTATCCGGGAATTCTCATCGGTTCCGGTGCTGTTCTTAACAGCCAAGACGCAGGAACCGGACAAGAATGAGGCATACGATATCGGTGGAGATGATTTCTTAAGTAAGCCATTTGAACAGAGTGAGCTGATCCGGAAGGTGAAAGCACTGATCCGACGTTATAATGTTTATAAAGGAAGAGAAGATAATGCGGATGGAATACTTCGTGTCGGAACAATATCGATCGATCCATACAAGCGTGTGGTAACGAAAGAAGACGAAGTCATCCATCTGACGGATAAAGAATTTGCACTGCTGTTTTTTCTTGTGAAGAATCGTGGTAGATCCTGGAATCTGGATGAACTATATGAGAATATCTGGCAGGAAAAATATCTTCCTTCATCGTCCAATACGGTCATGGTGCATGTGCTCAGGCTTCGACAGAAGATCGAGGAGAATCCGGCACAGCCTGAGATCATAAGAACGATTTATGGAAAAGGATATCAGGTGGATTAAAGCCTGAAAAGGTCAGACGGAATGAAAGACAGAGAAACGAGACAAAAGAATAGACGGGAAAAAAGAACAGACGAGAAGCTTACCTTAAATACGAAGCTGGTTCTGGTTATTGCAGGAAGTCTGTTACTTGCAGTCGGTTTGTTCTTCGTTTGGCTGAAAACTACAGTATATATAATTGACAAAAAGTATCTGGACGAGACAGCCACAGCCCGGCGAACAGACGAGAAGATCGACCGCTTTTCCGATTATGTCAGGGATAATAAGGTAAAATCAACAGATATGAATGCTATTCTCAGATGGCAGCAGGAAGAGGGAAGTGTATATCTTCTTGTATATCAGAATGAGAATGTAATATATGATTCAACAAAACAGAAAAGACGTACCGCGATGGAGCGTTTTTTTAATAAGATAACAAATGGAAACAAGAAGGGCAGAAAGCTTGCAGAGTCTGAAGAAGACAAGAAGCAGATGCTGAATAATATTAAAAACAAACGGCTGGTTGAGATTTACAGGAAGAAAAAAGAATATAAGAGACAGACAGAAAAGACAAATGAAAATGTTGGCAATGATATAGCATCTTCTGAGTCAGAATATAAAGAAACAAATCCGGTCGATACTTCAGATGTAGAAGAATTAGCATCTCAGTATGGAAATTATGCATTTTATTCTGTGCGGTTCGAGGATGGTCTGTATGATGTCTGTATCGTGGATTACTCAGAGAAAAGAGTTTACTATTTCTGGATGACAATTGGTTTTCTGGTGTGCTCGTTTATCTTTATGATGTTTGTTATGATCTATAACGGTCGTGTGGTAAAGCGTGTAAGACGTTTGACACGGGAGGTATCCAGAATCAAAAAGAACGATATCAATGCAGCTATCACAAAATCCGGAAATGATGAGATCTATGTGCTGGCGGATAATATTGACAGTATGAGAAATTCGATCATTCAGCAGATGAGCAAAGAAAAAGAAGCCTGGCAGGCGAACCGGGATCTTGTCACAGCAATGGCACATGATATCCGGACACCGCTTACGGTATTGAATGGGTATCTGGATCTTCTGGAAACAAGTCAATTTGATTCGGAAGAAGAGTATAAGCAGTACGTTGATATCTGCGTGGATAAGGCAGGGCAGTTAAAAGATCTGTCAGACAAGCTGTTCCGTTACTTCTTCGTATATTCCGGACATACGGATGAACTGAAGATGGAAAAGTTTCCGGCAAAAGAATTTTTCCAACAGATGATCGGTGAATATATGTGTCTGTTAGAAGAAAAAGGAATTACATTCCAGATTAAGACGGAGGATAATTCACCGAAGATACAGATTGATGCCCCATATCTGAAACGGTTGTTTGATAATATATTTACGAATATAAGAAAATATTCGGATTACAGCAAACCGGTAGATATTAAGTACAGTACATCGGATACGAAGGTAACATTGGTGATCAGTAATCATATAAGCAAAAGCAGAAATGAAGCAGAAAGCACAAGGATAGGAATTAAGACCTGTGAGAAAATTGCACAGGAAATGAACATAGACTTTTCAGTAAAAGAGAAGAAAGGGCAATATACAGTAACACTTGTATTTGCAATCGTGGAATAAAGGAGGTCCGGACAGGTTCCGGTAAAGAAAGATATGAAGAATGTACTTGAATTTATTGAAGGCTCAGCAGCTAAATATCCAGACAAATTAGCAGTTGCCGATGTTAACGGAGGACTCACTTATAAAGAACTGGAGAAAACTGCAAAACAGGTTGGAGCATGGTTATATCAGGGACTTGGCGGATGCAAGAATCGTCCGGTTGTTGTACTTCTTGATAAGGAACCGAAGAGTGTGGCAGCATTCATGGGTGCTGTATATAGCGGAAACTTTTATGTGGTCATAGATGCGGAGATGCCGGTTGACAGAGTGAATAAGATCTTAAAGGCATTGAAACCGGAGGCTGCCATAACCGATAATAAGCATCTCGATAAAGCAAAAGAGCTGCATGTTGAAACAGAGGACGGCAAGGGCTATGCACCAAAGATTTTCAATCTGGATGAGATGGATCAGGAAGCAGACCAGAGTTGTCTGGCAAAGGTAAGAGCCAATATGATCGATACGGATCCGGTGTATGCATTATTTACTTCCGGTTCGACAGGTGTTCCAAAGGGTGCGGTTATATCACATGCAAATATTCTTTCTTATATTACATGGTATACAGAAGCCTTTGATATCAACGAGACAACAATATTTGGAAATCAGACCCCATTTTATTTTAGTATGTCTGTTTCAGATTTATATAGCACATTGAAAAATGGCGCAACATTGTATATAATACCAAAAGCATATTTTTCATTCCCAATCAAGCTCATGGAATTCCTGAATGAGAAAAAGGTTAATACGATCTACTGGGTTCCATCGGCGCTTTCGATCATTGCAAATTATAAGATGTTCCAGTATGCTAAGCTTCCGGATCTGAAAAAAGTGTTATTTGCAGGCGAGGTTATGCCGACAAGACCATTGAATTACTGGATCGAGAATCTGCCGGATGCCATGTATGCAAACCTGTTTGGCCCGACAGAGACAACCGATATTTGTACCTACTATGTGGTAAACAGAAAGTTTCGTGACGATGAGCCCCTTCCAATGGGAAATGCATGTAACAACTGTGATGTATTTGTACTTGGAGAAGATGGCAAGGTGGTTTCGCCGGAGATCAATCCGGAGACAGGCTTCAGTGCAGAAGGTGAATTATATGCCAGAGGTTCCTTTGTCGCTCTTGGATATTATGGAAATGAAGAAAAGACAAAAGAAGCCTTTGTCCAGAATCCGTTAAACCCGAATTATCCGGAACTGATCTACAAGACAGGTGATCTTGTAAAATATAATAAATATGGCGAACTGGTCTATATATCAAGAAAAGATTATCAGATCAAACATATGGGTTATCGTATCGAGCTCGGCGAGATCGAAGCGGCTGCCGGTGCGATCGAAGGTATCCGAAGCTATGCATGTATCTACGATGATGCAGAGGATAAGATCGTATTTATATATGAAGGTAAGAAACTGGATGATGCATTCCTGCTTGGGGAATTCAAGAAAAAAGTTCCACATTATATGGAACCGAACCAGTTTGTAAGAGTGAAGAGTATGCCACACAATCAAAATGGAAAAATTGATCGTAAGTGGTTGAAAAATAACTATAAATTATAAGAAATGAGGAAAAAGAAATGGATGAATTATTAGAGATTTTAAACGAAGTAAAACCAGGTGTTGATTTTGAAAATGATACAGACCTGATCGGCCATGGCGTCTTAGATTCCATCACAATGGTAACACTTGTTATGGAATTAAATGATGCATTTGATATCGAGATCACACCTGTAGATATCGTTCCAGAGAACTTCAAAACAGTTCAGACGATCTATGATATGATCCAGAGACTCAGTGATGATTAATTAGTTTACAGACTGAGGAAAAAAGAAATACTGGGAATAAACCGGACGGCCTTTTGTAATACGTACAGAAAATGACTGCCCGGTAGATTTTCGGTATCAGTGATAGGGAGAAAAAAATGTCTTATACATCTATAGCTTATTTGGGATTTATATTGATGGGATCCTTCTTTTTCTACTCGATCGTGCCATTAAAGCACAAATGGAAGGTTCTGCTGATATTCAGTTATCTGTTCTATTTTATTAATTCCGGAAAATATATTGTATTTATATTGTTCAGTACCTTGTCGATCTATTTTGGCGGTCTGCTGCTGAATAAGATTGATGATGGCTTCAGTATGGCAAAGAAAGCCTTGCCAAAGGAAAATAAAAAGGAATTCAAGTCGATCATCGGATGGCAGAAAAAATGTGTCTGTGTATCTATTGTATTATTAAATCTTGGTATTCTTGTATATCTGAAATATTCCGTATTCTTCGGACAGGTGTTCTGTGATATATTAAGTATTTTCCATATTAAGATATCCAATCCAATGCAGAATATGATGCTGCCGCTTGGTATCTCGTTCTACACCTTATCGGCGATCAGCTACATTGTAGATGTATACCGTGGTAAATACAAAGCCTCCGATAATCTTGGAAAGGTTGCTTTGTTCCTGGTATTCTTCCCACATATCGTGGAAGGCCCGATCGGACGTTTTGATCTGCTGGGAGATCAGGTATATGAAGGACATCCGTTTGATTATAAAAATGCAACAATGGGACTTCAGCTTGTGTTCTGGGGTCTGTTTAAGAAGATCGTAATTGCTGACCGTGCAAATATGTATGTAAATCAGATTTTTAATTTCCACGATCAGTATGACGGACTGTATGTCATCATAGGAATGCTGTTGTACACCTTACAGTTGTATGCAGAGTTTTCCGGTTGTATGGATATCGTCCGCGGTAGTGCGCAGATGTTTGGCATCGAGCTGTCGGAAAACTTTGCAAGACCGTTTATGTCAAAGACAGTCAGCGAGTTCTGGAGAAGATGGCACATGACACTTGGTGCATGGTTTAAGGATTATGTATTTTATACCATCTCTCTATCCAAGGCATTTATGAAGCTGAGCAAGAAGACAAGAGAGAAGTTCAATGCGTTCTTTGCAACCCTGATCCCGACCTCAATTGCCATGCTTGCAGTATGGTTTGGAACCGGTATCTGGCATGGAGCAAGCTGGAAGTATGTTATGTACGGTATTTATTACTGTCTGATCATGATCCTCGGACTTTTGACAGAACCATTATTCAGAAAATTATTTGAAAAAATGCATGTGAACCGCGAAGGTAAGATCTATAAGGCTCTTCAGGTTGTGAGAACCTTTATCTTTGTTAATATCGGTATGCTGATGTTCCGTGCAGATGATCTGAAGATCTTCGGACAGATGTTTATATCGATGTTCCGGAATCTGTCATGGGATCCGATCCGTTATGGTGAATTGTTTGATGTCCGGATTGGTATGAGTGATTTCCTGTTACTGCTTTTTGGAGCAATTGTGTTGCTGTTGGTTGGCTTGTATCAGGAACAGGGACGTCATATCAGAGAAGATATTGCAACAAAGAATATTGTATTCCGTTGGGTATTATATTATGGACTGATCTTTTCCGTGATCATCCTTGGAGCATATGGAAGCGGATATGAAGTCGCAGGCTTTATATACGCACAATTTTAGGATAGATGGTGAACGATATGAAAAAAGACAAAACAAAAAATATAATAAAATGTATCCTGTTTTTCATCATTTTCTGTGTACTGATGGGAGTTCTGTCGGTTGTATTCTATCCGAAGACCAGTGACCCGGAAGGTGGTTTGTCAAATCCGAATGCCAGAGGCTTCTATGGAGAACCGAGAAATTCGCTGGATGTTGTTGTCATGGGGAACAGTAACGCATACAGTGCCTACTCTCCAATGATGATGTGGAAGAACTATGGAATTCCAACCTATGTTGCGGCGGAGGGAGCGCAGAATATTGCAGAGACAGTCAATGTCCTTCAGGAAGTACTGACCTGCCAGAAACCGAAGCTGGTTGTTTTGGATGTGGATCTGTTGTGGCAAGGTAAGACACAGGTATCCAGAGTAGAGGGAAATGTCAAATCCCTGATCTATAAATATATTCCGATCATGAAGTATCATGACAGGTGGAAAACACTGGCACTTAAGGATAGCTTTAAGAAAAAATCATATACTTATCGTTCCAGTACAAGGGGTCAGTATCTGAGCAGAACGGTTATGGCTTATACAGGTGAAGATAAGATGGTAGAGACAAAGGATATTGAACCGGTACCGAAGTCTTCCAGAATTTTTCTTAAGATGTTCCTGGATATCTGCAAAGAGAACAATGTTGAAGTTATGTTTGTTGAGATGCCGACAGCAAGCTCATGGAATTATAAAAAACATAATGGTATGACCCAGTACGCAAAGAAATTAGGAATCCCATTCCTTGATCTGAATACGGTAAAGGGCAAAAATAAGATCAACTGGGGAACAGATACCAGAGATGGCGGAAAACATCTGAACTGTTACGGTGCAAGAAAAGTAACAAGAGAGATAGGAAAATATATTTCAAAACATTATTCATTTGAAAATAAGAAAAAAGATTCCCGGTATACTGACTGGAATAAACAGTATAAGGTATACAAAAAGTATATGAAGAATCCTGCAACTGTTATTACGGTAGATGAGAATGGCGAACAGACTCAGACAACCGTTGAGGCTGAAAAAATAAATAAACAATCGGCCGGAAAAAAGGATAAAAAAAAGAACAAAAAAAGCAGTGATAAGAAAACTACGACAACTACAAAAAACAATAAGTAATAAATAATATGAACAGGAATGATCAGAAGGATTGAAAGAATCAGAAGACAATTCCTGTGAGAAAAGAGATTGTTTTGTATCGGTAAAAGATACAGGATGATCTCTTTTTATCTGTAAAGAGTGTTGGGTGATGAGAAACGATTTATAATAGATAATTTTATTTGTGTAAATGCATGGATGTTGTGATAAAATGGCAATGAAATGTAAATAATAGTTGCAGAAATATAGAATTATACAGGCATACCGAAAAATAAGCGAAAATATGGCAGTATACGATGCTTTTACAGATGCCTGGCAGCAGGATATGATAGGAGGATATGGAATATGAAGATTTTATTTTATGATACGAAGAAATATGACAGAGATTCATTTGAAAAGATATTACCGGAATATTCAGATCTGGAGGTAGAGTTTTTAGAAGCAGACCTTTCGCCGAGAACAGCAGCTCTTGCAAAAGGATATGATGCGATCTGTGCATTTGTAAGTTCCGATGTCAGTGAAAAAGTAGTTGAGTGTCTGGCTGTAAATGGTGTAAAATTAGTGTTAATGCGCTGTGCCGGATTCAATAATGTAGATCTGGATGCAGCAAACCGTTGTGGTATCACGGTGCTCCGTGTTCCGGGTTATTCACCGGAGGCGGTTGCAGAGCATGCGATGGCACTGGCACTTGCGGTTACCAGAAGAATTCATAAGAGCTATATCAAGGTTCGTGAGAATAATTTCAGTCTGGTAGGTCTTACAGGTATGAACTTCTATGGCAAGACCGCGGGTATCATCGGAACCGGTAAGATCGGAGCAGCTATGTGCCGGATCTGTCATGGATTTGGCATGAAGGTTCAGGCATATGATATGTACCGGAATCCATCCCTGGATTTTGTAGAGTATGTGGATCTGGATACGCTGTTATCGACCAGTGATCTGATCTCTCTTCACTGTCCGCTGACAGATGATTCGTACCATATGATCTGCACAGAGACGATCAATAAGATGAAGGATAATGTGATCCTTGTAAATACATCGAGAGGCGCACTGATCAAGACGGAGGATCTGATCACAGGAAATCGGAATAAGAAATTCTTCGGTATCGGTCTGGATGTGTATGAGGAAGAAACAAATAATGTATTTGAGAATCGTGAGGATGATATTCTGGAATCCTCGATCACGGCAAGACTGCTGTCATTCCCGAATGTCATTGTAACCTCCCATCAGGGCTTCCTGACGGAAGAAGCACTGGAAGCAATCAGCCGTACCACACTGGACAATGCGAGAGATTATGAGAATGGCACGATCAAGGATATAAACGCCGTGTAGAAAAGGAAACGATTATGCAGAATTACAGATTTCTGATCGCCTATGATGGAACGAGATATCATGGGTGGGAACATAAAAAAGACGTTGTGACCATACAGGGAAAGATCGAATCAGTGCTTTCCCTGATGGCAGGCGAAGAAGTACGGATCAACGGAGCGGGAAGAACCGATGCAGGTGTGCATGCAAGGGCAATGGTCGCAAGCGGCCCGGTTCCGACAGATAAGACACCGGAGGAGATTCGAGATTATATGAATCATTATCTGCCGGATGATATCTGCATTTTGGAGGTTACTCCGGCAGCAGAACGGTTTCATGCAAGATTTAATGCAAAGGGCAAGCATTACCGTTACACGATCTATCGTGGCAGGCTGAAGCCGGTATTTGACCGGAAATACGTCTGGACTCTGGATGAGGGTGAGACGATCGACTGTGAACGGATGCGAAAGGCAGCAGCTTATCTGGTCGGTGAACATGATTTCAAGAGCTTCTGTGGCAATAAGCAGATGAAGAAATCGACGGTTCGGAAGTTATTTGCGATCGATATTAAGGAAGATGGCGATTATGTGATTCTTGATTTCCACGGAGCCGGATTCTTACAGAATATGGTTCGTATCCTGACTGGTACTCTGGTAGAGGTCGGGGCAGGCAGAATGGAACCGGCATACATGGAAGAGGTGCTTACAGGCCGGTGCAGACAGCTCGCAGGGCCGACCGCACCACCACAGGGCTTGTGCCTGATGCAGGTTGATTATGAAAAAAAGTAATATGGAGTAAGTAGTACAAATGAATGAATTTAAAAATGGGCTGAAGGATGGAATTCCGATCGCCCTAGGGTATTTTGCAGTTAGTTTTAGTTTTGGTATTCTTGCGATCAAAGGCGGACTCAGTGTCTTTCAGGCAGTTCTTACCAGCGTTACAAATGTTACAAGTGCCGGTCAGTTTGCCGGACTTCAGATCATCATTGCCGGGGGAACGATCCTTGAGGTGATCCTCACTCAGCTTATCATCAATCTGAGATATGGTCTGATGAGTCTTTCACTTACGCAGAAGTTAGCTGACGATGTAGGCATCTGGAAGCGTCTGATCATCGCATTTGCAAATACAGATGAGATCTTTGCAGTTGCAATGGGATATTTCAAAGAAGTGACCTTTCCGTATATGTTAGGACTTCAGATCCTTCCGATCCTTGGCTGGGGCGGTGGTACATTTGCCGGAGCAGTAGCCAGCGGGCTGCTTCCAAAGTCTGTGTGCAGCGCACTCAGTCTTGCACTTTATGGCATGTTCGTGGCAATCGTTGTTCCGGTTGCCAAGAAGTCAAAATCTGTGTTATTTGTGGTATGCGTTGCAGCTTTGTTCAGTATTCTTTTATATTATGTTCCGATATTCCACTTTATCTCGACCGGAATATCGATCGTTATATGTACAGTAGCGGCAGCAGCAATCGGTGCGATCGTTGCACCGGTTAAGAAAAAAGGAGAAGAATAGAGATGAGTGTATATACATATATTATCGCAATGGCGGTTGTCACATATCTGATCCGTGCAGTGCCATTGGTGTTATTCAGAAAAAAGATAGAGAATCGGTTTTTAAGTTCGTTTTTATACTATGTGCCATATGCCTGCCTAACGGCACTTACCCTTCCGGCGATTTTCTACAGTACGGAAAGTGTTATCAGTGCGATCGCAGGATTTGTCGTAGCGGTTATCCTTGGTATCCGTGAAAAAGGGCTGGTAGTTGTAGCGGCTGCCGCCTGTGTGACAGTGTTTGTAGTGGAGAGAATATTGGCGTTTTTATAGGGGTTGTGAATCTGAAAAGTGAGGACAAAGAACTTGCTATATCGCCGACCTGGAATGTAAAAGACTTTTGACACGCTAAAAACCCTGATGTCAATGTCCTTTGATAGCGAAAATATGACTTTTTGATTAGTATGAGTATACTAGGAGGTGAAGAGATGGAACTCGGAAAACAAATAAAAAAATATCGTCAGGAAGTACAATTATCCCAAGAGGAGTTAGCCGATCGAGTTTATGTTTCAAGACAAACAATCTCAAATTGGGAAAATGAACCGCTATGGAAAAATCTACACTAAAATGCTGATTGTCACTGCAATTTCGGCAGTTCCGCTATTTATGTGGCTTGGCGTTTGGGCATTCATCCCTTGGGGAATCATTTGGGCACTCTCTATGTACTTTGCCGTTCAGGTTGAAAAGGTAAAAAAAGATAATGATGTTCAAACCTATAAAGAAATTGTTGCATTTTCTGAGGGGAAACTATTGGATGATATACAAAAGCAGAGAGAAATAGGTAAACGCCCATATCAGAAGATTTTTTTAGTTATAGGTAGTGCACTGATAACATTTGTTGTTTGCGTATTAATCGGATTTCTGATGCATATTTTTATGAACTAATAGTGGTAGACCGTAAACTTCCGGTTTAGAGAGAACGTAGAAATGATTCGATTTTGTCCAAAGGATGAGATACAAAATACAATATACGAATAAATAAAGATGATTGGTTTTATGATAAGACTGGTCGTCTTTATTTTTTCGGAGTTTGATATGCAACTATAGGGAATTAAAACTTAGTGAAAAAGTGCAGTAAGTTTTAAGTTGTAGGAGTGTGCTCCATGTATGACTGTTGAAGATGCGATTAATTATTTGACGTTAAGCGTGCTACAGTGAGTGAGCATATTTCCAATATTCTTTCTTCAGGAGAATTAGATGAGACTTCTGTCGGTTTTTCCAATAAAAGTTCTGGAGGAAGAAAACCCAAAATATATAATCTTAACATGATACTTTCAGTATGATATCGTGTTAATTCAAATTTTAGCTGGAAATAATGCACCTTATAAAAAGGGACAGAAAAGGATAAGTGATGGTGTATTGGTAGCGATAACATTGATGATTGCTGAGTCTAATCCAGAGGAAAAAATATCATGGTAGACTTGATAAAGTCTACCTTTTATTGCAAATAAAACTTGACAAAAACTTGACAAGTGTACTTGGCAATGTTATGCTTTTGTTGCAAATGAAACTTGGCAAAGGAGATTGGATTATGGAAAGAAAAGAAATTTTAAAAAGAGCACAGGATGAAAAATTGGATGAAAGAGAACTTCAAGTAAAAGATAAGTCTATGATGTGGTCATATATTGTTATGGTGATTATGGCATCTGTATTTTCCTTTATTCGATCGGAACAAGGTTTACCTATGATGGACTTATGTGCAACTGTTAGTGGTTCGGTGTGTGCAGCAATGACATATCGATTTATTAAAACACGGAATAAAGAACATTTGATTATATCAGTTATTATGTTTGCAACAGCGATTATGGCAATTGTTAGATTTTGCATGGGGCATTAATTATGAATGATTCACTCGAATTGAAAAATAATATTAAAGAAGCTCGAACTGAAAAAAAATTATCACAGGCTGCATTGGCTGATTTGGTAGGTGTATCTCGTAATACAATTAGTTCGATTGAGACGGGACAATTTAACCCTACTGCAAAGCTAGCATTATTATTGTGTTTTGCTTTGGAAAAGAAATTTGAAGATTTGTTTTATTTTTAGAAAAATTTTGTCAGATTATGAAATGGTTGTTTTTTTACAATAAAGAGAGCAACAACTTCAAGTTTATGGAGAGTCACTGTTATGATTAGAGAATTTCAAAGGGATGATATAAATAAAGTTGCAGATATATGGTTGGATACAAATATAAAGGCACATAATTTTATCTCCGCCGAATACTGGAAAAGCAATTTCAAATCAGTAAAAGAAGTACTGTCACAAGCAGAGGTTTATGTGTATGAGTATGATACAGAAATACAGGGTTTTATAGGGTTAAATGATGAATATGTTGAGGGCATTTTTGTTTCTGGTGAAATGCAATCGCAGGGGATAGGTAAAATTCTGCTGAATTATGCAAAGGATAAAAGGAATAAGCTGCTCTTGAACGTATACCAAAAGAACGCACGGGCAATATCCTTTTATAAGAGAGAAGGATTTGAGATTCAGCATAGTGGCTTAGATGAGGCTACTGGAGAAAAAGATTATGTAATGACATGGCAACACAAATAGAAATTCCAGAAGGGAGAAACAAAATGGAATACAGAAAATTTGATAATGTAATAATAGCGAGAATTGACAAGGGGGAGGAGATTTTAGAACAACTGAAAGCAATTGCTGTAAATGCGAATATAAAGCTTGCCAGTATCAATGCTCTTGGAGCTATCAATGATTTTACAATCGGAGTATATAAGACAGATGAGAAGAAATATTACTCAAACAGTTTTAAAGGGTATTATGAAATTACATCACTGACAGGTACGATCAATACAATGGATGGAGAATATTATGCGCATCTTCATATGAGTGTCGGAAATGAGAAAGGTGAAGTGTTTGGAGGACATCTGAACAGAGCTGTCGTGAGTGCAACCTGTGAGATGGTAATTACGGTTATTGATGGAAAAGTTGACAGAGTTTATGATGAAAAAATAGGGCTTAATGTATTTAAGTTTGATTAGATGCGTTCTTATGATATTATACTTCATGTATTCAAACAAAGTAGGAAAGAGGTAAATACACCATGAATTTGAAAAAAGTTCATCATATTGCCATTATTGGGAGCAACTATGAGCAATCAAAGCATTTTTATGTGGATCTATTAGGTTTTTCTATTATTCGAGAAAATTACAGACCAGAACGTGATGATTACAAAATTGATCTTCAACTCGATGAGATGGAATTAGAACTTTTTATCATTAAAAATTGTCCGAAGCGCCCCAGTTATCCAGAGGCGTACGGTCTCCGGCATCTTGCCTTTGCTGTAGACTCGGTCGATAATACCGTAAGAGAATTGAATAAAAGGGGCATCATAACTGAGCCGATTAGACTCGATATTTACACAGGTAAAAGAATGACATTCTTTTATGACCCTGACAATCTACCATTGGAAATTCACGAATAAAGTATTGCAGTTAAAAGATGTGCCCTGTTTTGGACTGTGATTTTATAACTTCAAGTTTGCAGAACTGACCCAAAAGAGCTCGAAGGAGCTCTTTTTGCTTTTTTATAATAGTATCATTATGGTATAATAGAGACAATAAAATCGGAATTTAACGCACATCTAAAAAACGAGAATTCACAAAAACGTAGCCATAAAATGGTGATGAAAGGACGTATAACTTATGAGTAAAAAAGTATTTGTTTTGGTACACGATTACTGGCATCACGATGATTCCATCAAGCCTATGATGAACTATCTGTTTAACGCAGATTATGAAGTAACATTCACAAAGAATCCAAATGATTATTTCAAGGGGCAGTTTGATTTGTTTTTGTCTTTCAAAGATCCTATTGAAAATGATCAGATTCCTACTCCAATCTGGTGTGATGAAAAATGGACGGAGAAATTTCTGAATGATATTCAGAATGGTATGGGAACGATTATGCTTCACGCATCACTTACTGATTACACAGAAAATCACGCAATCCTCACAAATGTTGTAAGAAGTAACTTTATCACTCATCCCGAACAATGTCCGCTTACTGTAAAACCGATAGCAGAACATCCGATTATTGAAGGCATTGGCAAATTCACATTCCCTGATTTTGACGAACATTATGTAATGAAAATGATTCCGAATGCTGATACAACGATTCTTGCAGAAACCGTTTCAAAGAACGGCGTTCAGCCTGCTGTATGGATTCACACCTATGGCAAGGGAAAAATCTGCTGTATCGTTCCTGCACACACTACCCAAAATCTGACCTGTGAACCATTTGTCAAACTTGTAAAGAATGCTATTGATTGGGTTTAATAGCATTAATAGAGCGTCAAATTCCAGTTTGGAGAATTGAGAAAATCGGAATTTTATGAAATGTTAAGAGAAAGCTAATGAGAATGATGGTAGAAAAAAAGAAATCAATAGCATTAATTATTATTTTACTTACAATTGTTGTTATTTTTATTTGTGGTCGATATTATTTTGCACACAATAAAAGTTATAAAAATGAGGCAATTGAAAAAGGAGATTATATATATCTTAATGGAGTAAGATATTCTCAAACATCGAAACTGGAAAATTATAAAATATCAAATGTGGTAATTTGTACATCTGACAGTGGGAGAAAATTATATGAGATAGAAGAATATCCTGATTATGAATATATCGCGGGATATTATGCATGGGACGGCGTAATATATAAAAAAGATGAAACAGATTGATAACTTCCCGTTTATGAGGATAAAAGATGAAAATTATAGAAATCACAGAAAGTAAAAAACAATATCTTGAGTTGCTCTTATTGGCAGATGAGCAGGAAAAAATGATAGATCGCTATCTTAATAAAGGCAGAATGTATGTGTTAGATGATAATGGGATTAAATGCGAGTGCGTCGTTACCAATGAAGGAAATGGAGTGCTTGAAATAAAAAATATTGCGACTGCTCCGGAATATCAAGGGAAAGGATATGCAAAAGCCCTGATTGATTTTATTGTTGAGAAATACGGAGAACAATATGCTATTCTGCAAGTAGGAACAGGAGATAGCCCACTTACAATACCATTTTATGAAAAATGTGGTTTTGTCCGTTCGCGTATCATTCCCCATTTTTTTACAGAAAATTACGATCATCCAATATACGAAGATGGAATACAATTGGTGGATATGGTATATTTGCAAAGAAAGCTATAAAGAAACATGTTCTAATAATCCGTTGACATTTTAAAATTGCCGTGGGTATACATATGCACATACCTATATTGAGTACATAGAAACAACCTATGGTTGGAATGCTGTTTTGAACATTATACAGAGCGGGGATTATGAAGCGGTCTTTAGAAAATCGAAACGGGATATATACGCTGAATGGGTAGCGTGCGTGATATAAGAAATGCTTCGGTGCATAGTAATTGTTTAATCAATAAGTTGTTTGAAGAATTACCAGCTACACAACAACCAGATGCGGAGATAACGGAATATGTGAAACGGATAAAAAATATTCCTTCATCGACTAGAGCTAAGAATTTGAAATATAGAGTCGTATATGATTTTGTAACATTGTTATTTGTGTATAATGAAATTGTGCCGGAAGGGGTGGCGAAAAGACAAAGACATAAAGAAATACAAGAATCCAAGGCAGCACGAGATGCATTTGCTGAATTTGTATTAGAGAGGAGAAAAAGTGAATAAAAAGGCTTATGTAAGTATTATTATTGTTTTAATAGTTTTGGTATTGATTACTGGCTCATATACTGCAATTCATTATTTTTTTAATTATTCAACAAAAGAATGGTTTAGAGAGAGTATTAATGCCGGAGATTACGTGATTGTTGGTGAAGAAATAGGTGATACAATATTTGATGGTGACACTCAGGTTGAAATCTCTATTTTTGACCACATTAATAAGGTCCATATGATCTCCTTTAAAACAAGAATTAGCAATCAAGGGGAGAAGCTGTCAGCTAAAAATTATGATATTGAATGTACTGACGAATATATAAAAATTGAACTGATTAATTTTGATGGTACAAAAAAAGTGGCATATCGCTTTTTCTTTGAAGATTTCAAGTATTAATATTTTTTATATAAAACACAAATGCTAGGTGGATCAGAGAAGGATGCTTGAAAAAAGCATGTCGGATTTCGATGATCCACCTTGTTTTATTAGTAAAAAAGATTTACCTATACTTATGGTAAACGTCAAATCATCCAACCAAGGTTCAGAATTAAAGTAATCATGCCGATATATAATGAAAATCAGTAAATTGTAAACGGAGCATCAATAATTCAGAAGGAGAAAGGATGGGTATAGGAGCAGATGGGGTAATGATGTTTCGGTATAAGACAAACCTCTGAGTATAAGGAGTTTGAAGAGAAAACAAAGAACTGGACGAAAGACGATGAAGCTACTGTTGCAAATGAGTTTATGCAATTATTTGTTGAATTCGGACAAATGAAAGAAATGGACCCAGAAGATGAACAGGTGCAGTTGCAGGTAAGGAAACTTCAGGATTACATTACAGATCATTTTTATACATGTTCTGATAAGATTTTATGCGGTCTTGGAAGAATGTATGCCGGTGGAGGAGAACTTACGGAAAATATTGATGATGTTGGAGGAGTTGGCACAGCAGAGTTTGCAAGTAAAGCTATTGATATATTTTATATGAGCGGAAGGTAAATTCAAGTTTGTAACGAAGGTATTTGCGATGAAAGAAATTAAGATTGAGTTATTGGGGATTGCAATAATACCTTTAGGAATTGCTGTGACAACAAATAATTTTTGGGGATAGATGGTATTTCACAAAAGGTTTTGACAGATAGTTTAAGACAAATGATGAGTGATGGGCTGGCATATCGCCACGATTACCATGAGCAGCCACCGAGAGTTGAATACGGCTTAACGGAACTCGGAACAAAAATGCTTCCAATTGTTAATTCACTTGCTGACTTTGGTAACTACTATAAATCAATTATTGAACAGAATTAAGGACGTTAGTATTTGAAAAGCTTGAACAATTCCAGTTTGGAGAATTGAAAAAACGGAATTTACCTATTAGGACATATAAACTGTTGACAATAAAGCTCCTATATAGTATGTTTTTGGTAAACTACTATATAGGAGCTTTTGTATGGAAATGAATGGAGGATTTCTTGTCACCAAAATAAAACAGCTTGGAGACCGGATTTTCGAGAAGATTCTCAGTGAAAAGAATATTGATGCGTTTAATGGAGCCCAGGGGCGTATTCTTTATGTACTGTGGCAGGAGGATGGTATCTCAATCAGGTCACTCTCGACTAAATGCGGATTAGCGATAACATCTCTTACTACGATGTTGGAAAGAATGGAAAATCAAGGGCTGATAAGCCGTGTTCAGTCTGAAACGGACAAAAGGAAAACGCTCCTGTTTCTGACTGAGAAAGCATATGCCTTAAAGGGCGAGTACGATTCTGTATCTGATGAGATGGGCAGTATTTACTACAAAGGTTTTTCAGAGGAAGAAATTACCCGGTTTGAGGAATGCCTCGACCGCATCAGAAAGAATCTTGAGGAGTGGCAGAAGTCATGAGTATTTGTATCAAAGATCAGATTCAGAACATGAATATCGTCATTGGCTGCACAGTGGGGTGTACATATTGCTATGCCCGCAACAACGTGAAACGCTGGCATATGATTGATGATTTCGCTGACCCTGAATTCTTTCCGGGTAAGCTCAAGATGATGGAAAAGAAACGTCCGCAGAACTTTCTTCTTACCGGCATGAGCGATCTCTCCGGATGGAAGCCGGAATGGAGAGACGAGGTATTTGTAAAGATCCGTGAAAATCCGCAGCATCAGTTCCTGTTCCTTACCAAGCGACCTGATTCGCTGGATTTTGATACCGATCTGGAAAACGCATGGTTTGGCGTTACGGTGACGAGGAAAGCAGAACTGTGGCGTATCGACGCCCTTCGGAAAAACGTCAGAGCAAAACATTACCATGTTACCTTTGAGCCGTTATTCGATGATCCCGGCACAGTTGACCTTTCTGGAATCAATTGGATCGTTGTCGGCACCATGACCGGAGCTCAGAGCAGGAAGATTCATACGGAGCCGGAATGGGCATGGTCTCTGACGGACCAGGCACATAAGCTCGGCATTCCGGTGTTTATGAAGGAAGACCTTGTCCCTATCATAGGGGATGAAAATATGATTCAGGAAATGCCGGAAGAATTTAATAAAGTGTTAGAGGTACAGAAATCATGGAAGAAGTAATAAATGGAATCCTCATTCGTGAGGTGGAAACAAAGAACATCATGACTAAGTCTAGTTTGCCGGTAGGCGGTTACTCGGTCAATCCCTATGTGGGCTGTACACATGCCTGCAAGTATTGCTATGCTTCTTTTATGAAGCGCTTTACCGGGCACAAGGAGGAATGGGGCACTTTCCTTGATGTGAAGCATTGGCCGGAAATTAAAAATCCGAAGAAATATGACGGACAGCGGGTGGTCATCGGTTCTGTGACAGATGGCTACAATCCACAGGAGGAGCAATTCGGGAATACCAGAAAACTTCTGGAGCAGCTGATCGGCAGTGACGCAGATATTCTGATCTGCACAAAGTCGGATCTTGTGGTACGGGATATTGATCTGTTGAAGAAGCTTGGACGTGTAACTGTTTCATGGTCGATCAACACACTAGATGAAAATTTCAAGAACGATATGGATTCTGCTTCGAGCATTGAGCACCGTATCGCTGCTATGAAGCAGGTATATGAGGCAGGTATCCGTACAGTCTGTTTCGTATCCCCGGTATTCCCCGGCATCACGGATTTTGAAGCAATCTTTGAGCGGGTAAAGAATCAGTGCGATTTGTTCTGGCTCGAAAATCTCAATCTTCGAGGCGGTTTCAAAAAGACAATTATGGATTATATCGCCGGAAAATATCCTGATCTTGTACCACTTTACGACGAGATCTATAACAAGCATAACCGCAGCTACTTTGAAGCACTTGAAGTAAAAGCTGAGAAAATGGCTAAGAAGTATGATTGTGCCTTTGTGGATAATGAAATGCCTTATGGCAGAGTCCCGCAGGGGCATCCGGTGATCGTAGATTATTTCTATCATGAGGAAATCCGTGGGACAGAGAATACCGGAAAAAGAAATCGCTAAATTTCAGTTTGTAGGGAACAAATCAGACAATTTTATAATAAAACAGCGTTAGAGCATTTATGTGTGAGAGAAAAATCAAGTGTAGGAGAATACATGACATGAAATATACGAATAAGCATATAAAAGAAGAATACAAATTCAATCAAATGTGGCGGACGATCGGAATGATTCTCTTATTGATAGGAATATTTTTGGTGGCATTTGGATTGATTCAGACAAAGAGAAAGATGGATTGTGTTCGACCATTTGAACAGGTATTACAGGAAGAAGCCAATCCTGCGAATCAGACAGCATATATTGATATTATCCAGGTACCGGAGAAACTGGCAGAAAATAAATATGAAGGATATTACCTTGTAACAACGGCAGAGGAAAGCTATATTGTAGGGATGCAACCGGAACAGTTTGCAGATTTGAAGCAGAGAGTTGAAGAGAATGGTACGGCAAGAGTGGAAGGCATGACGAAAGTTGTGACTGACGAGAACGTAAAAAAAATAATAAGTGAGTATATCAATTACAAATTTATTTATATATGTATGACGAAGCTTACCTATGGAAAAATACTCAAGGAAGGATATTTTGTGAATCTGGATATCGGAGGCATCTTAATATTGATTGGAATTTCGATGGTATTAACCCAGGTGCGTGCGATTAAAAAATACAGACATCCATTGGCAGAGCAGATTGACGAAGAATGTAATCAGCCGGAAGCTCTCTGGTTTAATGATTTTAGGATATATTTGACAAAGAACTTTCTTGTATCTGTATATGGTGGAAAGCTGACTGCACTGGATCTGGCAAAGGTACGATTGACAAGACTGTTTGAAACAGTGAAGGGAAGCATGAACGTTATCACTTTGGAGGTAACGACAACAGAACAGGAGAAAATAACTGTCAGCGAGAATGAATGGTCATTTTTTACAATGAATGAAGAAGAGATTACTTATCTGACAGATGTATTCGGTAAAAGAAATATTGAATTTGTTTGTGAGATTCAACCAGATGAAGAAATCGA
This sequence comes from Coprococcus sp. HCN-4056, assembly GCF_037892645.1. Taxonomy (NCBI): domain Bacteria; kingdom Bacillati; phylum Bacillota; class Clostridia; order Lachnospirales; family Lachnospiraceae; genus Coprococcus; species Coprococcus sp. HCN-4056. The sequence continues at coordinate 3,453 of NZ_JBBKBL010000007.1, read as the reverse complement.
TGAAGACGAAGAGTTTTGAAACGGAAATATTCAAAGGATGGAATTGGGATATTGCATACAATATAATAAAAAAGGTACAGATTTGAGTGAAGAAGATGTGGCTTTACATTTAAATGGGATGATTATAAAGAATTTAAGAAACTTTTAGATAAAGAATATAAAGATTATTTAAGTGTATAACCAGTATTATGAGCAAATTATATGAAGGGACAGATTTGATATATGGGTTTATTTAATAAAATGAAAAATTTTTTTTCGGGCTTTAAGTATAAGCTGGACAGAGAGATTTTAAGGGAATATCTCCAGCATACAATTGATTTTGCTGTCGAGAATAAGTTGCCATTTTGTGATGAATTTTATATTGCCGACAGTCTTGATGCAAAGGATAGATTACATGTCACTATCCTAAATTATGATGTACCGGGAGATGCTGTTTATGAGATTGAGAAGAGTTTTGAGGGAATAGTTATTTTTGCAAATCATGAGAAATGTTATGATCCGGAAAATGATCATAAGTATATTGATGCGGAAGATTTTATAAGCCAAGAGCTTTGCACGTTGCCAGAAGAGTTTTTTGTAGCCATGGATATCGCACCGACTATGCTTGAACAGTATATGATAAAATGAGCATTAGAAGACCGATGGTGTGGAGATTGTTTTGTTCACATAAAATGGAAAAGGTAGGATGGATTGTCGTGATTGTTATCGTGACTATCTTATATTAATTGGAGTAAAAAAGAAATTGAGGGGATATAAGTATCATACGGAAAAATAACTATATTATTTTGAAGAAAAGTACATAGTTTATCCCATTTCTAATATGATTTAATTATGTTACACGTTGATAAATCGGAATTTTAAGAATTGTCTAGGAGATATGATTTATGAAAAAAACACATTTAATAATTGTAAATATAATTCTTTTACTGTGGTATTTTCTTTCAATGATAGGATTGAAGATTGGAGACAAATACTTGGTAACAGGTGCATTTGAGGAAGAATGGCTATTTATGCTTATTCCGACAATTACATTCGTTTTAATGTTAGTTACAAAAAATGTTGGAAGGAATATACATTTGATATGGTTGGCAGGGTGGTTTGTCACTCAGTTCTTAAGTCATGAATGGTATACTTTATTTGGAAGAGGATTTATGGGAGAAATGGACAAGAAGATTGCCTATTTTTCAGAATGCATTCAATTAATAAATGTGGATGGAAGATATGTTCCTGATGTATATCATATTGTATTACATATTTTGATAATTATTGCATTTGTTGTGACCTTGCTTTATAGAGAAGAAAAAACATTAGTTGACGAAGTGTGAAAATTCCAGTTTTTGAAACTGAGAAATCGGAAGTTGTGGAGGAACAGAAACTTTGAATTTATTGCTAACTAAAGAGGTATAAATATGCCAACCGGAATTATGATAATTGGTCCATCCGGAAGTGGAAAGACAACACTTGGAAAAATTGTTGCACAGAAATTGGGATATCCATATTTTGATGTGGACGATTATATATGGAAACAGAATACAGATAGTCCATATACACAGATGTATACACGAGATGAAAAGATTAGCAGACTGAGCAATGATATTGCTCCATATGAACATTTTGTTATGGCTGGTTCGATGAGTTCGTTCCATTACGCATTTGATGAGATGTTTGAAATGATGGTACTTCTTTATGTTTCACCGGATATTCGAATAGAAAGAGTCCATAAAAGAGCAATAGAGCGATTTGGTGAAAGAGTGCTTGAAGGTGGAGATATGTATGAAGCCCATATGAGATTTTTGAATGATAATCGAAGTTATGAAGGAGATGGTTCTCCGAATATGAGAGAACAGAAAGAATGGATGAAAAATATGTCGTGTGTAAAAATTGAATTGGATGGAGCTGCGGATCTTGAAAAGAACGCAGATATTATTGTAAACAATTGGAAGGGGATAGCGAGATAACTTCCAGTTGAACAAAATCGCTGCGCCACAGCCTTGGCAGGCCATCGCGCAGCGATTTTGTTCAATCGGAGATTACCTTGCAGAACTCAATGAGCGGGCAGAAGCAATGTTTTCTCGGCTGGTAAAGCAGCTTTCCGAAAAAGAGGGTGTAACGGAAGCCTCAAAGCGGAAAATCAAATGCTGTGGGTACAAAGAATGAACAACATCCGCAGCGCTGCTATGGAAATCGTTTCGAGTGAGCTTATATACTGTTAATACTAAGTAAGAAAAGTCGCTGTCAACAGACGGCGGCTTTTCCTTTGCGGGTAGTATTCAAGAAGTCATAAAGTTCCGTGAGTAATGGAAGAAGCCAGCGTTTGCGGAAATGTCACAATTTACGGAAGTAAAGTTTCAAATACCACTTGCCTTTTTGTACTTTCTGTGATATTATTGGTATGCGTACCAAAACACTTGAAGAGAGATGATATATTTGCGAAGAAACAGCAGTGAAACAAAGAGGAAAATACTGACCGTATGCGTGCGCCTCTTTTTGGAGCAGGGGTATAAAAACACCTCTGTCGGTCAGATTGTGGACGAAGCGGGCGTGGCAAGGGGAAGCTATTTGAATCTGTTTCCTACCAAGGACAGAATTTTGCTGGAATTGACCGAAACAATGTTCGGCGGACAGTTCGGCGTGGCAAGAAGCATTGCAGACAGCAAGCTGCCACCGGTTTACGCCTATGCGGTGGAAACGGCGATCCAACTGACCCTGACCGAGCAGAACGAGAACCTGCGGGAAATCTACATTGAAGCCTATTCCCTGCCCGACACGTCGGAATATATTTACCTGCATACCACAGCAGAGCTGAAGCAGATTTTTGGTGAATATTTCCCCGATGATACCGAGAGCGACTTTTACGAGATGGAAATTGGCACAGCAGGATTGATGCGTAGCTATATGGCGAGAAAATGTGATATTCATTTTCCATTGGAACGCAAGCTCAACCGCTTTTTGACGGCATCAATGAGAGTATATCGTGTACCGGAAGCAGAGCAGGCAAAGGTGCTTGCCTTTATTCAATCACTGGATATCAAGGCAATTGCCACCGAGGTAATGTATAAGCTGTTCGCCATGTTGGAAATGAAATATGACTTTAAGCTGTCAATGGACAACAAAGGAGAGGAAACTATATGAATAAGAAAATTTTGAGCGTTGTGCTCATACTGTGCGTGATGCTGGCTGTTATGCCTATGACGGCATATGCGGCGGTTAGAGCGTTTTGTCCTAAATGCGACCAGGCACAAACGGTAAGGATGACTTGTCAATACGCAAATGATAAATGGCACCGATGCGATCTTACATGCACGGTGTGTGATAATACATGGAATTACTGGCAGGCACACACATGGAGCGGAACGGCGACTTGCACAAGCGGAAAGACATGCACGGTTTGCGGCGGATCTTCCGAACCGCTTGGGCACGACTGGAGCACTTGGACGCAGAACAGCGATGAAA
>NZ_JBBKBL010000006.1:0-220080 GCF_037892645.1 Coprococcus sp. HCN-4056 | reverse complement strand
GGGGAAGGATGCAAAACCGATAAAAAAGCAACTGGAAGTCGATTTTATCTGTAATAAGGGTTCTAAAAAGTATTATATCCAATCAGCGTATATGCTGGAGACGGAAACAAAAATGGCACAAGAAATTCGCCCTTTTTTGAAAATAAATGATTCATTTAAGAAGATTGTAATTACATCTAATATACCAAAACCCTTTTATAACGATCAGGGAATTTTAATCATGAATGTATATGATTTTTTATTGAATGCAGATTCGTTGGAACTATAAGAAGTAACTGGTAAACAGGAATTTGGAGGGAAAAATTATGAAACTCGATAATTTTGTTGATATGATGACGGGACACTTTAATAACAAAGAGCAGTTTGATAAGATGAAGACAGAAGGAAAAATATATCCTTATGCAGAACACATTAATACAATCTGTAATGGAAAAATTTTGAACCTTCCTAAAGATTTTAATGGTAAATTTGTTGTTGAAGAAAGCTACTATGAGATAAATGGGAAACGCAATGTTTCACCACATCTTTTCCTTATTACAGAGAAAGAGGATGAAATTGTATTGTATTCTTATGAAATACCTAAAGGAGAAGATAAGAGTACATTTTCATATAGTTCTATGAAAAATGTTGATTACACCGAATTGAAAAAATCCGAAAAGTTTACCCCGGCAATCTACCATGAAAAGGATGGAATCTGGGAAGGAGGCAGTACAAGCCAGTTCTCTCCGGTAATGACATTTAAGCTTTGGGAAAAGTTTTCTGATAGTTGTCTGGAGGTATCTGAAAGCATGGAAGTTAATGGAAAGAAAACTTTTGGATATGATGAACCAATTATCTATAAGCGAGTATAATCCAAGAATGGAATATTGCGATAAATTCCTGTTCGTTGGGCTAAAAGGAGGAGAAAAATGAGATATCCGAAATTTTTAGAAAAAGGTGGAACGATTGGCTTTGTTGCGCCATCTTTTGGTTGTAATATAGAACCATATCGGACAGCATTTGGTCATGCACTTGATACATTCCATGCTAAGGGCTATCAGACGGAGCTTGGTCCAAATTGCTATGAAGGTTGTGGCATCGGTATCAGTAATACGCCGGAGAAATGCGGTCAGGAGATTAATGAAATGTACACATCAAAGAAAAATGATGTTCTGATATCCTGCGGCGGTGGAGAGCTGATGTGTGAGACTCTTGATCATATTGATTTTGAACGCTTAAAGAAAGCAGATCCGAAATGGTTTGTGGGATATTCGGATAATACGAATCTGACTTATCTGCTGACAACGATCTGTGATACAGCTTCTGTTTATGGTCCATGTGCGGCAGCGTTTGGCATGGAGCCGTGGCATGCATCGATAGAAGATACATTTGCATTGCTTTGCGGTGAGAAGAAAAGCCTGCAGGGATATCGTGGATATGAGAAGGAATCCCTGAAGGATGAAGAACATCCGCTTACACCGTATAATATCACTGAACAGAAAGAACTTCATCTGTATAAAACAGATGCGACGCATGGATCGATTGCTGTCGATGAAGTATTCATGGCAGGCAGACTGATCGGTGGTTGCATGGACTGCCTGGTGAATCTGCTTGGAACGAAATTTGATAAAACAACGGATTTTCTGGAACGCTATAAAGAGGATGGATCCATTTGGTTCTTAGAAGCCTGTGATCTGAATGTGATGGCGATCCGCCGTGCTATGTGGCAGATGGAGCATGCGGGATGGTTCCGATATGTGAAGGGCTTTCTGATCGGACGCCCGCTGGTGCATGGACAGGAGATGATGGGGCTTGACCAGTATCATGCGGTACTGGACATTATCGCCCACCACAATGTGCCGGTTATCATGGATGCCGACCTTGGTCATATCGCACCGATGCTGCCACTGATCTGCGGCAGCTATGCGAACATCACCGCTACAGGAAACAACCTTGTGGTTGACATGAAGTTGAAGTAGAATATTCCCATTCGGGGAAGTGTTTTTGTGGATAAGAATATCTTTTAAGCGCACGACAGCCCATCGTTTAAAAATCGATAGTGCAGTCGACTGAGTTTCCTATGATTTTGTGCCATGTCGTCGCCGCAGATGATTTTATTGCGGCAGAGACATGTGCATATAAAATTATAGGAAATGAGGGTAGACAAACGTGATTTTAAACGATGGGCTGTCGCGTGCTGGAAAGATAGTCTTTCACAGCATAGAGCCCGAATGGGCTACAAGGCTATATGCAGTATTCGTCGCCGGCTTCAGGTCGGCTGTTGCAGAGGTCTGCGATGGTGGTTGTGTCAACAACACTGCAGATCGCACTGTAAAGCCGCTTCCACAGATTGTAAGTGGAGCAGATGGATTCACGCTCACATTCAGGCGCATCCTCTTCGACACAGGCAACAGGGGCAAGCGTTCCTTCTGTCAGACGAAGAACTGCACCGACTGTAATGTCTTCCGGTGCTTTTCGTAACAGGTAGCCACCCTGTGGACCACGGACGCTTCGGACAAGTCCGCCGGAATTTAATATAGAAATGATCTGTTCCAGATATTTATCAGAGATATCCTCGTTTTTTGCTACATCCTTTATGCTGACCGGCTTACCATTAGAGTTGGCTGCTATATAGATCATAAGCCGTAATGCATATCTTCCTTTTGTTGATATTTTCAATGTAATACACCTCCAAATTACACGATCATAATTCATACTAATTTTCTATGAATTGATTATACACCAGTTTAAAAGAAAAAGCTACAGAAATATTTCTATTTTCCTATTGATAAAGTAGGAATATAAAAAGTAAGAATTAAAAATTGAGTTTTCATCAATAATTTGGTATATTGATTTTGTAAAAGGTGGTATATGGGGAATTGGTACTGACTGTTTCTATAAGAAATAGGATAGGATATAGTCAGACCAAACGACAATATAACGAGGGTATGGCAATCAGACAATTTATTGTCAAAGAGCACGTTTTTCAATGGGGTATTAGGAAAATCGTTCAGGATACAGGCAATAGAATACTGCCGTCATCTCGATATTGACGTTTCACATCCAACCGGTCAAGGTCTTCGACCGGATTCAATCCATTAAGAAAAAATTTCTAAGCCTTCTGTTAGTGTTGTGCTTTGTTATGGCATTTGGTTCAATAACAGCGCTGGCAGCAGAGGGACAAACAACAGACATATGGGATGGTACAGCAGATACAAGCTGGTACACGGGTCATGAGACAGAGAGTGAGTACCATATAACGACGGCAGAACAGCTTGCCGGACTTGCGTAGCTTATTAACACAGGTACTATAACCTTTGAGGGAAAGACTGTTTATTTGGATAATGATCTTGATCTGGATAAACGTGAATGGATATCCATTGGCAAAGGTAAAGGTGGAAGACAGGCAGCATATAGTTTTTGTGGTATATTTGACGGACAGGGACATGTAATTTCTAATTTGTATTCCCGTGATTCGCTGATGCCAAAAACGAATGTGGGGGATGATGAGGAAAATTGTTATAGACAGGGCTTATTTGGAAATGTCTATGATGGTGAGGTCAAGAATCTTGGTATTGAAAATGCTGATATTATAGTTGATCTCAATGATGCATCTACATATGGAAAAGGTATATTAGTAGACTGGCTTTGTAATTCCAAAATTACAAATTGTTGGACATCTGGTTCTATTTCAGGTGGTGCATATCTGGAGCATTATGTTGGCGGACTTGCAGGATGTACCTTGAGAAATAGTACTCTTACAGGATGTTATTCGACTGCAACTATTACAGGAAATTATAAGGGAACTTGTTATAAAGAAGAAGATGTAATGACGTATTTTGACTGTCTGGGTGGTATTGCAGGAGGAATGCTAGACGGAAGCCTTACAGTCGAAGATTGTTGGTTTTCTGGAAAAATCAATGTTAATTCTATACAGGCAACAGTTGGTGGAATGGTTGGATATTCAGACAATGCAAGTGTTACTAATTGTATGGTAACTTCTGCAGACCTTGCTGCAGATGAAGGTGGCAATACCTGCTGGGTTGTCTATAGTGGACTTAGTCTTGGTACGGCAGAAAACAATTACTGGCCGGCAGATGACCGGTATCAGGCAACGCTTCTTAAAGAGCAGGATGGAACCGCTGTGTCAGATTTCACATCTGCGGATGTGCTTTTCGGACTTCAGGCAAAGCAGGGAGCAGGCATTGAATGGGTAGCAGGAATCGATCATCCTACATTTGCATGGGATGACAGAAATATTCCGGCAGATTATACAGCAGTTGATGCGGCTATTGCAAAAGCGGACAAGATAGATGGAACACTGTATTCTAATTATGAAGATGTAAAGGCTGCCATTAATGCTGTTGACCGTAAAAAGAGCAAGTATGAGCAGAAGATAGTAGATGCAATGGCAAAATCTATTGAGGATGCTGTTGCAGGTCTGAAAGAGAAAGACAACGGTAAAGACAACAATAAAGATAATAATACCCCGGTTACCCCACAGATAAAGACATATACAGTAACATTTAAAGCAGCAGGTGGAAGCGCAGTTAAGGCGCAGAAGGTAAAAGAAGGTAAGTCAGTAAGTAAGCCGAAAAATCCAACAAGAAAAGGTTATAAATTTGCAGGCTGGTATACAGGAAAAACTGCATATAAGTTTGATACTCCGGTTAAAGCCAATCTGACATTAACTGCAAAGTGGACAAAGATCAAGGTGAAGAAGATCAAGATCACAGGAATGTCCAAGCAGATTGCAGCAGGTAAGAAGATTAAGCTGAAAGTAACCGTAACTCCAAAGACTGCAGCAAATCGTACAGTAAAATGGAAGAGCAGCAATAAGAAATATGCAACTGTAAATTCCAAGGGCGTTGTAACTGTAAAGAAAGCAGGAATAGGCAAGAAGGTAACGATAACAGCGATTGCAAAGGATGGAAGCGGAAAGAAAGCAACCTACCGTATAAAGATCATGAAGAAAGCTGTTAAGAAAATTACCTTAAAAGCATCAAAAACAAAAGTAACTGCCGGTAAAAAGGTAACAATAAAAGCAACTGTCACTCCTGGAAAGGATGTATACAAAAAGCTGACATATAAGAGCAGTAACAAGAAGTATGCAACTGTAAATTCCAAGGGTGTTGTTACTACCAAGAAAGCAGGAAAAGGGAAGACTGTAAAGATCATAGCAACTGCAACAGATGGAAGCGGTAAGAAAGCAACTATTAAGATCAAAATTAAATAATGCCTAAAGCAGTTGTATGTAACAAATAAATATAAACCGATAAGCTAAAATAAAGGATGCTGAACCACGGGATAAAGCCTGTGGTTTGGCATCTTTTTCCATTTTCTGAAAAATATTTCTATTATCCTATTGACAAAGTAGGAATAGAGGTGTAATATACATGCATAAGTTAAATCATAGTTTGTTGATAGGAATAAGCGGAAACGTACATCAGCCGGGAGAAAAGAACAGGAGATTAGAAATTATGGCAAAGAAATCATACAGCGAAAGAAATTTAAAATTTGAAACATTACAGTTACACGTAGGACAGGAAACACCGGATCCTGTAACAGATGCAAGAGCAGTTCCGATCTATCTTACATCATCATATGTATTCCATAACAGCCAGCATGCGGCAGACAGATTTGGCCTCAGAGATGCAGGTAACATTTACGGAAGACTTACAAATCCTACAGAAGACATTTTCGAAAAGAGAATCGCAGCATTAGAGGGTGGCGTAGCAGCACTTGCAGTTGGTTCGGGAGCAGCAGCTCTGACATATGCACTTCAGGCAGTTGCACATAAGGGTGACCACATCGTAGCAGCAAAGAACATCTACGGTGGAACATATAACCTTCTTGCACATACACTTCCGGATTTTGGAATCGAGACAACATTCGTTGATCCATTTGACTATGATGCAATCGAAGCTGCTATTCAGGACAATACAACCGGTATCGAGATCGAGACACTCGGAAATCCTAACTCAGAGGTTGTAGATATCGAGAGAATCGCAAAGATCGCACATGCACATAACATTCCATTGATCGTAGATAATACATTTGCAACACCTTATCTCGTTCGCCCGATCGAGTACGGCGCAGATATTGTTGTGCATTCCGCTACCAAGTTCATCGGTGGACACGGAACAACGATCGGTGGTGTCATCATCGACAGTGGTAACTTCGACTGGACATCCAGTGACAAATACCCATGGTTAACAGAGCCGAATGTATCTTACCATGGAGTAAGCTTTGCAAAGGATACAGCACCTGCTGCATTTGTTACTTACATCAGAGCGATCCTGTTAAGAGATATGGGCGCAACTATCTCACCGGTACATTCATTCATCTTCCTTCAGGGACTTGAGACGTTATCCTTACGTGTAGAACGTCATGTTGAAAATGCACTTAAGGTTGTACAGTATCTGAAAGATCAGCCACTGGTTGAGAAGGTAAATCATCCATCTATCTCAGAGGATCCTGAACAGCAGGCATTATATAAGAAATATTTCCCAAATGGAGGCGGATCAATCTTTACATTTGAGATCAAGGGCGGAGCAAAAGAAGCACAGGCATTTATCGATCAGCTTGAGTTATTCTCACTCCTTGCAAATGTTGCAGATGTAAAATCCCTTGCTATCCATCCGGCATCAACCACTCATTCAGAGTGCAACGAGGCTGAGCTATTAGATCAGGGTATCAAGCCGAATACAATTCGTCTGTCCATCGGAACAGAGAACATCGACGATATTATCGAAGATCTGGATGAAGCATTTAAGGCAATCGCAGAATAATCAATAATAAAAACAGTAGATAATTGGACATAAAAATAATAAAAAATATGGGTGATCGAAGATCATCGGTCACCTGCAAAACGAAAAAATAGAATCAGAATAGGAGATTAAAGTTATGAGTAAAATTTATAAAGACGCAACAGAGTTAATCGGAAATACACCATTAGTAGAGTTCAATCACATTGAGAAAAAGGAAGGCTTAAATGCAAAGATTCTTGCAAAGTTAGAGTATTTTAATCCGGCAGGAAGCGTAAAAGATAGAATCGCAAAAGAGATGATCGAAGATGCTGAGAGAAAGGGCACATTAAAGCCGGGCGCTACGATCATTGAGCCTACATCCGGAAATACAGGTATCGGTCTTGCATCTATCGCTACAGCAAAGGGGTATAAGGCAATCATCGTTATGCCGGAGACCATGAGCGTTGAAAGAAGAAATATCATTAAAGCATACGGCGCAGAGATCGTTCTGACTGAAGGTGCAAAAGGTATGAAGGGTGCGATCGCAAAGGCAGAGGAGCTCTCTAAGGAGATCCCTGACAGTTTCGTTGCAGGTCAGTTTGTAAATCCGGCAAACCCGGAAGCACACAGAAAGACAACAGGACCGGAGATCTGGAATGATACAGATGGAAAGGTTGATATCTTTGTAGCAGGTGTTGGTACAGGCGGAACTGTAACAGGTGTCGGTGAATATCTGAAGCAGCAGAATCCGGATGTTAAGGTTGTAGCAGTAGAGCCGGCTACATCACCGGTTCTTTCAAAGGGAACTGCAGGAGCACATAAGATTCAGGGTATCGGTGCAGGATTTGTACCGGATACATTAAATACAAAAATCTACGATGAGATTATCACAATCGACAATGATGCGGCATTTGAAGGCGGCAAGGAGATCGCAAGTATAGAAGGTATTCTTGTTGGTATCTCATCCGGTGCAGCTTTCGTAGCAGCAAAGGAACTTGCAAAGCGTCCTGAAAATGCAGGAAAGACAATCGTAGTTCTCCTTCCGGACAGTGGTGACAGATATTACTCAACTCCGCTCTTTGGATAAAACCAATAAGATTTACATGTGAATATAATATCCTTTCAAAATAATCATTTATCTCAAAACAGACACGCTTCACCATACAGCAATGTGGTGGGGCGTGTTTGTTGTTGTGCCTTTTTGGTTGTCGGTGAGCGTGTGGATATGGTATAGTGTAATTGTGCGGAAAGTAACGGTTTAGAATAAAGCAGAAAAGAGGCAATATGAAATTTATTTACAATGCTTTTGTTTTAAACCATATTGAATATGCGAAGATTTATAGTGAAATAAATACGAATTACAGTAAATATAAAAATAAACCTTTTGCAGTTCTTGCATCATATGGAATTGATAACAGACCATATTGGTATTATTTTGAGAACCATGGCTATAATGAATACAATATTTATATGCGTGTTGAGATGTAAGGAGGATGAATATGGAGGAATTAACAGCTTTATTAAATGCTATTGATGATTCTTATTATGATTTTGTTTCAGCAATGATAAATTATGCAGCGAAAAAACCAACAAGACAAAAATTATTAGTTGATTATATTAAAAATACTCCAAATTTAAAATCTTCTGATGTCGTAAGATTCGTTTCGGAGCAAAATGATTTTTTTGAGGATGCTGCATATATGGAAGTTGGGTAACAATAGATAAAAAATACGGAGTAATAAGTTGAGTATGAAGAAATTAACAGAAACACAGAAAAGTATTATAAAGTGGGCATTTGTGCTGGTGCTTCTCGGCTTGATCGTCTATGTGTTCCGGGATATGGCAGGACCGATCGCAAAGCAGCTTGTGAAGACAAGCCCTTGGATCGTCGTGCTGATCCTTGTGGCGACATTGCTGTATGGTGTGTTTGAGAGTACGATCACGATGTTATTTGCCAGACAGTATAATCCGACGTTTACATTCAGACAGGCGTTTGGAATGACATATTTTGTGTCATTTTACAGAACGGCGACGCTTGGAAGCGGAGCGGGTGTGTCGGCTCTGGTTTACCTGAATGAGTATGGAGTGAAGACATCAGAAGCATTTGGTATGTATATGATTGAATATGCAGTGCACAAATTAAGCATCGGAATCATGGCGGTGATCCTGTATCTGCTGCATTTCCATTATATGAATGAAACCTTTGCGGAATATGAAGCATATATTGGAATTGGATTTGTGGCTACGGTTATTATTACGATATGTTTACTGTTGTTTGTATGTGCCGGATGGTTCCATCAGATCTTAAAGAAGCTGATGGATCTGGTGAATTACAAAGGACGATTTACAGAAAAGTTTGATAAAATCAAAGAACAGTGTGATATCATGGAAACGGAATCAAAGAAATTGCTGCGCCATTGGAAGCTGCTGCTTGGCGTTCTGCTGATCAACATTTGTAAATTTTCCTGCTGGTTTATGATTCCGTATATCGTACTGTACAAGAGCGGTGCATTTTCGCCGGATGTGGCACTGGCGATCACGACGGTATCAGTCATGCTGGCGGCAGTTATTCCTACGCCTGCAGGAATCGGTTCCAGTGAGTTTGTAATGATCGCAATGTTTGGTGCGATCGTGGGAAGTGCGAAAGCAGGAGCTATGGCACTGCTATACCGTTTTGCAACATTTGTATTTCCATGTGCGCTGGGCGCGGCCTATGCAGCGAAGTTTGCAGTTATAAAACAGAGAAAGAATAAGAAGAAGGAAGTCTGACCCGTATGAAATGTGGGACGGATGGAAAAATATCCGTCAGCTATATGCTCGATATGATATATGATGGACAGAAACAGGATAAATACAGATATGAAAAAGTTGGTGGTGGGTATTCTTGCCCATGTTGATTCGGGAAAAACTACATTATCGGAAGCCATGTTATATACGGCAGGCAAGATCCGTAAGCTTGGACGGGTGGATCATAAGGATGCTTATCTGGATACGGATGCACAGGAGCGGGAGCGTGGGATCACGATATTTTCTAAGCAGGCGGTATTTACATATGATGGCATGGAGATCACACTGCTTGATACGCCGGGGCATGTTGATTTCTCGGCGGAAATGGAACGAACCTTACAGGTGCTTGACTATGCGATTCTTGTCATTAATGGCATGGACGGGGTACAGAGTCATACCGATACGTTATGGAAGCTGTTGAAGCGGTACGAGATCCCGACATTTATATTTGTAAATAAGATGGACATGGAAGGGACAGATAAAGATGCTGTTTTCCAAAATATACGAAAAAAGCTGGATGGGGATTGCGTTGATTTCTCATCTGGGGACAGAGATGAACAGATTGCGATGGCAGACGAGAGACTGTTAGATACCTATCTGGATAGTGGTATGGTTGAGACAGAGGATATCATCGAAGCAATTCTTGACAGAAAGATATTTCCTTGTTTCTGGGGATCGGCACTCAAACTCTCCGGTGTGCAGGAATTATTGGATGCGATGAATACCTATATGGTGATGCCTGCATATAATGCAGAATTTGGCGGACGGATCTTCAAGATATCGAGAGATGCAAAAGGGGAACGCCTTACCTATATGAAGGTGACCGGAGGAAGTTTAAAGTGCAGAGAGCAGATCGAGGGAACCGAAGGAAAAGTCAATCAGATACGGATTTATTCCGGTGCGCGTTACGAGACGGTAGAGGAGGCTTCTGCCGGAACGATATGTGCGGTCACCGGGCTTGGTGAGACATCCGCAGGTCAGGGCGTTGGATGTGAACAGGAAAATGTATTTGCCGGACTGGAACCTGTGTTATCCTATAAAGTCAGCTATCCGGAGGACAAGGATGCAGTTGTCGTGCTCCGGGATATCAGGCAGTTAGAGGAAGAAGAACCGGAGTTACATGTTGAGTTTGCACAGGAGACCGGAGAGATCTTTGTGAAGGTTATGGGACAGGTGCAGCTTCAGGTGCTGACACAGATTATAAAAGACAGATTTGGCTATCTCATATCATTTGGTATGGGAAGGATCATATATAAAGAGACACTTGCAGAACCGGTAATGGGAGTCGGACATTTTGAGCCGCTTCGTCACTATGCCGAAGTGCATTTGCTGATGGAACCGTTGGAGCCGGGAAGTGGCATGCAGTTTGATACGATATGCAGCGAGGATGTACTTGATAAGAACTGGCAGCGGCTGATCCTGACACATCTGGAAGAAAAGGAATACCGGGGCGTGCTGACAGGCGCACCGATCACGGATATGAAGATCACGGTGACTGCGGGACGGGCACATCAGAAGCACACAGAGGGCGGTGATTTCCGTCAGGCGACATATCGTGCAGTAAGGCAGGGGCTTATGATGGGAGAATGCAGGCTGTTAGAACCCGTGTATGCATTCCGGCTGGAGATACCTACAGAGATGACCGGGCGGGCGATGAATGATATCACGCGGATGCATGGACGATTTGCACAGCCGGAGATCGAGGGTGAAATGAGTATCCTGACAGGAACTGCACCGGTTGCTACGATGCAGGAGTACCAGCAGGATGTAACGGCATATACCAGAGGACAGGGTAAGTTATCCTGTACCTTGCAGGGATATGAGCCATGCCACAATGAAGATGAAGTGCTGGCGGCAAGTACCTATGATCCAGAGCTTGATATGGCAAATCCGGCATCATCAGTATTCTGTGCACATGGAGCCGGATATATCGTGGACTGGTACGATGTGTATGATATGATGCATGTAAAAGAAGATCCGGGATTTGCACTTGCAGGAATGGAAGATGTCCTGCGGAATATAACGTCAGAGCCTACTGAGGCAGACGAGGATAACCGAAAACGGATGGCGCGTGAGCGGCAGGACGCAGGTGCTCCGGTGTATGATGAGAAAGAGTTAGAGGATATATTTGTCCGTACCTATGGTTCAAACAGCCGGGAAAATGCAGCTTATAATAAAGCAGGTTTCAATCGGCGTAATAAGAGTGTATCGGAAGCGGACTGGTATGTGAAAAAGGCGGCAGAACATGGTAAAAGCAAAACTGCCGGTGCGCAGACACCGTCTGTCGGCTCAAAGACGGCGGATACCGGAATTGCCAGACCCGGAGCATACAGGAAGCAAAAGGGCGAGAAAGAATATCTGTTAGTTGATGGGTATAATGTGATATTTGCATGGGATGACCTGAAAGCACTGGCGGCGGTGAACATCGACAGTGCCAGAGATAAGCTGATCGATGTTATGTCGAATTATCAGGGCTATGTCGGCTGCGAGCTGATCCTCGTATTTGATGCGTATAAGGTGAAACAGAATCCGGGCAGCATCACAAAGCATGGAAATATCCATGTGGTCTATACGAAGGAAGCAGAGACTGCTGATATGTATATAGAAAAGACGACACATGAGCTTGGCAGAAAATATAAGGTGACGGTTGCCTCCTCAGATGGACTGGAACAGTTGATCATCATGGGGCAGGGCGCACTTCGGATGTCCTCCCGTGGGCTTCGGGAAGAAGTAGAACGTGTGAACCAGATTTTGAGAAATGATTATCTCAAATAAAACGGACATGTTTCTGGTATGATCCTGAAAAGATATTAGAGGGAATCGATTCCAAAGCAGCTATATGTATGAAATTTGTTAAAAATAGAATGAAAAAGTGAGTATCCTTTTCACAAAATTATATTATATAGATAAAAATATTTGGAATGTTTAAATAAATTTGGAAAAAATAACCAAAGAAAACCATATATTCCTTGAAGTTAATAACAAAATCTGCTAAAGTGAATAGTATGAGCGTACGAATTCAGATGAGATATGGAGGAGGAAGTATGGGAAATAAATTATTTGTAAGACAGATGAAGAGAACCGTTGCCTGCGTTGCGGCAGCAGCTACTGTTTTCTCAATGAATCCGGCAGGACTTCCGTATGCAGGGGGACAGGCTGGGGCATTTGTTGTAGATGCAGCGACTGAGAGTACGGCAGTGGAGATCAGTACATATGAACAGTTTGCAGCTTTTGCAAAAGCGGTAAATGCAGGTACGGCAGAGTCATATGCAAGTGTAAAGTTGACAGCGGATATTACGATACCTTCAGGAACCACATGGACACCGATCGGTAGTGCAGCTAATCCATATACGGGAGTATTTGATGGGGATGGACATACAGTGTCAGGACTTACGGCAAGTATAACGGCTGCAGAATATAATGCTGAGAATGATAGTGTTCCGTTTGGTTTATTTGGACAGACGCAGGGAGCCACGATCAAGAATTTGAAGATGAGTAATGTAGAAATTTCCGGCTCTGCAGGATCGGGCAGTGGTATCTTATGTGGCAGATCAATTGCTACTACGATCAGTGGTTGTACGATTGATAATAGCTGTACGTTTAATGGCAATACAGCAATGGTTGGAGGCCTTGGATGTATGCTTATTGAAAGCACAGTTAGTGATTGTGTTGTTGCGGTGCAGCTTCAGTTGGAAAATCAGGCCCCACCTGCTGGTGGATATGTTTATGTATTAAGTAATTCTCAAATTATAAATAGTATATTTAAGGGCACAATCAAAGGAACTGGTGCTATTTCGCTTACAGGCGGATTTGTTGGAGTTAATAGTGGTTTGATAGCAAACTGTATTTATTCAGGAACTATGACAGCCGCTGGTTATAATATGTGTAGTGCTTTTGCAGGAGAGGCATCGAATTCAGGAACGATAGTTAACTGTTTTGCAAATGGTAAGTTTTCATTAACGGATGGTTCAACAGGTACTACAACAGGTATTTTCAGAGGAAATGGTAACGGTAATAAAGTTGCAGACTGTATTGCAAATACTGCTATGGAACCGATGAATCTGATAGGTGTAGCAGGCAATGTTACCGATTGCGTATTCATGGAGCCATCAGAGATCACAGCCGGTAATGCTTCTTACAAATTGAATGGATATGCAGCTTCTTTGACAGATGCTGAGAAGGAAGAATACCATACATCTGAATGGAAATCTTTTGTAGAAACAGACAATGGTTCACTGACGTTCAGTTCAGAAACCAAGGTTACAAGAAAAGTAACATTTTATGATACAGACAATAATGTGATCAGCGGCGGTTCAAACTTCATGGAGGAGGGCGCAAAACTCGTATATCCGGAGGCAGCAGATCCTTCCTATATTGCATGGGTAGACAGCAAGGGAAGAATATATGATAAGAATTCAGTTGTTGGTTCTGAGGATCTGGAGCTGTATCCATTGACAGAAGGTTATGTGGATTCACTATTGAATATAAAACAGGTATCGATCACACTGGATAGTGATATTTCTCTGGTATATCTGGTAGATCCGGCTGTTCTGGAACGTTATCAGAATGCGACAATTGTGTACCGGGATGCATCCGGAACAGTACAGGGAGCATCGGGCTTGTCAAAAGAACTTACAAAGACTGTAAATGGCAAGACATATCTGTATGGAGAGTTTACAGGAATTGCAGCAAAGGAAATGACGAAAGATATAACAGCAACGCTTGAAGGTACCAGTGATGGTGGAATGACAAATTGCTACAGCAAGGCTTATACAACCAGTGTTGCTGATTATGCAAAACGGCTGATTGCAATGGATGGCACAAGTAAAGTATTAAAGACACTGTTGGTTGATCTGGTAAACTATGGTGCATCCGCTCAGACCTATTTTGGATATAACACTTCAGATTTGGCAAATGCAGATTTTGATGATTATCAGACCTATGCGAGTGCAAAACATTCATTAACAGGATTTACAAATTCCGGAAGCTCAGTTACAAATTCCGGTAATGTAAAGATCAGTGGACGAACATTGGTGCTTGAGAACCGTGTTGGTATTGCGGTGATCATTGATACATCTGAATATGAAGGGAATATTGCTGATATTACGATCAATGTCAACGGAACAGGAGTTTCAGATGTTATAGCAGGTCAGGATCTAAAGCCATATGGCACAAACAAATATTATGGTGTTACATATGAGATCCTTCCGACAAAGATGGATGAAACTTATACATTTACAGTTCAGGTAAATGGTGAAGCGTCAGCACGTATGACCTATGGTATATCTGCTTATGCCTATAATATGAGAAACAACAGCAACACAAAGCTGGTTGCATTACTGCAGGATATCATGGAATACGGTAATTCCGCATTAAACTACTGGCTTGCAAACTAAGGAAGATAAGATATTAATATAAAGATATAGGAAATATAAGGAGGGTTTTAAAACATGAAAAAGCAGTATGAATCACCGGTTATGGAGATCGTAGAATTTGAGGCAGAGGATATTATTACAACTTCAAGTAATATGCTTCCAACAGATCCAGCAAGCCAGATGTTGGAATAAAAAAAGCTAAATGTATAACACACAAAATATAGTCACAATATGAAATTGTTTATTATAATATAACAGTTAACACAATAAAATACGGGGGCAGGGAAGTCTTGTACCAAAACCTGCCTCCGTATTTTGTTCATTTGTTATGGTAACGAGGGAAAACGCAGCATAAGACAGGCAGAAGTTAGAACAGCTTGAGAAATTGTTATTTATAAAGAGGATATACAATGCAGAAATACATAATGGCGCTGGATCAGGGTACGACCAGTTCAAGAGCAATTTTATTTGGAAAAAATGGAGAGATGGCTGCTGTATCACAGAAGGAATTTACACAGTATTTTCCGGAAAATGGCTGGGTAGAGCAGGATCCGAAGGAAATATGGGCATCTCAGATGAGCGTAATGATGGAAGCAAGAGAGACACTTGGTATTCCAGTAGAAGAGATTGCAGCGATCGGAATTACGAATCAGAGAGAGACAACGATTGTCTGGAATAAAGAAACAGGAGAACCGATTTATCCGGCTATTGTATGGCAGTGCAGAAGAACCGCTGACCGGATCGATGCATTAAAGGCAGAAGGGTATGATACTGTGATCCGGGAAAAGACCGGACTGATCGCAGATCCGTATTTTTCCGCTACGAAGATCGAGTGGATCCTCGATCATGTTGACGGAGCAAGAGAGATGGCAGAGCAGGGCAAGCTGTATTTCGGTACAGTGGACACCTGGCTGATCTATAAGCTTACCGGCGGCAGGGTTCATGCAACGGATTATACAAATGCATCCAGAACGATGCTGTTTAATATTCACACATTAGAGTGGGATAAGGAATTGCTGGAGAAATTCCGGATACCGGAAAGTATGCTGCCGGAGGTGCATAATTCCAGTGAGATCTATGGATACACGGATGAACGGTTATTCGGCGGTTCGATACCGGTTGCAGGTGTTGCCGGAGATCAGCAGGCAGCTTTATTTGGACAGTGCTGTTTTGAACCGGGAGATACGAAGAACACATATGGTACCGGCTGTTTCCTGTTGATGAATACGGGAGACAGGGCTGTTTATTCCGAACATGGACTGCTTACTACGATAGCGATCGGACTGAACGGCAAGGTACAGTATGCACTGGAAGGCAGCGTATTTGTCGCAGGAGCGGCGATCAAATGGCTGCGCGATGAAATGAAGCTGATCGAGAAAGCCGGTGATACAGAGAGAATAGCATTATCCGTTAAGGACAGCAATGGTGTCTATGTGGTTCCGGCATTTACAGGACTTGGCGCACCATATTGGGATGCATATGCCAGAGGTGCGATCCTGGGACTGACCAGAGGCACCACAAGGGAACATATTGTCCGGGCAACCGTGGAATCACTGGCATATGAAACCTACGATGTGTTAAAGGCAATGGAGAATGATTCCGGCATGGAGCTGAAACGGCTGCGTGTAGATGGCGGTGCGAGTGCAAATAATTTCCTGATGCAGTTCCAGGCTGACCTGTTAGCAGGGGAAATTGTGCGCCCGGTCGTAACAGAAACGACAGCACTTGGTGCGGCATATCTGGCAGGACTGGCTGTTGGATATTATGACAGTATAGAAGAGATAAAGCAGAACTGGCAGGTGGAGCGGATATTTGAGCCGCAGATCGATGAAGAGATGCGGAGAATGCTGCTTTCCGGCTGGGAAAACGCAGTAAAGCGGGTGCTTTTATAAAATCAGAATTTAGTAGATAAAATTTGTGAGCTGTTTTCAGATGAACAGAAAATAGTTACAAATAGCAGGAGATAAAAATATGACAGATAAGATCAAGACAATACTGGAACAAATGACAATAGAAGAAAAGGCTGACATGGTATGCGGTGCAAGTAATTTCTGCACAGCGGATGCTTCCAGATATGGGGTGCCTGCGATCCGTATGCTGGATGGAGGAACCGGGATCAATTATGAACAGTTGATCGCAGATCTGATCCTTTCCTGGCGTACAAATCCGCGCGATGAGGAAGAAGCATGGCTGATGAAGGATTTTAGTGCAACAGAAGAAAGAAATGTTATATTTGACTATTTCCGTCCGGACAAGCTGACAGAAAAAGAGACAAAGGTTTGGAAAAAAGTCCGGGAATATCTGAAGGAACAATTTATAAAGAATACAACCAATAATGATACGACGCTTGCATTTGTTGAAATGGCAGGCGATGCGGCGGCTGATATTATGTCTCCGGCATGTTTTCCGTGTGGCATGATGCTGGGAGCAACCTTTAACCCCGATGTTGTCAATCAGACAGGACATGCACTTGGAAGAGAAGCGAGAGCATATGGTGTGAGCATGCTTCTTGGAACTCCGAATATCAATATCCACAGAGATCCACTGGGCGGAAGACTGTTTGAGGGATTCTCTGAGGATCCGTGTCTGGTAGCGAAGCTTGCTCCGGAATATGTAAAGGGTGTGCAGGCGGAAGGCGTTGCAGCAAATATCAAGCATTTTGCTGCCAATAATCAGGAGAAGAACCGTCAGGGAATAAATGAAACGATATCAGAACGGGCATTGCAGGAGATTTATTTTCCTGGTTTCCGTGCCTGTGTAGAGCAGGCACAGCCTGCGACAGTTATGGCAGCCTATAATAAGATCAATGGAACAGCCTGCACTGCAAATGAATGGCTGTTAGACGGTATTCTGCGTAAATACTGGGGCTTTGAAGGTATGGTCGTATCAGACTGGGGGGCAGTATATGATCCGATCGCAGCGTTAAAGGCAGGCAATGATCTGAATATGCCGGGAATCACAGCAGATCCGGAGAAGGTTGTTCAGGCAGTAGAAGCCGGGGAGCTGACGGAAGAGGAGCTTGACCGGAATGTGGCGAGAGTGCTGGAGCTGATGGACACCTATGGTTCACCGGAATGCTATGATATGTCAGCACAGTATATTATGGATATGTCGAAGCAGGCAGCATATAAGGCAGCCTGTGAGGGAATTGTATTATTGAAAAATGAAAATGGAATCTTCCCGATCCGGTCGAAAGGAAAGGCGGGCAATGATTCTGTATTTGAAGCTGTATCAGACGAGGAGGTAATGTCCGGGGTTGTTCTGTGCGGAAGCGGAGCTATCCGTTTATATGACTGTGGTACCGGAAGTGCAGGTATTACGACAGATAAGGACAGCAGCATCTACGAGGGACTGATCCAGAATGGTGTCGAGGTGAGTATCGGAATACCGGCAGCAGGGAAGCGTGCAGGCATTTCCACCTATATCTGCGTTGCCAGAATACCGGGCATGGAAGGAAATGACCGGAAGAATATGAAGCTGTCCGCCGAGGATGCACAGATTTTGAATCAGATGTTAGATCTGAAACGGGAAAATCCACTTGTGAAGCTGGGACTTATCTTAAATGTAAGCGGGCCGGTCAACCTGGCACTTTGGGAGCATGAGTTAGATGGCATCTTCTGTATGTTCTTACCGGGTATGGAAGGTGGACATGCAATGGCAGATATCTTAATCGGCAGAGTGAATCCATCCGGAAAGCTGCCGCTGACATTCCCAAAGAAATATCAGGATACACCGACGTATCTGAATTTCCCGGGTGACGGCTATCAGGTCAATTATGGAGAAGGCATCTACGTCGGATACAGATATTATGATAAGAAGATGGTAGAGCCGTTGTATCCATTTGGACATGGATTATCCTACAGTCATTTTGAGATCAGCAATGAGCGTGCAATCGGAGAGCAGTCTCCGGTAGAGATCATTTATCCGGATGGCAAAGTAGATAATAAGAAAATGCCGGTATTTACGGATTCGATCAAGATCGCTGTGGATGTGATCAATCAGGGACCGGAAGAATTCTCTGAAGGTATGGAAGTTGTTCAGCTCTATATCAGTGATCCGTATGCATCCATCTCAAAGCCTGTAAAGGAATTGAAAGCGTTTAAGAAGATCCGGCTGGCATATGGCGAACAGGAGAAGGTCAGCTTTACTCTGAAAAAAGACGACTTTGCTTCATTTGACAGTGACCTGCATCAGTGGGTAGCGGAAGAAGGTATCTATAATATCCTGATCGGAAACAGCTCACGAAATATCGTGTGCAGCATGCCTGTCTATCTGGATGCAAAGACGGAGTACAGCTACAGTATCGAGACACCGATCAAGGTGCTGTATGAGAATTCTGTGACGAAAGCGCATATGAATCATCTGTGGCTCAGACTGGGACTTGATCCGGCGGATATTGACAATAAATACGAATATGAGCCTCACACCAGACTGATCAATCTGGTTTATCTGAAATGTGAGAATCCGGAGCAGGAAGCACTGGATGAATTCGAACTTCGGGTTGGAAGCCTGAAGCGGGCATAAAGAAACGAAAAAAAGCCATTTCCAACATATATTCATGGATTTAAATGTATGGTATGGAGATGGCTTTTTTATTTGAAAAAATTCGAATTTTCACTTTAAAGTAAAAAAAGTTTATTGCGTTGAAGTAAAAAAGTGCTTGCATTATTTTAAAAAACTGTTATACTATACTCACGCCAACGCGTTAAAGTGAGAAAATAAATAGAAAGAGCGTTGGATAACCCTGAGAGTTTGATCGGCTCATCAGGTGATAAAAAAGATTTAGGAGGAAACAGCGATGATAGGCGGAGATATGATCACGTACAGACCTGATATTCAGGTGCTTGATGCTACAATTCGAGATGGAGGACTTGTCAACGATTTTTATTTTACAGATGAATTTGTAAAAGCACTTTATGAAGCAAATTTGAAGGCTGGTGTTGATTATATGGAATTCGGCTACAAGGCTTCCAAGGAGATGTTCGATGTAGAAAAGTTCGGAAAGTGGAAGTTCTGTGACGAAGAAGCCATTCGCAGTATAGTCGGAGAGAATAATACAGAGATGAAGATATCTGTTATGGCGGATGTCGGAAGATGCGATTACAAGACAGATATTATTGACAGAGTAGACAGTGTTATTGACATGATACGTGTGGCTACATACATCAACACCATGCCTGCTGCGATCGAGATGATAGAGGATGCACATGCAAAGGGATATGAGACGACCTGTAACATTATGGCAATCTCAAAGGATCAGGAGTCAGAGATCGATATCGCTCTTGAGATGTTAGGCAAATCAAATGTAGACGGAATCTACATTGTAGACAGCTACGGCTCTTTATACCCGGAGCAGATCCAGAGACTGACACAGAAATATGTGGCAGTTGGAGAGAAATACGGTAAGAAGATTGGTATTCATGCACATGACAACATGAAGATGGCATATGCAAATACTGTTGAAGCAATGAGACATGGAGCAAGCATGTTAGATGGAACGGTAAGCTCTATGGGACGAGGTGCAGGAAATTGCGCGATGGAATTGCTGCTTGGCTTCCTTCGTAATCCAAAGTACAATCTGTACCATATCCTGAAGTTCATTGAGCGTTACATGGTTCCGTTAAAGGAAAAGGGTGATGCTGTATGGGGCTATGATGTACCTTACATGCTGACCGGTATGCTGAACCAGCATCCAAGAGATGCCATTGATTTCATCAAACAGGGCAAACACGAATACGCTGACATGTACAGCTACTTACTTTATCGCGAGTAAGAAGTAGAAATCGTTTCAGTGTAGTCTTTATTTCGTAATAAATGTACATAAAGACCATCCATTTTATATACGACACATATTATTTCACAAGACACTTTCGTGAGTTTTTGAACAAAATGAAAGCTACATTACATATTATTGCATAAGACGTTATGATAGTAATGATAGCTTTCATTTTATTTTTAATTATTGGCGCTCGGAAAGGCTTTCTGACATCAATGTTACAGAAAAAACCTGTACAAAATGTGGGGTTTGTGGTATTTTTTACTATATGTGTTTTGACAGCCGATTAGGTGCTGTCAGGCGGTAAGAAACGAAAAATAGATTTGATATAAGAGGTGGCAGATAAGATGGATTATAACAAATTAGCAGAATTAATATTCCCGGATATAACAGGAACGGTAGACGATCTCGAAGCAAGATTTCCAAAGAGAGACTTGCCGGAGGGTGCGAAGGTAACGAGATTTGCGCCAAGCCCAACCGGATATATGCATATCGGTGGTTTATATGCTGCTATGATATCAAGAAAACTTGCAAAGCAGAGCGGTGGTGTGTTTTATCTTAGAATAGAAGATACAGACAGAAAGAGAGAGCTTGAAAATGGCGTGGAGGAGATCATCAATTCCTTAAACAAGTTTGATCTTGGATTTGATGAGGGACCATTTGAAGGAAGCCCTGTCACATATGCACCATATAAGCAGAGCGAGAGAAAAGAGATCTATCAGATCTGCGTTAAGAAGCTGATGCAGGAGGGATATGCATATCCTGATTTTACAACTGCGGAAGAACTGGATGCGATAAGAGCAAAGCAGGAGGCTGCAAAGGTAGATATCGGATATTATGGAGAGTATGCAGTTGGAAGAAATCTGACATACGAGCAGATCGAGGAGAAATTGGCAGCCGGAGAGCCTTATGTTGTCAGACTTAAGAGCCCGGGCGAGGCAGGCAAGACAGTTGTTTACAGTGACCCGATCCGTGGTAAGATCGAGATGCCTGAGAACATGATGGATGTTGTGCTGTTAAAATCTGACGGAATTCCAACCTATCATTTTGCACATGCAGTAGATGATCATTTTATGAGAACAAATATGGTCATTCGTGGTGACGAATGGCTTGCATCCTATCCGCTTCATAAGCAGTTATTTGAACTGTGCGGATTTGAACTTCCTGAGTATGCACATATTTCACCAATCATGAAGATGGAAATATCCGTTGATGAGGATGGAAATGAACATCAGCACAAGAGAAAGCTTAGTAAGAGAAAGGACCCGGAGGCAGCCGTTGGCTTCTATCAGGAGCAGGGTTATCCATCCGAGAGCGTATTGGAATATCTGATGACGATCGCCAATTCCAATTATGAGGAATGGCATACAGCAAATCCTGATAAGACGATCGATGATTTCACATTGTCACTTGCGAAGATGCCGGCATCCGGTGCATTATTTGACATGGTGAAGTTAAATGATGTCAGCAAAGAGATGATCTCCACATTTTCAGAAGAAAAGTGCTATGAGAAGATCATGGCATGGGCAAAAGAATTTGATAAGAAGCTGTATGAATTTGGCACAAATGATAAAGAGAGCTTCTTAAAGACGATCAGCCTCTGGAAGATGTCCGGAAATAAAGTCCGTAAGGATGTTGGCAAGTGGTCAGATCTGGCAGAGATGTTCGGCTATCTCTATGTGCCGGAGAATGAACTGAAGCTTTCCTACGAGGTCGATGAGAAGTATAATGCAGATCAGATGGCAGAGATCATCAATGAATATAAGAAGGATCTGTTCTTAGATGCAGAGAACTGGTTTGCCGAGATGAAGGTAATGGGCGACAAACTTGGCTATTGTCCGAATGTCAAGGAGTATAAGAAGAATCCGGATGCTTATAAGGGATCGATCACAGATGTCTGCACGATCGTTCGTGTGGCAATAACCGGTAAGAAGAATTCACCGGATCTTGCTACGATCATGAACGTGATCGGCAAGGATCGTACGATCGGAAGACTGGACAAGTTCCTGGCAGCGATCGGCAAGTAAGATAATAGAAATACAGGCAGAGTTTTATATATCTTAAAAAGGAGGCAGTGGCGAATCACTGACCGGCAGCAGCGGAATGAAACGTGGAAGTCGACAGGATTTGGCTACGGATGATTATGAAGAAGAAAACATACGAAGGATACACATATGTAGACGGTGGTGTCTGTGCAGCAAAGGGATTTGTGGCAAATGGTATAAACTGCGGACTGAATTCCGATAAGAATAAGAATGATCTGGGTATGGTTTACAGCAGTACAGTCTGTAATGCAGCAGCCGTATATACACAGAACAAGGTAAAAGGTGCGCCGATCCTTGTAACTAAGGAGCATCTGAAGGCAACAGGCGGCAAAGCCATGGCAGTTGTCGTTAATTCAAAGAATGCAAATACCTGTAATGCGGATGGCGTGGAAAAGGCAGAGCGGATCTGTGAGCTGGCAGCAGATGCACTGGGAATCGATGCAGATATGATCATCAATGCATCGACCGGTGTGATTGGTCAGATCATTCCGATCGAACCATTTGAAGAGCACATGAAAGAGCTTGCTGGCGGTTTAAGTGCCGATGGCAATGATAAGGCTGCAAATGCGATCATGACGACAGATACAGTTGATAAGCAGGTTGCAGTAGAATTCACACTTGGTGGCAAGACCTGTCGTCTTGGTGGAATGGCAAAGGGAAGCGGTATGATCCATCCGAATATGGCAACCACGCTGAACTTTATCACAACGGATGTTGAAATCTCAGCCGATATGATCCAGAAGGCTCTGAGTGAGATCGTAAAGGTAACCTATAATTGTCTGTCTATAGATGGTGATACATCGACAAATGATACTTTAAGTGTCATGGCAAACGGACTTGCAGGAAATGAAGAGATCGTAACAGAAAATGACGACTATGCAATTTTCAAGAAAGCACTGTACATCGTTATGGAGTGTATGACGATGATGCTCGCAAGTGATGGAGAGGGCGCAAGCAAGATGCTGGAATGTACAGTATCTGGAGCGCCGGATCAGGATACAGCGATCATCGTTGCAAAGAGCATTATCCGTTCCCCACTGACCAAATGTGCGATGTTTGGTGAAGACGCAAACTGGGGACGTATTCTCTGTGCGATCGGATATGCAGAAGCGGATTTCGATATCGATAAAGTAGATGTAGATCTTGAATCTGAGAAGGGTATCGTAGAGGTATGCAGAAACGGTTCCGGTATTCCATTTTCTGAGGAAAAAGCCTCTGAGGTATTATCTGAGGATGATATCTATATCAACGTCAATCTGAATCAGGGCGAAGCATCCGCCAAGGCGTGGGGCTGTGACCTGACTTATGATTACGTTAAGATCAACGGTGATTATCGTTCATAAATAAAAAGTGCCACCGATAGACGGTTAGCCTTGATATGATGAGTTAAAAATACCCCCTTTTATTAGACCTTTTTTGTCTAATAAAAGGGGTTCACTTCAAGGCTGGGAGGTTATTTTTTATACTTATAGTGCGCTGATTAGCGTGTCCCAAATGAATCCGTCCAGAGTGGCATATAGCCGCTTCGGATGGCTACTGCTTGGGAAGCCAGTTCTTTTTTACATCAATTCCAACTTCCATCAGTTTACCGGTGGGAGCAGCACCCGCAATTGCTATTATTTCGTTATCTTTTATTGCACATAAAACGATGGTTGTATTTGTATTTCCTTCTGCATCAAAAGCCAGTGAATTTTCAAAGCCCTCGATATCACATAATGTTTTAAGGTTGTTACCTTCATATAATTCGTCTCGAGTTTTACCTGATAACAGTTGTTTTCCAAGTTCATATTTTTCTTCAGACAGAGAAATGATATTTGTATCTCTGATGCTGAGAATTTTAACATAATTTTTAGCAGCCTTTTTGTTCTTTACGAAATGTGTGCCTTCTTCTTTTAATTGATCTGTTGAACAATTTATGTAGCCGGCAATGTAGTCATATATTTTATTATTTATCTCATCTTTATTAATATAAGAATTATTCATGATTTTCTCCATAAGTATAGTCAAACAGGGAGATAAAAACTTATCTCCCTGAAATGAATGATTTGCATTTGAACTGTGCTTAATACCGTGTATCTACTGAAAAGCCTGTTTGCTGCAGGGAAGATTTCGTAATGGTTCGGAACCAGTGAATGGAGGAGTTGTAGTTTCCCTCTACTACTGTTACCGTTCCCTTTACATTTTTTGTTTTTAACTGGTAAGTTTTGCCCTTCTTCAGCTTTAAAGATGTTTTATCCAGCGCAGCTTTCTTGGCCGTGGTCTTGCTTGCGGTAAGGGTGGCATCATTTGTGGTTGTATTTGTAGTAGAAGTGGCAGTGTTTATAGCTGCGGTTTTACTTGTGGCAAGGGCAGCATTGGTGCCTGTGTATGTACTGACAGCGGAAACTGTGCGCTCATTTAAAGTTGCTGCCTGAACTGCTGCCTGTGCTGGCAATGCAGTTACGATAACCATACCGAGCAGGCTGCATCCGATGATTGTACGTTTCCAGAAAGAATTGGAATGATATGGTGACGTCCCATTTTATATTTTAGAATTTTGTACGCAAAAAAGAACTTTATAATGAGATCCTTTTTGGAAGAGGCGCAGCTATGACCCTTTGGCTGATGTCATATATCAATCAGCAGGGAGTCTTATAACGAGACTGCCTGCTTTCTTTAATTCCGTTTCTTTCATATTTGTTCAAAAAACTTCAAAAAAATGCAAATTAATGATTGATTCTGAACGAAATGTGTGTTAATATAAATCCAAGTTGAACGAATATGATTGATTTTGAACGAAAAATCGGTTATAATGCATATATATGAATTGAATTGCAAATAATAAAATGACTTGATAATAAGGAGACCTATATATATGCTTACGGAAGAAAGATATAACAAGATACTGGAAGCTCTGAAGAACAAAGGAACGATCACAGTTGCAGAAATGACAGAGTGCACAGGAGCATCAGAATCAACCATAAGGCGGGATCTTATCGCTCTCGATGAAATGGGAAAACTGAATAAGGTACACGGAGGAGCTACAGCAGTTGCACACCAGTTTATTGCAGATGAGATTGCGGTCAGTGTAAAAGAGCAGCTCTGTGTGGAAGAAAAGAAAGCAATTGCGCGGTATGCGGTGAATATGATCAATGATGACGATTTTATTTTCATAGATGCAGGAACAAGTAC
Source organism: Coprococcus sp. HCN-4056 (assembly GCF_037892645.1). NCBI lineage: Bacteria > Bacillati > Bacillota > Clostridia > Lachnospirales > Lachnospiraceae > Coprococcus > Coprococcus sp. HCN-4056. The sequence goes on along the minus strand of NZ_JBBKBL010000006.1, from coordinate 194,198 downwards.
CGGATGGATGATCGAGTATCTGGAATCAACCAGAGCGACATTTGTCACAAATGGAATTGCACATATCAAACGGCTGATGAACAAAGGACTTCGGGCATACATGATCGGAGGACTCGGAAAGCCGGTCACAGAATCTACGGTAGGTGCAGATGCTGTAAATAATATGAAGATGTTCAATTTCTCAAAATGCTTTCTTGGAACCAACGGTGTACATACAGATTACGGTTTCACGACAGTCGATGTAGAAGAAGCACTTGTAAAGATGGAAGCGGTCAACCGATCTTATGCGAGTGTTGTCCTTGCCGATCACACGAAGTTTGACAAGGTTACAGCGGTTACATTTGCAGGAATCAAGAAGGCGTGTATTATCACCGACCGACTTGTAAATGATAAGTATGCAGATGCAACAGTCATAAAGGAGGTAATGAAGGAATGATCTACACAGTAACTTTCAATCCGGCAATCGATTATGTTGTCAGAATGGAAAAACTGGAAATCGGTTCGGTAAACAGAAGCAGAGAAGAAGCCCTGTTCTACGGTGGAAAGGGAATCAATGTTTCGACAGTCCTTAAGAATCTGGGCGTAGATTCTGTAGCACTTGGATTTGTTGCAGGCTTTACCGGAAAAGCGATTGAAGAAGGAGTCGCTGCCCTTGGTGTAAAAGCTGATTTCATCACGGTTTCAGATGGCGTTAGCAGAATCAATGTTAAGCTGAAAGCCGGAGAAGAAACAGAGATCAATGGAAAAGGCCCTAATATCAGCGATGCAGAACTGGAAGAACTTTATAAGAAATTAGATGGTTTAACAGACGGTGACTGTCTGGTTCTGGCAGGAGCGATCCCACCATCTTTACCATCTGATGTGTACGAGAAGATCATGGCAAGACTTGCAGGCAAGAAGGTTGATATCGTAGTCGATGCTACGAAGGATCTCCTGTTAAATGTTCTCAAGTATCATCCGTTTCTTATCAAGCCGAATAACTTCGAGCTTGGAGAAATGTTTGGCGTAACACTTCATTCCGATGAGGAGATTGAAGAATATGCAAAGAGATTACAGGCACTTGGAGCAAGAAACGTAGCGATCTCCATGGCAGGAGACGGATCTATGCTGCTCACAGAGACCGGAGAGACATACAGAATGGGCGTTCCAAAAGGAAAAGTTGTTAATTCTGTAGGAGCCGGAGATTCCATGGTGGCAGGATTTATCGCAAGCTATTTTGCAGAGCATGATTACAAGAAAGCATTAAAGTACGGCGCAGCAACAGGCAGTGCAACTGCATTTTCAGAAGGACTTGCAACAAAAGACCAGGTTGAGAAACTTTTAGGACAATTTTAACAGTTGGGGAAAAGGGAGAAGAACCGACTGACCTGACCAGATCCTGATAAACCGGTATTTGAGTAAAGGAGAATGAGTATGAGAATAAGGGAGTTATTAAAAAAAGAAGGAATTGCCCTTGGTGTAAAAGTAGATTCTAAAGACGCAGCGATCGATTATCTGATCGATCTTCATGCAAAATCGGGCAATATAACAGATAAGGCAGAATTCAAGAAAGGAATTCTTGCAAGAGAAGAATCCGGTTCGACCGGAGTTGGAGAGGGAATCGCGATTCCTCATTCCAAGAATGCAGCAGTTAAGCAGCCGGGACTTGCAGCTATGACAGTACCGGACGGTGTAGATTATGATTCATTAGATGGACAGCCTGCAAACCTGTTCTTCATGATCGCAGCACCGGAAAAGGGCGCAGATGTACATCTGGAAGTATTATCAAGACTCAGTATGTTGCTGATGGATGAGAACTTCAGAGCAGAACTTCTTGCAGCCAAGAATGCAGATCAGTTCTTAGATATCTGCAGCAAATATGAGATGGAAAAGTTCGCGGATGAACTTGGAGAAGCAACAGAAGATAAGAAAGAAAACGCACCGGAAAAGACAGGATATAGAGTCCTTGCAGTTACAGCATGTCCGACCGGTATCGCACATACATTTATGGCAGCGGAAGCCCTTGAGAAAAAAGGAAATGAAATGGGCATTACGATCAAGGTTGAAACAAATGGCTCCGGCGGTGTTAAGAATCGTCTGACAGCAAAGGAGATTGAAGAATGTGACGGTATTATCGTAGCAGCCGATAAGAATGTGGAGACTGCAAGATTTGACGGCAAGCCAGTTCTTTTTACAAAGGTAGCAGATGGTATCCACAAACCGGAAGAGCTTATCAATAAAGTAATCGATGGCAAGGTTTCGGTGCATCATGAGAGTGGAAAGAAAGCAGAGGAAGAAAGCGCAGGCGGTGTTGGAAGTCAGATCTACAAGCATCTGATGAGCGGTGTATCCCATATGCTTCCATTCGTTATCGGTGGCGGTATCATGATCGCACTGGCATTCCTGATCGATACAATCTGTGGATATGGTTCAACCGGTGGTTCAAACTTCGGTACCTGTACACCACTTTCCGCATTCTTTAAATATGTCGGAGATCTGTCCATGGGACTGATGGTTCCGGTACTTGCGGGTTATATCGCATATTCGATCGCAGATCGTCCGGGTCTTGCAGTTGGATTTACCGGCGGACTTCTTGCTTCATCCGGTAATGCAGCGATCGCAAAATATATATGGGCAGGTGCAAGTCTTTCCCCATTCCAGAATTTTATTGCAAAATTCGGTTTTGTAGGCGAAGGCTCCGGTAATACAGTATCCGGTTTCTTAGGTGGTATTCTTGCAGGTTTCCTTGCAGGTTATATCGTACTTTTATTAAAGAAGATGTGTTCAAAGTTCCCTCAGTCATTAGAGGGTATCAAGCCAACATTGATCTATCCGTTAGTTGGTATTTTCCTTGTAGGCGTATTGATGGTATTTATCTTTAATCCATTGATCGGCCTTATAAATACAGGACTTTCCAATATGCTTACATCACTTGCAGATAAGAATCTGTTAGCTCTCCTTGGTCTGATCCTCGGAGCAATGATGGCGATCGACATGGGCGGTCCTATCAACAAGGCAGCTTATGTATTCGGCTCGGGAATGCTTTCTACAGCAGCAGACCTTGTATCAGCCGGTGCATCCCAGAGTGATGCAGCCGTTCAGGCATGCTACATTTCCATGGCAGCTGTAATGATCGGCGGTATGGTCCCACCAATGGGAATTGCACTTGCATGTAAGCTGTTCCCTAAGAAATTCACAAAGGCAGAAAGAGGCTCAGCCGTTTCTAACTTTGTAATGGGTTGTTCCTTCATCACAGAGGGTGCGATTCCATTTGCAGCAGCAGATCCGCTTCATGTTATCCCATGTACCTTGGTTGGTGCAGGTGTAGCAGGAGCATTATCAGCAGCATTCAAATGTACACTGATGGCACCACACGGAGGAATCTTCGTATTTGCAACAGTAGGGCATCCATTATTTTACATTCTTTCATGGGTGATCGGTTCTGTAGTAACCTGTTTACTGCTCGGTCTGATCAAGAAAAATGTAGCAGAAAAATAAAAACAAAAACCCTATCCTTTTTAATAACGGTGGGAACAGAAAGAATCTGTTCCTGCCGGATATAAATAAAACAGGGATATTTCAAATATTAAATCAAAAGTAACAATGTTGATCATGCGTTTGTCCGAATCGGATAAATGATAAAAGAGATATAAAAAGGAGAAGATAATTATGGTATCACAGACAGTTAAAGTTATTAATGAGCAGGGATTACACATGAGACCGGCAGGAGTATTTGCAAAGGAAATGACAAAGTTCAAATGTAACGTAACAATCGATATTGCCGGTAAGAGAATCAACGCAAAGAGCGTTATGCTGATCATTGCAGCATGTATTAAGTGTGGAACAGAGATGACAATTGAGTGTGACGGTGAAGACGAGCAGGCAGCTCTCGCAAAGGCAGTAGAGTTGGTTGAATCCGGTCTTGGCGAATAGTCAGACAGCATTCTTTCATCTGGAAAGCGGGGTAGAAGATATGTTAAAAGGAATAGGCGGCTCAGCCGGTTATGGCATCGGAAAGGTTGTCATCATCAGTGATGGCAAACCGGAATATAAGCAGCATACAGTAACAGATACAGATGCTGAACTTCAGAGATTTGAGAATGCTATGGAAGTTTTTGTTGAAAAGACTCAGAAAATGGCAGATGCAATGAAAGAAAAGGTTGGAGGACATAATGCAGAGATCCTAGAAGGACATATCGTTTTGATGAGTGATCCATTTATGCAGGATCAGGTCAAGGAGTTGATCGGTAATGGCGAATGTGCAGAAGCAGCCGTTGACAGCGTATGTGATATGTTCGTATCCATGTTCTCCCAGGTAGATGATGAACTGACCAGACAGAGAGCAACTGACGTAGGAGATATCCGTGTCCGTATGCTTAAGATCCTTACCGGTACGCCGGATATTAATATCGGAGATGTTCCGGCAGGTACAGTGATCGTCGCAAAGGATCTGACACCATCCATGACAGCAGGAATCGTAAAGGAAAATGTAGCAGGTATTATCACCGAGATTGGCGGTAAGACTTCTCATTCAGCTATTCTTGCAAGAGCACTTGAGATCCCTGCTGTACTTAGTGTAGATGGTATCGTAGATCAGGTGTCCGATGGTATGATGGCAGTTGTAGACGGATGCGAAGGCGTTTGCATCTTAGAACCTGCGATGGATGAGATCGCAGAATATGAGACAAAGCGTGCAGATTACCTGAAAGAGAAGGAACTGCTTCAGATCTACAGAGGAAAAGATACAGTAACTGCTGATGGAACAAAGGTAGCTTTATATGGCAATATCGGCAATCCAGAGGATGCCAAGGGTGTTGTAGCTGCTGATGGTGAAGGCGTAGGCTTATTCCGTACTGAGTTCCTGTTCATGGGAACAGACAGCTTGCCAACAGAGGACGAGCAGTTTGAAGCATATAAGGCAGCAGCCGAGACGATGCAGGGTAAAGAAGTTATTATCCGTACACTGGATGTCGGCGGTGACAAAGATATCCCGTATCTCGGATTGGAAAAAGAAGACAATCCGTTCCTTGGTTTCCGTGCAGTCAGATATTGTCTGAAAAATGAGGACAGCTACAAGGTACAGCTTCGTGCATTGCTTCGTGCGAGTGCATTTGGCGATATTAAGATCATGGTTCCGCTTGTTACCTGTGTGGATGAGATTCGACGGGTAAAAGAACTGGTAGCGGAACTTAAGAAGGAGTTAGATTCAGAGAAAATCGCATATAACAAGGATATTCAGGTCGGCGTTATGATCGAGACTCCTGCAGCCAGCCTGATCGCAGATCTTCTGGCAAAGGAAGCTGATTTCTTCAGTATCGGTACAAATGATCTGACCCAGTATACAATGGCAGTTGATAGAGGAAATGCCAAGGTTGCATATCTGTATTCCGCATACAATCCTGCTGTTCTTCGTTCTATGAAGAATGTTATCGAAGCAGGAAATGCAGCAGGCATCATGGTAGGTATGTGTGGTGAAGCAGCTGCTGATCCGTTACTGATCCCACTTCTGATCTCCTTTGGACTGGGAGAGTTCAGTGTATCGGCAACTTCTGTTTTAAGAACCAGAGGCACAATTGCCAAATGGTCAAAGGCAGATGCAGATGCTCTTGCAGCAAAAGCATTGTCCTTATCCACAGAAACTGAAGTGGCTGAACTGTTAAAAGCCTTCGCAAGATAAGCGAAAAGCCCATATCTGTTTTGTTTGGAACAGAATGAAAGATATTAAAAGCAACTAGTACTATAATTACACCTATTATTCCGCAAGTCGTTTGCACTCTATTTCAACGCAGCGGTACTAAGCTCCTTGCCTATGGCAACTCGCTAAGGACCGGCGTTGAAAAAGGCTTGCTACATAATAGTGTAATATATAGTAACTGTTGCTTTTGTAATATATCGGATAGTTCCAAACAAAACAGATATGAAAGTTTCTGCAATTAGCGCAGGCGAGGCTTAAAAAGTGCATTATTTTCTAAGACGGTTTTCTGCATATTTGAATAGCCAGGTAAATGTCAAGAATACATTTTTTACAAAATTTGAAAGCTTGAGTGTGGGGTTTTCACGAATTTCTTACGAAAATTAATTTGCACTGGAATTTTATGGAAAATATTTGGTAATATTAATAATATAGAAGTCTGAAATAAAAAAGTTATTTTTTAGCCGTAGCGGCAAGACGAAACAGGGCACATATTGGCAGTTGGAGATGTTTTCAATAGGTAGAGAGGAAGATAGGTTATGTTTGAAAACGAAAAAGTGAAACATGTAAAATTTGGTGAGGGAAATGTAGTTGAATGTGATGGTACACACATCCGTATTTTATTTCAGTGTGAGAATATAGAAAAGACTTTCACTTATCCAACCGTATTTGAGAAGTTTGTAAGATTTGACAGTCAGGACGCACAGGACAGGGTCACAGATGATCTGAATACCGCAAAAGAGGAGGCTGCAAAGCTGGAAAATCTCAGAAAATTATTCATGGCTGAGCAGGCAAAGAAGCGAAAGCTGGAGAAAGCAGCCAAGGCAACAAAGAAAAGATAAAGCAAGAGCACCCGGTCGGGTGATCAGCCCATCTTCATCCATTGAGCGAAGACTGTTGGTCAGAACCTTCTGGCTGATACCGGTCAGATCACGTTTAAGTTCGTTGAAATAAGGCTACCGCAATCCCACTGGCTTTAGACAATGGGTAGTTCACTACTGAGAATACTTACTTCATAAAAACTTCATACAAAAAAATTCTTGACTTGGAGTAAGGTTCAAAGAGTATGATAGGAGTGTACGAAAAAGGTATGCTCCTTTTTCATATATAAATATGGCATATGCACAGTATTTTATCGGAGATTCCTTTTTGAATCCACTGACCGATCCCAATAAGACAGCAGTATTTCTTGCAAATGTAACATTTGAACCGGGATGCCGTAACAACTGGCATATCCATCACGCAACAAAAGGCGGTGGACAGCTTCTGATCTGCACAGCCGGAGAGGGCTGGTATCAGGAAGAAGGAAAAGAGGCAGTCAGTCTTGTACCGGGAACTGTAATTACGATTCCGGCAGAGGTAAAGCACTGGCATGGTGCAAAGAAGGATAGCTGGTTTTCCCATATCGCAGTAGAAGTACCGGGGGAGAATTGCAGTAATGAATGGTGCGAACCGATTACAGATGAAGAATATAATAAGTTAGCATAGGAAAGGTGGATCTATCATGGCAGTAAAGCAGACAGCAGGAAGAACACAGCTTGGAGAATTTGCTCCAAAGTTTGCAGAATTAAATGATGATGTATTATTTGGTGAGGTATGGAGCAGAGAAGATAAACTGTCCCTCAGAGACAGATCTCTTGTAACCGTAGTTGCATTGATGGCACAGGGACTTACAGACGAATCTTTTCGTTATCACCTGATGAGTGCAAAGGCAAATGGAATCACGCAGGAAGAAATTGCTGAGATCGTTACACATGCAGCATTTTACTGTGGATGGCCAAAGGCATGGGCAGTATTCCGTATGGCAAAAGAAGTCTGGGCAGAAGAAGATAAGTAGGAGAAATGTGGCAGTTGTGGTATAATGAACATCGGTGTACCATAATAAAATGTAGACAGGAGACGGCATGGAAAAGTTAGTATTAATACATGTAGATGACATCGAATATCACAAGATACAGAACATTGCGAGCCGGATGAAGATCACTGTAGACCGGATACCGGAAGAAATAGTGACAGCGAATTATAAGTTGGGCGAGCTTGTAAATGGAGCCTATAAAAACGCCGCAGATACGATAGATGGAACTGGTCGGGAACAGGAAAATGTGACAGGACATTCTTCAGAGACAGGGGCGGTGAACGCACAGGCAAAGAGCCGTGCAGACAGCTTAATTCTGGTATGCAATCTGAAAGAAAAACGGCTGGATAAGATGTTGTTTGAGCTTCGTCATGCTGAGGTGAAGGTTATGTATAAAGCCATTCTGACACCAAGCAATCAGAACTGGACAGTTCCGATGCTGATGCAGGAGCTTTGCAGAGAAAGATTTGCAATGATGAGAAAGTAAAAAAAGATCGTACAGGGATGAATTTGATTCTCCTGTACGATTATTTTTTATAATACGATTTTAATGTTTGCAGATAAAGTTTCATGCGTCGTTTATGCTTTCGGCTGCTGCTGGGTGATACAGTGGATATTGCCGCCTCCATAAGCGATTTCTTCGGTACGGACACCGATAACCTTACGTTCCGGGAACATGGACTGCACCTGACGGATTGCAAGAGCGTCATTTTCGTCACCGTACTGTGGCAGGATGATGCCGCCATTTACGATCAGAAAATTCAGATAAGAGGCGATCGCAAGGTCACCGTTTTTTCTTGGAGTGCTTCCGGGAACTGCATCGACTGTGTCCATGCCCTTCAGATAAACCGGAGCTTTGGTTGTACAGAGCTTATGGACGATCAGTTTCCTGCCTTTGGCATCTACAGCATTTGACAGGGTGTGGTAAGCGGCCTGTGCTTCTTTATAGAATGGGTCAGTCGGATCATCCGTATAGATGCAGGCAACTTCACCGGGACGGACGAAGCAGGCAACATCATCGATATGTCCATTTGTCTCGTCGGGATCGATGCCGTCCTTGATCCAGATGATCGTATCGACATTTAGATAATCTTTTAATTTCTGCTCGATCTGAGCTTTTGTGAGATGAGGATTTCTTCCCTTTGACAGCAGGCACATCTCGGTGGTGATCAGTGTACCTTCCCCATCGACATGAAAAGAGCCGCCCTCTAATACGAAATCACCGGTTCGGTAAGAATCAATCTGTTCCAGTTCGCAGATTTTGGATGCGATCTGATCATCCTTATCCCATGGAAAATACAATCCGTCGACCAGTCCGCCCCAGGCATTGAAGGTCCAGTCACAGGCGCGGGTTTCACCTTTATCATTTATCAGAAAAGATGGTCCCATATCTCTGCACCATGCATCGTTGCTGCTCATTTCAATGATCCGTACGCCGGCAGGCAGCATGGTTTTTGCATGTTCATATTGTGCGGCAGATACGCACATTGTAACAGGTTCGAATTCTGAGATCGCAGCAGCTACATTTGCAAATGTTTTTTGTGCCGGTTTCGCACCGGCTCTCCAGTTGTCGGTTCGTTCCGGCCAGATCATAAAGATCTGCTTTTGTTCTTCAAATTCTCCCGGCATACGGAAACCGTCAGCCTTTGGGGTCGAGTTTGTAATAAGTTTCGCCATTCCTGTATCCTCCTTGTATCGTAAATAAAATATCCATAGCGTGTTTGAAAAATCATCTCTTGCAGGCAGGAGATTTTTCAGTCTTATATTTGATAAAACAAAAAACGGAGCAACTCATTTTCTGAATTGCTCCGTTGCATGTGTCTGTATTTATTTCTTATTACGATAGCACAGAGATTATTGAAAATCAATATGGAATTGGATCTTACAGATCATTTACCCGTCCCATGAACAGGATCATTCCGGTATCCTGATCTTCAATGACATAGACAAATGGCTGGTCAACGATGAAGTTATAGGTTTCTTCCGGTGGCATCATAGCAGTTTCCTTTATTATGATATCCGTCTCCGCGGCAGCCTTTGTTCCGTTTTCATCAACGATCACTTTTGCTTTGTGAGAAACGGAAGATACCGCGATGCCATCTGCGATCTTTGAGAAATCAGCAAAAGCATATGCAGACCGGATTCCAAGTCTGTTCAGGATATCATCCAGACCGTTGATACTCTGTTCATCTGTGAATTTTGGAAGCTGAATGGTCTCTATCTCAGGAGAATCAGCATTATCCAGAGAGTCGATAAGTGCCTGTTTCTCATCACTGCTTAAAGCATCGAACAGGTTGGTGATCGTATCGCCTTCTTTAGATGGAAGGAATACTTTCATTACAACAGAATCACCATCGTAAGGAAGTACGATTCCTTTTATCGATCCGCTATCCGCATAAGAGAATCGTTCATCGTACAGATGCATCATTGGTACGGTAGAATCTCCGTTTGTTCCGTGAAAAGTATCATCGTATGTGTTATCCTCTGTAAATGGTGTCTGCCATTTTCCTTCAAAGTAAACCGCATTAATGAGCATCATAACAGTATTTGTCGAAAGTTCATTCATGATGGATGGGATCATCTGATTTGTATGTTCATTTACCCAGTTGTTTACATCCTTCACAACCTGATCGGCATGATCCGTAAAATCGGCTTCATATATCTCACCATGGTAATAGGTCTTGGCCGGAAGCAGAAAATCATCTGAGATATTAGCCGCCCAGTCTTTTCCGGTGGTCATCCAGATGGAATTTGCAGTATTTACATATGTCTGCTTGGACCAGTCTTTGTTCAGATAGCTTTGCATTTCCGTATTCCAGGTTGAAAGATCTTTGATGCCAAGTGTTGATTCCAGTTCCGTTTTCGTTTCGCCCCCGGCACCCTGATCGAGCATGGACAGTGCGCTGGAAATACTGTAAGGGGAATAAAAACAGTTGCTGTCTTTTGGAAGTGCATCATACAAGTCAAATGCAAAATTGTTGACACCGTTTTTAAGTTCCTCATAGGAATCGACGGGCGCCGGTTTTGCTCCGACTGCGATGTCACTTCCGAGTTCTTTTGATGCTAAAAGTTTTTGTTTGGTGACGCTGCCGCCATTATTATCTGCGTTTCCGCATCCTGCAAGACTTGTGCACAGACATGCACCAAGTAATAAGCTGATTATCTTTTTATTCATAAATAATCCTCCATTTCTTTCGTGGTCAGATATGAATAATACTAACATATATCAGTGAATAAGAATATTCAAAAAAATATATAGTCTTATCAATGTCCGGTTTATTTGCTTCTTTAATTTACATACGAAAGAAAATGGAGGATTTATGGAATTATTTTAAAAATTTTTATTCTTCGGTCACGGAATAGGTGGCAGCTTCATCTGATAAGGATTCCGCATCTACACCGAGATCTTTTTCCGCATTTACAAACCATGCCGGAGTATCGGAAGATACATTCATGTTGTTGAAGATATAAGTACCATCTGCATCAAACAGATATTCGGCATAGCCATAATCATCGGCAGTTCCGCCTATGACGATCACATGTGTGATATGATCGGCATCCGTGTAATCATATCGGAAGTAGGTATCTGTACTGCATTTGTCTGTGATATCGGTCTGCTGTCCGTTCAGGGTGAAATACAGTCTTCCGGCTTTCGTGGTGACATAGGTTTGATCGGTTGATTCGATACGGAAAGACATGGTAGCGTCTTCTGCATCGTATTCGACCTTCGTACCATTTGCAGTAGAGAATACCTTATGCACCCAGGTGCTTCCGGTTGCTGCCAGACAGATGCCATTTGACAGACAGAAGATGGCTGCCAGTCCGGCAACTGCGTAGGAAAGTCTGCGTGTGATCGTGTGGATCCGCAGCTTCTTTGAGCGTTCCGGGGTGATGTTGATGACTGCATCTGAGTGGATCATGTCAAATGTTTTCTTATAGCGTTCTTTATTCTGATTGTTCATAGTCCCAAGCCTCCTTTAGGGTGTCGCGAAGCACGGTACGTCCGCGGTTTAACCGGACCTTTACGTTGCTTTCGCTGATCTTTAGAATGTCTGCAATTTCCTTAATGGAATAGTCTTCATAATAAAACAGATGGATCACTGTCCGGTATTTTTCTGGCAGCTTCATGACTGTTTCAAATAATTCCTGGCTTTCAGTATCAGAAAAATTCAGTTGTTCCATATAATCTTCCAATGATGTCCGGTTCCTGTGCCAGAAGGTGCGAAGCATATTTTTTGACTGATTGATCGTAACCCGGATCAGCCATGCCCGGATATGCATTTCATCGTTAAAATCCACGGCACCTGAATGATAGCGTAGAAATGTTTCCTGAACAACATCTTCGGCATCCTCCCGGTTCTGACAAATGGAAAATGCAATGCGGAACAGATTGTCCTGATACATTTGTATAACAGTTTGTGTTGGTAATCGCATAGTCACATCCTCTTTTCTTGTGTTAAAAGGCCTTTCAATAATAACACAATTCATCCGGTTTAAAGGTTACAAAAATACAAAATTATACTTGCATAAAATTTGTATTGTTTTATCATTTGATAGTGTAGGTATGAAATGACAGAAAGAGAGAAAAGATAAAATGGTAAAATGTTTGTTAGTTGGCGTTGGAGGCGGCATAGGTGCAATTCTTCGATATTTGATTGGTTTAATACCGGTGGGAGCACAAAACAACTTTCCGATAAAAACATTATTGATTAATGTAATAGGAGCATTTGTTATTGGCTTAATTTCTGTGTCGGCAGAAAAGTATCAGGTATCACCACTTCTGGTTTTGACATTAAAGACGGGAGTGTGTGGTGGATTTACGACGTTTTCTACATTTGCACTGGAAACAGATCAATTAATACAGAGCGGGAATTACGGATTTACGATACTTTATATAGGATTAAGTGTGATATTAAGTGTTGCTGCGGTATTTGCTGCACAAATACTTATGAAGTAACGATGAAACGATGAAGATTTATGGGAATAGAGGGCTGACGATATGGATAAGAGAGAGCAATATATAGATAAACAGATTATAGAGCAAATAATGGAACTGCGAAAGCAGCTCCACCGGATCCCGGAGCATTCCATGCAGGAAGTAAAGACAAAACAGTTGCTGATGGATTTCTTAAAATCGCATACAGCATTAGAGATCGTAGATTGTGGGGCATGGTTTTATGCGGTGAAAAGAGCATATGATCGGGTAACCACAGAAAATGATAAAACATTCCATGTGAGTGAAGTGGCTGCGGAAATACCAGAGCAAATGACGGAATATAAGCCACCGATTGCATTCCGGGCAGATATGGATGCGGTATGTGGCAAGGATGGAAAGCCGGGACATTTCTGTGGACATGATGGACACAGCAGTGTGCTATGTGGACTTGGCTTGTATCTGGACAGCAGAAAAGATCCGTTGACACAGGATGTATATCTGATCTTCCAACCGGCGGAGGAGATTGGAAAGGGCGCAGAGCTTTGCAGAAGCCTGATCAAAGAAAAGCATATCGGAGAAATCTATGGCTTTCATAATATACCGGGGAAGTCGCTTGGAACGGTACTTGTGAAGGATGGAACATTTGCATGTGCTTCAACGGGCTTAGAGATCCACATGACAGGAACGCCGAGCCACGCAGCATATCCGGAAGCTGGCAGAAATCCCGGATATGCACTTGCCGGACTCTTGCTTCAGATTGAAGAACTGACAGAGCAGTTTAATGAGACAAAAGGATTTGTCCGCATGACTTTGATCGGGATGGAACTTGGAAGTGAGAACTATGGTGTAGCGGCATCGGACGGATATCTGAGACTTACCGTTCGAGGTGAAGGCGAACAGGTATTTCATGATTATCTGGCAGAGATTCGTAAGCTGGCAGAAGTTATGGCACAGAAGGAAGCTCTGGAACTTTCGATAAAGGAGATTGAACGGTTTCCATCTACGGATAATCATGCGGAACAGGTGCAGAAGATCCGGGCGTGTGCGGCTTCTCAGCAGATTCCATATATGGAGCTGCCTGAACCGATGCGCTGGTCGGAGGACTTCGGTTGGTATTTGCAGGAGACAAAGGGAGCATTTTTCGGCATTGGTGACGGAGAGGATTATGCTCAGCTTCATACGGAACATTTCGAATTTCCCGATTCCATACTTGAAACCGCAGTCACTATGTTTGCCGGGTTGTGTGTTGACATAAAAGAGGGGGAATGTTAATTCTGTATGCAACTTTAAATAATTATAAATGTTCACTTGTCAGATAACACAAAGCTGGTATATAATGGAAAAAGAGCAGAGAGGTTCGACGATGTGCGAATTCTCTGCTTTTTTTACTTTATAGGAAAGTACGCCCTATTCATAAGTCTATTGTTGATGATTGAGGGATGGGAAATAAGTCTTTAATAATAATTTAAGCCCAATGTGGCTGAAAGGAGAACATAATGAACAGACCAATGAGAAGGCAAAAATGTGAAGTTACAGATCCGGTGAAGATCGAGCAGATCATAAAGAAAGCAGGCGTGGTTCATCTTGGGATGGTGGATGAAGGAAAGGCATACATTGTTCCATTGTATTATGGATATATTTATAAGGATGGAGGACTTACGTTATATATGCATGGCGCAACGGAAGGACGCAAATATGACGTGATCGCAGCTAATCCAAATGTATTTATCGAGATTGATACAGATATGGTACTGACCAGTGGTGGTGAAGTTCCATGTGAATATGGGGCATATTATGCTTGCGTGATGGGTGAAGGAACTGCCAGCATTCTGACCGATGTTGATGAGAAGGTTATGGGACTGGAGCTTATAATGAAGAGTCAGCTGGGAAGAGATTTTATCATTACAGAACCAATGACAAAATTGGTGAATGTGATCAAGGTTGTTGTTCCGGAATTATCGGTAAAAATGAATCAAGAAAAATAAAAAGAACATTAAGAAAAAGTAATAGTTTACCACGTATAAATTGTGCTATCATGGGTAAGAATAAATAGCCGGTTTGAGAAAAAAGCAAGGAATTGGAAAATAGCTGGTAGTAGTTGAATGATGTAAGAGATAGAGATTAGGGAATTCAGGAGAATCCAAAATGGAAGCGAATCGTATCGAAGAAAAAATATATAAATATGGTGCGGATATCCTGGCATCAGAGGGTATGCAGAAAGAAAAAACATTTGTGCAACATGGTTCAATAACCTGTTACGATCATTCCCTGCGGGTGGCGGAGAAAAGTCTGGAGCTTGCAGAGAAATGTTCCGCATATATTGATGAACGGTCGCTGGTGCGTGGAGCACTGCTTCATGATTATTTCTTGTATGACTGGCATGAGAAGGATGGCGGACATCGGCTGCATGGTTTTTTTCATGCAGAACGAGCCTTGCATAATGCCAGACGGGATTTCAATTTGAACTTCATTGAGCGGGATATCATCCGAAAGCATATGTTCCCACTCAACATAACACCTCCAAAGTTCCGGGAGAGCTGGATCGTAACATGGGCGGATAAGTTGTGCGCCGCCGAAGAAACCACCAGAGTCCTCCGCCTTGCCGTCACAAAAACCGTCAGAGGCTGATCATAATGCAGCATGCTGCATATAGCTAAAGAATAATATTGACATCTATAGAAAAAGAACAACATTATACATATTTTCGCAAGCTGTTTGCAGCCCGATAAGTGTATGATCTTGTTCTTTTTTTATTACGTTTTTTGATAGAAATTATTGATTTATGTAAGTACATCCTATAAAATAAAAAAGGTTTTGTAAAAAAACGAAGAATTATCACTGAAGAAAATATTGATATGAATTGACAAAGAGATATGAGATTGTACTAGAAAACAGAGATGTAGACATATATATTTTTATGTAACAGACCTCTTTTTACGCCGGTCCTTAGCGATCTGCGATTAGCAGAGAGCTTAGTACCGTTGCGTAAAAATAGAACGCAAGTGTTCTGTGAAATAAAGAATATATATGGATACATCTCGTTATGGAAGCATTTGTTGAGGAATGTCATGAGAGTTTTAGAAAAGAGAGGAAAAGGCAATGGGCGGATTTTTTGGCGTAGCATCAAAGCAGGATTGTGTATTTGATTTGTTCTTTGGTATCGACTACCATTCACATCTGGGAACAAGACGAGGCGGAATGGCAGTATACGGAGAAGACGGATTTAATCGTGCGATCCACAATATTGAGAATGCACCATTTCGTACAAAATTTGACAAAGATGTTCAGGAAATGAGTGGTCATATGGGAATCGGATGTATCTCCGATTACGAACCGCAGCCATTGATCGTACGTTCTCATCATGGCACTTATGCACTTACAACAGTCAGTAAGATTAATAACATAGGTGAACTTACAAAGAAGCTGTTCGAGAATGGACATTCTCACTTCTTAGAAATGAGCGGCGGCGATATCAATGCAACGGAGTTGATCGCAGCACTGATCAATCAGAAGGAAAATCTGATCGAAGGAATTCAGTTTGCGCTTGATTCTATCGATGGTTCTGTATCCATTCTGTTGATGAATCAGGCGGGAATCTATGCAGCCCGTGACAAATACGGCAGAACACCGGTTGTTATCGGTAAGAAAGAAGATGCCTATTGTATAACCTTTGAGAATTTTGCATATAAAAATCTTGGATATAAGGACTATAAGGAACTTGGACCGGGAGAGATCGCTGTCGTGACAGACAAGAACTGTATCACGCTGGTCAATCCGAATAAAGAAATGAAGATCTGTACCTTCCTCTGGGTATATTATGGTTATCCATCCAGTTCCTATGAGGGCACAAGTGTAGAGCAGATGCGGTATAATTGTGGTAAGGCAATGGCGAAGCGTGATAACGTAAAGCCGGATATTGTAGCCGGGGTACCGGATTCCGGTATTGCTCATGCAATCGGCTATGCAAATGAATCCGGAATCCCATTTTCCAGACCATTTATCAAATATACACCGACCTGGCCACGTTCCTTCATGCCAACGATCCAGAGTAAGAGAAATCTGATCGCTAAGATGAAGCTGTTAGCAGTGGATGAACTGATCCGTGATAAGAGCCTTCTTCTGATCGATGACTCGATCGTACGAGGAACCCAGCTTCGTGAAACAACTGAATTCTTATATGAGAGTGGTGCGAAGGAAGTACATATCCGTCCGGCATGCCCTCCGTTATTATATGGATGTAAATATCTGAATTTCTCTCGTTCATCATCAGAAATGGATCTGATCACCCGTCGTGTGATCGATCGTCTGGAGAATGGAAATGTAACCGATGAGGTATTACAGGAGTATGCAGATCCGGAATCTGAGAAATACGAAACAATGGTTGAGGAGATCCGTAAGGAACTGAACTTTACATCATTGCGTTTCAATCGCTTGGACGATATGCTGGAATCCGTTGGAATCGATAAGTGCAAGCTGTGTACTTATTGTTGGGATGGTAAAGAATAGGGAAAAATCATTCAGAAAAAGTCAAAAAAATTTAAAATCGCTCTTGACAACAAAAAAACAGAGTGCTAAATTAGCAGTTAACAAAGAGCAAATGCAACGAACAGAATACGATCATTAAAAAAGGAGTATTTCAGAGAGCCGCCGGGTGGTGTGAGACGGTGTATGTTTTTAGTGATTATCCTCTGCGAGCAGTGCACTGAATTCCAGATATGGACATTAGGTGTCACCGGTTTTCTACCGTTACAAAGAAACTTATTTCTACAGTGTGAGCTTATGAGATGAGGTTGAGTGGTCATTTTTTTGAATGGCAAATAAAGTGGTAACGCGGAAGTTTAAAGGCTTTCGTCTTTATGAAATTACATGAAGACGAAAGCTTTTTTTAATTTATAGGAAAGGTTGTCCTATAAAAGATATGTTTTTGTATAAACTCTTTGTGAACATACTATAATCAAGTATCTGCCACATGGCGGAAGGAAGGAGAATGATATGAATAGTTTGGTAATTATTCTTATCGCAGTAGTAGTTTTAGGAGCTGGCTATTTAGGTTACGGAAGATGGCTTGCTAAGAAATGGGGCATAGATGCAAATGCAAAGACCCCGGCCGTTGCAAATGAAGATGGAAAGGATTATGTACCATCATCAAAGCTTACAGTATTTGCACATCAGTTTTCATCCATCGCAGGTGCGGGACCTGTACAGGGACCAATCATTGCGGCAATGTTTGGATGGGTACCGGTTTTACTCTGGCTGCTTGTCGGAGGCGTATTCTTCGGTGCAGTACAGGATTTCGGTTCTCTGTATGCATCCGTTAAAAATGAGGGTAAGTCCATCGGACTTGTTATTGAGAAGTACATAGGCAAGGCAGGAAGAAGATTCTTCTCACTGTTCTGCTGGCTCTTTACACTTCTTGTTATTGCAGCCTTTACATCTATGGTTTCATCAACATTTAACGGATTTACAACAGGTGCTGACGGAGCAGTAACAAAGAACTTTAACGGCGCAGCAGCCGCTACAGTATCTATGTTATTCATTGTTGTCGCTATGGTGCTCGGTGTTGTTATGAAGACTTGCAAGAATATGAAGGAGTGGGTGAAAGCAATCGTAGCTATCGTCCTCATCGTTGCAATGTTTGCAGTAGGTATGAAGCTTCCTTGGTACTTAAACGGTAACCAGTGGAACTACGTTATCATGGCATATCTGTTCCTTGCATCCGTACTTCCTATGTGGTTACTTATGCAGCCAAGAGATTACATGACAACATTCATGCTTGTTGGTATGTTGGTTGGAGCATTTGTCGGTGTTCTGGTTGGACATCCGGATATGGGACTGAACGCTTTCAATGGTTTCACAGTTGTATCGTCAACAGGTGCTAAGAGTTATCTGTTCCCAACACTGTTTGTAACAATCGCCTGTGGTGCGGTTTCCGGTTTCCACAGCCTTGTTTCATCAGGAACATCATCAAAGACGATCAGAAATGAAAAAGATATGTTATTTGTAGGTTATGGCGCAATGATCCTTGAGACACTCCTCGGTGTTATCTCATTGATCGTAGTTGGTGCAGTAGCAGTTGGAGGAAAAGCACCGGAAGGACTTACACCATTCCAGATCTTCTCACAGGGTATCGCAGGTTTCCTTGAGAAGTTCGGACTTCCAAATTCAGTAGCGAATGTATTCATGACCATGTGTGTATCAGCACTTGCTCTTACATCACTTGATTCAGTCGCACGTATCGGACGTATGTCATTCCAGGAGCTGTTCATGGGAGATACTACAGATCCATCTCAGATGCCTGTATGGCAGAAGATTCTTACAAATAAGTATTTAGCTACAGTTATAACATTGTTCTTTGGTTACCTTCTCTGCAAGGGTGGATATTCAAATGTATGGCCACTCTTCGGATCAGCAAACCAGATGCTTGCAGCACTTGTACTGATTGGTGTAGCAGTATTCCTCAAGGCAACAAGCAGAAAGCATGCAATGCTTTATCCACCAATGCTTATAATGCTTGCTGTAACATTTACAGCTATCGTTCTCAACGTAATCGGAAATATCCAGAAGTTCCAGGCCGGAACCGCTACATTCCTTGTTGAAGGACTTCAGCTCATTGTTGCAGTATTCCTTATCGTACTTGGTATCATTGTAGCAATTACATGTATCAGAAAACTTGTTCTTATGAAGCATGAGAAGACTGCTGAAAAGGAAGCATAAAATAATATTCAAATAAAAAACAATAAACGTAAAATAAATAATAATTCTAAATCGTAAAAATAATATTCATTGAAAAACTGTGGATGGGAAGATATACAGATATCCTCCCACCACAGTTTTTGCGTTATAGAGAGGTATATAATAGAAACAATATAATCAGGAAATTCTCTATATGATATTGGATAATTATTTTTTAAAAGTAAGAGCTGTCCTTAAAATACTATTGAATTGACAATCTTTGTCAAAACGCGTATGTTTAATTAAATGTTAGTTTATAACTGGATAAAATCAGTTCAAGATAAAAACAAATAAATCGTCTATTTAAGCAGATAGTGTTTATAATAAAACATGGCACGGGAATTAGCGGTTACCAGTGTGTTTAGCTGAATTATAGCGAGCATTTCGTAAATGAGGAACACACTAGCAGCGAATGCGGTGTGCTGTTTGAGCCCGAAGGGCGAGTTGCACAAAGAGCATGAGCGGATAAGCGGGTGTGACGAATAGAAAGCGGAGCGTATTTGCTAAATACACTGGTAACCGCTAAATTCCCGTGCCATGTTTTATCACAAGAGTAGTGGTTAAATAGACGATTTAGCGAAAAAACAGGAGGTATGAAGATGAAGCTGGTAGTATGTTTTCCGGGAATCGGCTATCACTGCGACAAGCCACTGTTATATTATGGCAGGCGCGTAGCAGAATCCGTAGGATATAAAGAATATAAGAACGTAGAATATGTGAATCGGATCGGAAACGTCAAAGGCGATCCGGTAAAAATGCAGGCAGCATTTGAAGACCTGTACGGACAGACAGAGGAAATATTAAAAGATATAGATTTTTCCGGGTATGACAGCATTTTATTCTTATCAAAAAGTGTAGGAACGATCATTGCGACTACTTACGCAGAACGACATAAGATACCATGCAGGCATGTGCTGTATACTCCGCTTGAGGCGACATTTGACAATTGCGCATCTGATCTGTCGGGGAGAGCGATAGCATTTACAGGAACGGCAGATCCGTGGGTGGAGAGCACCGCTGCAATTACAGATCGGTGCCAAAAAGCAGGGATTCCGGTTCATGTGATAGAGAAAGCAAATCATTCCTTAGAGACAGCCGATGTATGGAAGAATCTGAAGAATCTGGAAAAAATCATGGCGCTGACGGCGGATTTTATAAGCCGGTAAAAAAGTCTTGACTTTGAGCGAACTCCAAGTGCTATAGTAAGGAAAAGTCAAATGAAGGATGGTGGCGCAGATGACGATCAAGGAAGTAAGTGAGAAATTTGGTATCTCACAGGATACCCTTCGGTATTATGAGCGTGTAGGGCTGATTCCACCGGTTACAAGAACTTCGAGTGGAAACAGAGATTATCAGGAATCGGATCTTGGCTGGGTAGAAAATGCAGTTTGTATGCGGAATGCCGGCGTCCCGATCGAGGCATTGATTGAATATGTGAAACTGTATCAGATGGGAGATACGACGTTTGAAGCAAGACGGCAGCTATTGCAGGAACAGTATGACGCATTACAGGAACAGAAAGAACAGATCGAGGCAACCATGAAGCGGCTTGCCTATAAGGTATCGCGCTATGAGAAAGCGGTACAGACAGGTGTATTGTCATGGAATAAGGAGGATTGTTAGAACATTATGTATATTGAACAGATTAACGGACCGGAAGATGTAAAGAAATTGAATATAGAAGAAATGACGGCGATGGCAGCAGAGATGCGACAGGCATTGCTGGTTCGTGCAAGCAAGCACGGCGGACATTTTGGACCGAATTTTGGTATGGTAGAAGCAACGATTGCGATGCATTATGTATTTGAGTCACCAAAGGACAAGATCGTATATGATGTATCCCACCAGAGCTATCCGCATAAGATGCTGACAGGCAGAAAGGATGCTTATCTCTACGAAGAACATTACGATGATGTATCCGGATATACAAATCCAAAAGAAAGTGAGCATGATTTCTTTGAGATCGGACATACATCTACATCTGTCAGCCTTGCTTGTGGCCTTGCGAAAGCCAGAGATTTGAAAAAGGAAGACGGCAACGTGATCGCTGTGATCGGTGATGGTTCATTAAGCGGTGGCGAGGCATTGGAAGGCCTTGACTATGCGGCTGAGCTTGGTGGCAATCTGATCATTGTTGTAAATGATAATGACATGTCGATCGCTGAGAATCATGGTGGTTTGTATCAGAATTTAAAACTGCTTCGTGAGACAAACGGGCAGGCAGAATGTAATCTGTTCCGTGCAATGGGACTTGATTATGTATATGTAGATAAAGGAAATGATATTGCTGCATTGATCGCAGCATTTGAATCTGTAAAAGACAGTAAGAAACCGGTTGTTGTGCATATTAAAACTTTAAAAGGAAAAGGCTATGCACCGGCAGAACAGAATAAGGAACAGTGGCATTGGTGTATGCCATTTGACCTTGAAACAGGAAATTCTTTGATGGAATTTGACGGAGAAGATTATTCCGACGTAACCAGAGATTATCTCTTAAAGAAAATGAAGGAAGATCCATCTGTAGTTACGATCACATCTGCAACACCTACTGTTATGGGATTTACAGAAGATAAGAGAAAAGAAGCAGGCAGTCAGTTTATTGATGTCGGTATCGCAGAGGAGACAGCGGTTGCACTGGCATCCGGTATTGCGGCAAATGGCGGCAAGCCTGTATATGGTGTATACAGTTCATTTATCCAGCGGACATATGATCAGCTGACACAGGATCTGTGCATCAATAACAACCCTGCAACGATCGTTGTATTTGCGGGATCTGTATATGGAATGAATGATGTAACACATCTTGGCTTACAGGATATTCCGATGCTTACAAGTATTCCGGGGCTTGTGTATCTGGCACCGACAACCAAAGAGGAATATCTGGCAATGCTTGACTGGAGCGTAGAGCAGACAGAGCATCCGGTTGCGATCAAGCTTCCGGGAGCTGCGATGGTATCGGACAGAAAAGCTGTAACAAAGGATTTCAGCCAGTTAAATAAATACGAAGTAACCCAAAAGGGAAGCAAGATTGCCGTTATCGGTGCAGGTACTTTCTATCAGCTTGGAACAGATGCAGCAGCACTGATCGAGGAGCAGACAGGAGTTACGCCAACCATCATTAACCCACTGTATGTTTCCGGTATGGATAATGGACTTCTGAATGATCTGAAGAAAGATCACGATATCGTGATCACGTTAGAGGACGGTTATCTGGAAGGTGGCTTCGGTCAGAGAATCGCCGGCTTCTATGGTGATTCTGATATGAAGGTTCTGAATTACGGTTTAAAGAAATTCTTCTATGACCGCTACGATGTAAATGAAGTATTAAAAGAAAATCATCTGACAGCAGAACAGATTGCAGAAGATGTGAAGAAGGTTTAACAGTATAAAAAATCGCTTACAGGTAATATTAATCAGAAATAATGTTTGATAAAGGAGATTAAACAATGTCGATGATTAACAGAGAAGTAAGCGATTTTTTTGTGCAAGCATATCAAAATGGTGAATTTAAAACGGTAACCCGAGATGACATATTAGGCGAGTGGAGTGTGTTTTTCTTCTATCCGGCTGATTTTACATTTGTCTGTCCAACGGAGCTGTCAGATCTGCAGGATAAATATGAGGATTTTAAAGCTGCCGGCTGCGAAGTTTATTCCATATCAACAGATACGCATTTTGTGCACAAGGCATGGCATGATACATCGGAAAAGATTGGAAAGATCACATTTCCGATGCTGGCAGATCCAAATCATGAATTATGTGAAGATTTTGAGGTGATGATCGAATCAGATGGGATGGCAGAACGTGGCAGCTTCATCATCAACCCGGAAGGACGAATTGTTTCCTATGAAGTCAGTGCAGGAAATGTTGGACGAAATGCAGATGAACTGTTTCGTAAATTGCAGGCATGTCAGTTTGTTGCGGAGCATGGGGATGAGGTCTGTCCAGCCAAATGGCAGCCGGGAGATGCGACCCTGCGCCCAAGTCTGGATCTTGTAGGGAGATTATAAGAATGAAGAATGAAAATATGTATGACGTGGTGATCGCAGGTGCAGGGCCGGCGGGACTGACAGCAGCCATTTATCTGGCGAGAGCCTGTTACCGGGTGCTTGTTATCGAGAAAGAGAAGATTGGCGGACAGATCACAATCACAGAAGAAGTGGTGAACTATCCGGGAATTGAGAAAACAGATGGGAAATCCCTGACTGCGGCTATGTACAGACAGGCAGAGAATTTTGGTGCAGAATTCCTGATGGCAGAGGTTGAAAAGTTGGATGTAGATGGAGAATATAAAACTGTGCATACAAGTAAAGGTGACTTTTCCTGTTATGGAATTCTTCTTGCAACCGGAGCGCATCCGAGAATGATCGGATTTGAGGGTGAGGAACGGTTTAAAGGACGGGGCGTAGCTTATTGCGCGACCTGTGATGGAGAGTTCTTCACCGGGAAGGAGATCTTTGTTGTGGGTGGAGGTTATGCCGCTGCGGAGGAAAGTGTATTCCTTACCAAGTATGCCAGTCATGTGACGATATTGATCCGGGGCGAAGATTTTTCCTGCTCCAAATCATCAGCGGATAAAGCCAGAGCAAATGAAAAAATTACGGTGCTTACCAGTACTGAGATCGTCCGCGCGGAGGGTGAAGATGTCCTGACAACACTGGTGTATAAAAATGTGAAAACAGGAGAAGAAAGTGTATATCATGCGCCAAAAGGAGATACGTTTGGTATTTTCGTATTTGCCGGATACGAGCCGGAGACTTCGTTGCTGCAGGGAAAAGCAGAGATTGATGAAAAGGGATATGTAATTACGGATGCTTCCAGACAGACCAGTATATCGGGTGTTTATGCGGCTGGCGATGTCTGCCAGAAAAATCTTCGTCAGGTAGTGACGGCAGTCGGTGATGGTGCAGTTGCAGCGACAGAGCTTGAACGGTATGTGGCAGCCATGCAGAAAAAGAATGGAGCAAAGCCATCACGGAATTTGCGGGAAAATAAACAATCAAAGGAGAAGAATGTTACACAGGAGAAAAAGCGTGAAGGAATGCAGCCTGTGGTCGCTGAAAATACCGGATATGAAATGCATAAAACTGGACAACAGAAACAGCCGGAAGCAGAAGATTCATTGTCGGACGAGTTCTTTGATGAAGAGACGGAAAAGCAGTTAGATGAGGTCTTTGACCGCATGGCGCATCCGCTGATCCTGAAATTATATCTGAATCAGAAGCAGGAGTCAGTGCAGCTAAAACAATATATGGAAGCTATGAGCAGACGAACCGAAAAGCTCAGTGTAATCGTAGCAGAGGAAGGGGCAGACGGGGATTCTGTTCCGGCAAACGAACGACCATTTGTCAGGATTTTGGGAGAAGACGGAAGTGATACCGGGCTTGGCTTCCATGGTGTACCGGGTGGACATGAATTCACTTCTTTTGTGATTGGATTGTATAATGCTGCCGGACCGGGACAAGAAGTGGATGCACAGATAATGGAGCGTATTCATGCGATCAAAAAGCCGCTTAATATCAAGATTCTTGTAACACTTGCCTGTTCCATGTGTCCGGATCTTGTCACCGCGGCACAGAAAATAGCCGCAGAAAATCCACAGGTTACAGCAGAGATTTACGATGTGATGCTATATCCATCTTATCAGAAACGCTATAAGGTTATGAGCGTACCGTGCCTTGTTGTGAACGATGAACATGTAGCATTTGGAAGAAAGACATTACCGGAGCTATTAGACTATTTGGATGAGATTTTATAAAATAATAGAGCATCTCTTTACTGGATATATTCGGTAAAGGGATGCTCCTTTTATTTTGAATAATTTGTGATCGTGTAAAATAGGATATTAGACAAAACAGATTAAATAAAAAGATTGACACCCTACAAAATAGGGTATACTATTTAGGAAAAAGGAGGGATGAATTAACGAATGATAAGAACATTTATTGAAATACCATTATTTACAAAACGGTGGAAAGAAATAGGGCTTGGGGAAGATGAGTTACGAGCATTGCAAATTATGCTATTAAAAAATCCAGAATCAGGACCGGTAATGGAAGGAACTGGTGGAATACGTAAGGTACGGTTCCCATTAGAAAATAGAGGAAAGAGTGGTAGTGTTCGTGTATGTTATACGGATTTTGCAGAATATGAAGTTACCTATCTAATAACTGCATTTGAAAAGAAAAGTCAGGAAAATCTGACAAATGAAGAAAAAAATGTACTTAAGAAGTTGGTAAAATCTTTGAAAGAGGAAACGGCAAAGAATAGGAGATGATTTCTATGGGTTCATTATTTGATGATTTAAAACAGGGATTGGAAGAAGCAATAGAGTATGAAAAAGGACAGGGAAAAGCTCGCGTAAAAACATATATGATAATGCCAGTGAAAGAATATTCAAATACAGAAATTCGTGAGATCAGGATGCGGGCAGGAATGACACAGGGAGTTTTTGCATCTTATATGGGTGTTTCGAAGAAAACAGTAGAGGCATGGGAGTGTGGCAGAACACACCCAACCGGACCAGCGTTTCGTTTGCTTGATATCTTAGCTTCCGAAGATCTGGATGAAACAGAATTTGTAGTAGCAAAATGATAATAAAAATAAAAAGGGCTTCCCCCTCTGCCCTGCTCCTTTGGAAATATAATGCGTTACGATTTCCAGGGGAGCAGGGCAGGTAGGGGAAGCCCTTTTTATTTTTGCAAAAATTACATTTGTGTACAACAGGATACAAATAGGATATAATTGCCATGTATGATAGATTCAGAATCTAAGATATCAAAAGATTTAAAAATGAATTCTGGAAATGGGGAGCGTTATGAGTTACAACATTTTACTGGTGGAAGATGAAACAGGAATTGCAGAGGGCATCATGGATTACATGAAAGAGAGTGAGATCACATTTACCTGGGCGGCGGACGGAGACGAGGCGCTTGCTCTTGTGTATGAACATGAATATGATCTGACACTTTTAGATGTGATGCTGCCGGGGGCAGATGGATTTGAGATATGCAGAGCCATCCGGGCAAAGAGCTACGTTCCGATCATTTTTCTGACCGCCAGAGGCAGAGAAGAAGACCGGCTTTACGGGTACGATCTCGGTTGTGATGATTACGTTGTGAAACCATTTTCCATGGCAGAGCTTCAGGCGAAGATCCAGTCATTTTTGCGTAGGTCGAAAGGCTTGTGGACGAAGAATCAGGTGATTCAGGTGGGGAACATCAAGATGTATCCGGACAGACTGCTTGTTGAGGCAGCAGGAGAAGAGGTCCGGCTTGCACCAAAAGAATATGCGATGCTCAAATACCTGATGGAGCATAAGGGCATGATCGTGACAAGAGATGATATGCTTGTCCGGTTATGGGGGTATGATTACGATGGTGGTGACCGTGTGGTTGACAACCATGTAAAGAAGCTTCGCAAAGCACTTGGTGACAGCGGCAAACTGATAAAGACTGTATTTGCAAAAGGATATCGGATGGAGTAATCAGATCAGAGAGGTGGACTATCATATGAAGAAAAAAGAAAAGAAATATTATGGAAAAAAGAAGAAGTTTTATTCCTTCTTTTTAAAGATTTTTATTCCGTTTATTATTGTAACATCGATACTCGGGGGTATCATTACAGCATTTTTAAACCTGACATTTCAGAATGACATATCAAACAGTGTGCGGGCAGCAGAGAATACCATCCGTCAGACAGGCGTAAAATATTGGAATATTTATCAGACGGAGCTTGAAGAACAGAAAGACGCAGATTACGAGTTTCAGACACCATATGATCATTATATTGGAAATATGATATATTTGAATGATCTGTCAATGGCGGTGTTAAATGACAGCGAGCTGGTCAGCATGCAGGGATTTATTCATCTGTATCAGAAGGATGATGCCGGTAATCTGACAGAGATTACGGACCAGAAAGATAAGGTATTCCTCCAGATCAATGATACATCTGAGAACAAATATATGTTGTATTGTGATAATGATATATTTGGAACTGCTGTTCCTGAAATGAAGGATATGTCTGCGGATTTTTCATTTGATAAAATGAATGAGGTCTATGTGTCAGGAATGCAGTTTTATCCGGCTTCCTATACCTGTTTTGCAGATGGGGAGGAACAGGAAAGAACGGTATCAGAGATACCGGATGGTTATGTGAAGCTGGATCAGAGTTCGGGATTTACCATTCCGCATGGAGTCGTTGGCTGTATACCAATATCGTTAAAGGTTGATCGGTATACAGGTACGGATGAGATCGTGAATGATTATCGGAATAGTTCCAACTGGGAGTATGTGGAAGATACAGAAAAATGTGCATATGGTACACATGCAGTCTATGCATTCCCTATCAACAATGACAACACTGCTTTTGCAGTCATTGATTATCATTATAATATTGTAAAGTCACTGATGGGACATATGATCATTTACACATGGCTTGGGGTAGTGCTTGGAAGTGCATTGATCTCACTTCTGATCGCATATATAATGTACAGATCCTATAAATCAGCGTATGATATGGAGCAGTACAGACGAACAACTTCAAATGCGATGGCACATGATCTCAAAAGCCCGCTTGCCGTTATTTCTCTGTATGCCGAGAATTTGAAATCAGGAAAGAATCCGGAGAAGAACCAGTATTATATGGACGGGATATTAAATGAAGTAAAGGCAATGAATGAACAGGTTGCATCCATCCTTGATATGGCAAAGGCTGAGGATGTAAACACAGAGCTTCATAAGACTAAAGTTGATATTGGAAACATCATAAATACAGCAGCAGATGTATATGCGGAAACAATTAAAACTAAAAATATCAGGCTTGACATTCAGGGAAGCTGCCAGATCGAAGCAGACGAGGCTCTGATGTATCAGGCAGTTATGAATATGATGGATAATGCGGTTAAGTATGTTACAAAGGATGGAAAGATCACAGTTCAGATGAGCAATGAGCGCCTTTCCATTCAGAATACAAGTGAGCCGATTCCGGAAGATATTTTAAAGAATATCTGGAATCCATTTGTCAAAGGGGATAACAGCAGACATGGACACAAAGGAACCGGGCTTGGCTTATCCATTGTCAAAACCATCATGGATCGCCATGGATTTATTTGTGAGATGAAAAATGCAGGTGATGGTGTGGAAGTGAAGGTGGACTTTTAGATAAGTTAATGATAAGGAGTGCCGGCAATGACATTACAACAGTTAAAATATATGATAACAGTAGCGGATACAGGAACGATCACGGAAGCAGCAAATAAGCTGTATATCTCGCAGCCAAGTCTGACAAATGCGATCCATGAACTGGAAAAGGAAATGAATATCGTCATTTTCAACCGGACGAATAAGGGTATCAGTCTTTCAAAGGAAGGAGAGATATTCTTAGGATATGCAAGACAG
The DNA here is from genome assembly GCF_037892645.1 of Coprococcus sp. HCN-4056. Classification (NCBI taxonomy): domain Bacteria; kingdom Bacillati; phylum Bacillota; class Clostridia; order Lachnospirales; family Lachnospiraceae; genus Coprococcus; species Coprococcus sp. HCN-4056. Next base: position 165,603 of record NZ_JBBKBL010000006.1, on the reverse strand, counting down.
GTTTTGGAACAGGCGGCTATTTTAGAAGATAAATATAAGGGAAATGATGGTGGTAAGAAACAGTTCTGTGTATCAACCCAGCATTATTCATTTGCCGTCAATGCATTTGTGGATCTGGTCAAGCAGTATGGACAGGATGAATATGATTTCAGCATACGGGAGACGCAGACTTATGAGATCATCGAAGACGTAGCAAGGATGAGAAGTGAGATCGGAATCTTATTCCTGAATGATTTTAATGAAGCAGTGCTGCGTAAGCTTCTGCGTTCGAATGATCTGGAATTTCATTTGCTGTTTGTAGCCAGACCGCATGTATTTATCAGCAGAAAACATCCGCTTGCCGGCAAGACGGTCATAACAAATGAAGAACTTGAGGACTATCCGTATCTGTCATTTGAACAGGGGGAGCATAATTCCTTTTATTTTTCAGAAGAGATTTTTTCATCCTTTGAGCGGAAACGGAATATCCGTGTCCGGGACAGAGCTACGTTGTTTAACCTGCTGATCGGTTTAAATGGCTATACCGTGTGCAGCGGTGTGATCGATAAGAAGCTGAATGGCAGAGACATCATAGCAGTTCCGCTTGCCGATGAGAGTGATATGCGGATCGGATATATCACGCATAAGAAAGGAATGATCAGCCGGTTGGGAAATACATATCTGGAGGCTCTGAAAAAATATCTGAGTCCGGAACCGCCCAGACGAAAACTGGAACATCGGGGACGCTTTAATGAACTTGGCAGAGATGGGGAAATGCTGACGGATGTTACAGGTAAGATAGATGAACATATAAAGAAGCTGAAATAAAATCGAAAAGGATTTTGTTTTGATATAGTTTGAAACTATGACAAACAGAATCCTTTTTGTATTATACAGATCTTGTTCGCTGCCATATAATAAGCGGGAAATCACGGCTGGGAAATAAGCAGAGTGGTTATTATAGAAATGATTTGAATTATATGGAGGATAAAGCAATGAGTCAGTTACAGACACCATTTCGTTATGATTATGTAGGAAGCTTTCTTCGCCCTGCAAAGTTAAAGAAGGCGAGAAGACAGTTTGATGAGGGAAATATCTCATACGATGAATTAAAGAAAGTAGAAGATGAAGCGATCACAGAGCTTATAACAAAGATAAAGGAATCAGGCTATCATGTTATTACAGATGGTGAATTCCGTCGTGCAACCTGGCATCTTGATTTTATGTGGGGATTTGATGGAATCGGACATACACCTACAAAGACAGGTCTTCCATTCCATGGTGAAGCAGCTATGGTCGATGATACTTATCTGGTTGGAAAAGTCGGCATATCCAAAGAGCATCCATTTGTAGAGCATTTTAAGTTCGTAAAACAGTTTGAAGATGAGAATACAGTAGCAAAACAGACAATGCCATCTCCTGCTCAGTTCCTTGCGCAGTTTACAATGCCATTCAACCGTGTGGAGACGGAGAAATACTACACATCCGATGCAGACCTGGTAAAGGATATTGTAGATGCATATGGAAAAGTGATCCAGGATCTGTACAATGCAGGATGTAGAAATATCCAGCTTGATGACTGTACCTGGGGCATGATGGCAGACAGAAGCGGACATCTTGCATACGGAACAACTGCTGAGGGCTTAAAGGAGATCCAGAAGATCCATAAGGATATCAATAATCAGGTAATCGCAAATGCACCAAAGGATCTGACAATCAATACACATGTATGTCGTGGTAATTTCCATTCTACTTATGCAAACAGCGGTGCTTATGATCCTGTAGCAGATATCCTGTTCGGAGAAGAAAATGTAAATGCATATTATCTGGAATTCGATGATGAGCGTTCCGGCGGATTTGCTCCGCTTGCAAAGGTTTCCGGTGATAAGAAGGTTGTGCTTGGTCTTATTACAACGAAGTCACCAAAGCTTGAAAATAAGGAAGAAGTAATTGCCCGTATAAAGGAAGCTGCAAATTATATTCCACTTGACAGATTATATCTCAGCCCACAGTGTGGATTTGCATCCTGTGAGATCGGTAATAAGCTGACCGAGAAAGAACAGTGGGATAAGCTTCGTCTTGTAAAAGAGATTGCAGAAGAAGTGTGGTAGAGCGATAATAAGAAATGTGACAGGTCACAGTTATGGGCTGGTCGAAAGACCCAGGTCCAACCAAAAGAACAGGCGGGGAAACTCCCCGCCGTTTTGTTTTTTTTTAAAACGATATATGTTTAAACAATGCAACTGCACATAACACGATAGCAAGTGGTACATAGAGGTAACGTCCAATGGAATACCAGAGTGTGCCACGATTTTTTTTGCTGCCGCAGTTGACAGCTTCGAGCAGTTCGTCCTTCTTCATGACATAGAACCATGAGACAGCACCGATGGTTGCGCCGATCGGGATGATGTAGATAGAAACAATATCCATCCAAGGTCCCCATTTGGAGATCGTCTCCATACCGATGCCACAGCCAAGGCATAACACACCGATGATGATCAGGACTGCGGTACGGCTGAGCTTCGGAAACTGGTGTAAGAGTGATTCGGCAACCGCCTCAAACATATTCTGAAGGGAGCTTACACCGGCGAAGATCATTGCTATATACAGGATGATCGCAAATAACCGTCCAAGTGGAATGTTCTGTAAGATGGTCGGCAGGGTAACAAAGAGAAGACTTGGACCTGCTCCGACATCAACGCCATAAGAGAAACATGCCGGGATAATGACCAGCGCTGCGACAACGGCAGCAATCGTATCAAAGATCGCAGTATGTCTGGCAACTCCGACAACATCTTCATCCTTTGACAGATAAGCGCCATAGACGATCATGCCGCTTCCCGTAACTGACAGGGAGAAGAATGCCTGTCCCATTGCCCAGATCCAGATCATAGGATCAGCAAGCTTTGACCAGTCCGGTGTGAACATGAACTTATATCCTTCTGCTGCGCCCGGAAGCATAGCAACACGGACTGCAAGGATCAGGAAAATGATGAAGAATAACGGCATCATGATCTTATTTGTCTTTTCTATACTATGCGCTCCAAAGAACAGGGTCAGGAGCGTTCCGGCTACCACGATAATGTGAAGTGGGATCACGGAGAACGGTTTAGATGAAAATGAATCAAACCAGGCTGCTGTATCTTCATGCATTAAAGTTCCGATCAGAGAATCAAGGAAGGCTTTTAAAATATAGGAAACGATGATAGCATAACCGATCGCGATACATAAGGAGCCCGCGAGTGGAAGCCAGCCAAGCAGTCCGCCGGCAGTACCGGCTTTTTTACCTCTTGTTTCCCATGCATGTTTATAAGCACCAAGTGTTCCCGTCCCGGCTTTTCGTCCGATCGCAAATTCGGTCGGAAGTGCCACATAGCTGAATATAAAGATAAAAAGCAGGTAGATCAGCAGAAATGCGCCGCCACCATTACTTCCCAATTTATTTGGAAATCCCCAGACATTTGCCATACCAACGGCAGAACCAACAGAAGCCAGAATGAACCCCCATCTGCTTCCAAAACTTTTCGTATTTTTATTACTCATAAACTAACCCTATCTATTTCTTTATTATATAGATGATTGCGTAATTCAGATTTATAAACTAGCATGAATGGTTTGACTTACCAAAACAGTGGCATCTAAGGACCGTTGCAGGACGAAACGAGCGGAAGCGTCCACTGGTTGGTAATGTCAGAATCATTTATGCATATTAGTAACTAATGCTTACGCAATTATCTATACGTGCCATACTGTTCCAGTTTAAAGGTTTACAGTCGAAAAAGCAACAAAAATATTATTCACCTATTGACATGGTAGGTGAATAGGAATATTATCTTTGTAGCATAATTTGGAAAGAGGGAGAAATACTATGGTCATCTCGTCAAAAGGACGGTATGCATTACGCGTTATGGTTTATCTGGCGGTAAATCATGATGGCAGTTTTATACCACTAAAAGAAATATCACAACACGAAGAGCTGTCACAGAAATATCTGGAAAGTATCACCCGGATGCTGTCAAAAGCACATCTGATCGAAGCGGCAAGCGGACATGGAGGTGGCTATCGTCTGACCAGAGAACCGGAGGAATACAGTGTGGGAGAGATCCTCAAACTGACCGAAGGAACCCTTGCACCGGTATCCTGCCTGAAGGATGATTCAGTACCGTGTGACCGGTCGGAATTATGTTATACATTACCGATCTGGCAAGGACTTGCCGATCTGATCAATAATTATTTTGATAATATGACACTTGCCGATGTGGCAGGAAAAGCCGGACAAACAGTGAAAGAATAGATGAATATACAGGAGGCACGAATATGTCAGAGAAACAGTTATTAAATGTAAAGAATTTGTATGTAGATGTAGAGGAGAAGCAGATCCTTCACGGTGTAGATCTATCAATCGGAAAGGGTGAGACACACGTTCTCATGGGACCAAACGGAACAGGTAAATCAACACTTGGCTATGCACTCATGGGAAATCCAAGATACACCATAAAGAGCGGAGAGATCTGGTTTCAGGGTAAAAATATTACAGAGGCGCCTGTCAATGAGCGGGCGAAAGCAGGAATCTTCCTGTCCTTCCAGAATCCATTAGAGGTTCCGGGTGTGACTTTAAGTTCATTTATCAGAAATGCATTGGAGCAGAAGACAGGAAAAAGACAGCGTTTATATGATTTCAAAAAAGAGTTGGAGCGTACAATGGAGATCCTTCAGATGGATCCATCCTATGCAGAGCGTGATCTGAATGTCGGATTTTCCGGTGGTGAGAAAAAGAAGGCAGAGATCTTACAGCTCCTGATGCTGAAGCCTTCACTTGCAATCCTTGATGAGACAGATTCCGGTCTGGACGTTGATGCTGTAAGAACAGTATCTGCCGGTATCGAAGAATACCAGAAGAATTGCAAGGGCAGTCTTCTGATCATTACCCATAGCACAAAGATTCTGGAGTCCTTATCTGTTGATCATACACACGTTATGGTAGAAGGTAAGATCATACAGACCGGTGATGCATCTCTGGTAGAGGAGATCAATCGGAATGGATTTGCAAAATATGAGAAGACAGAGCAGAATCAGTAGTCTTTGAAAGGAGCATCCGATAGATATGAAAGAAAAAACATATGTAGAAGACATAGACAGAAATATATATGACTTCAAAGATGATGAAAAAGATGCTTATAAGATCAAGGCAGGACTGACGCCAGAGATCGTTGAGCAGCTTTCGAAAGAGAAACATGATCCGGCATGGATGCAGACCTTCCGTCTGGAATCCCTGCAGATCTATAATAATATGGAAGTGCCGGACTGGGGACCATCGATTGAAGGTCTGAATATGGACAACATCGTAACCTATGTCAGACCAAATACAAATATGAAAGCAAAATGGTCTGATGTGCCGGAAGATATCAAGAATACATTTGAACGACTGGGCATCCCACAGGCAGAGAGAAAATCTCTTGCAGGTGTCGGAGCACAGTATGATTCCGAGCTGGTATACCACAATGTCCGTCAGGAGGTAGCTGAAAAGGGCGTTGTATATACTGATATGGAGAGTGCATTAAATGGCGAATATGCAGATATGGTAAGAAAGCATTTTATGAAGCTGGTTCGTCCCAATGACCACAAGTTCGCAGCCCTTCATGGCGCTGTTTGGTCAGGCGGTTCCTTTGTATATGTACCAAAGGGCGTATCCGTAGAGATCCCATTGCAGTCTTATTTCCGTCTGAATGCACCGGGAGCCGGACAGTTTGAACATACACTGATCATTGTAGATGAGGGTGCGGATCTTCATTTCATCGAAGGCTGTTCTGCACCAAAGTATAACGTGGCAAATCTCCATGCCGGATGCGTGGAATTATTTGTCGGTAAGAATGCAAAGCTTCGTTATTCTACGATCGAGAACTGGTCAAAGAATATGTATAATCTGAATACAAAACGTGCAGTTGTAGAAGAAGGCGGAACGATCGAATGGGTTTCCGGTTCCTTCGGATCTCACGTATCCTACCTGTATCCAATGAGTATCCTGAAAGGCAAGGGTGCGAAGATGGAATTTACCGGTATCACATTTGCCGGAAAAGGACAGAATCTGGATACCGGAGCAAAGGTTGTTCACAGCGCACCGGATACCAGTTCTTATATTAATACAAGATCTATTTCAAAGGATGGCGGTATCAGTACTTTCCGTTCTTCCGTTGTAGTAGCAAAGGAAGCAGAGAATGCCAAGGCAGCAGTATCCTGTCAGTCGCTGATGCTGGATTCTATTTCAAGATCCGATACGATTCCGGCGATGGACATCCGTACCAGAAAGGCAAATGTCGGACATGAGGCACAGATCGGCAGTATTAGTGATGATGCGGTATTCTATCTGATGTCCCGTGGTATGAGCGAGGAAGATGCAAGAGCTTGTATCGTCAGTGGATTTGCGGACAATGTATCAAAGGAGCTTCCGCTGGAATACGCTTTGGAAATGAACAATCTGATCCGTCTGGAAATGAAGGGCAGTATAGGTTAGGAGGAAATGAGCAATGGACAAGAATACGATTAATATTAATAAACTTCCATCCAAAACATGGTACTGGCTTCATATGAATGATACAAAGGTTTCATGGAATCCGGAGATAGCACCATGTAAGGTGACGGTAGAGGAAGCATTTGAGGATAAAGAGACAAACAGCCTGATATCCGGGGGTGTAGCAGAATTTGCCACAGTTGAGAGTGGAGCAGGAAGAGAGGCTGATCCGATCTTTGCAGATGCGCAGACAGAAAAAACAGTTCTGACTGCTTCGGACAAAGACGCGAAGGCAACAATCCGTCTGGCTGTTGATGGAACGACAGTAGCGTCTGCGGCAGGTGCATGTTATCTGACGGCAGAAGAAGGTACGGATACAACCATAATTGAGACATTTACAAAGAAAAGTGCGCAGGCAGGTTCACTGGCATATCGTACGATGATACAGGCAAAGAAAGACAGCCGTGTTCGTCTGGTACAGGTATTTATGCAGGATGAAGAACAGACTCTGTTAAATGATATCGGTTGTGTCTGCGATGAAAATGCAAAGTTCGATATCCTTCAGATCTTTATCGGAAAAGGTGATCTCTATAACGGAATCCGTACAGATCTTAAGGGTACAGGAGCAGATACACAGGTCGAGATCGGCTACCTTGGACAGAAGACACAGAAGATTGATGTGAACCTGATCATAAATCACTTCGGTAAGAAGACGAATTGTGAGATCCAGGTAGATGGAACCTTAAAGGATGCAGCAGAGAAAGTATTTCGTGGAACGATCGATTTCAAGAACGGCGCATCCGAATCCACAGGCGCAGAGACAGAAAATGTACTCCTGCTTGGTGATGATGTGATCAATAAGACGATCCCGATCATTCTCTGTGCAGAGGAGGATGTAGAAGGTTCTCACGGTGCAACGATCGGTGAACTGGATGAGGAGACATTATTTTATTTTGAATCAAGAGGCATCGACAAGGAGACTGCGGAGGATATCATGACCCGCGGCAAATTCGAGATGTTATATCGCCACATAGGAGATGAGCAGACACAGAAGCTGGTAGAAGCACAGCTTGCGGAGGTAATGGCAGATGATAGAGAAGAATTATAAAGAGGATTTTCCGTTATTACAGACAAATAAAACCATTTATATAGACAATGCAGCTACAGCACAGAAGCCGGCAGTTGTAATTGAAGCAGAGAAGCGATTTTATGAAGAAAGCAATGCAAATCCGCTTCGTGGTTTCTATCCGCTGAGCCTTGCAGCAACAGAAGCATATGAAGATGCCAGAAAAGTTGTGCGTGATTTTATTCATGCAGATTCTGAAAAAGAAATCATCTTTACAAGAAATACAACAGAGAGTCTGAACCTTGTTGCATACAGCTATGCATGCAGTCATTTGAAAGCAGGAGATGAGATCGCAGTCAGCATCATGGAGCATCACAGCAACATTCTCCCATGGCAGATGGCAGCGAGAATGACAGGTGCAACGGTCCGGTATCTGAACTGTGAGAAGGACGGTACTTTGACAGATGAGACACTTGCAGCAGGAATCAATGAGAAGACAAAGCTTGTAGCGATCGGACAGGTATCCAATGTTCTCGGTTGTGTGAATCCGATCAAGAAGATCGCAAAGCTTGCACATGCGGTCGGCGCGGTTATTGTAGTAGATGCGGCACAGAGCGCACCGCATATGCCGATCGATGTCAAAGATCTGGATGCGGATTTTCTTGCATTTTCCGGTCATAAGCTGATGGGACCGATGGGTATCGGCGTGTTATATGGAAAAGAAGCATTACTGGAAGAGATGCCGCCATTTATGACAGGTGGCGAGATGATCCAGTCCGTAACGACAGAAGGAGCGGTATGGGCTGAGCTTCCGCATAAGTTCGAGGCAGGAACTGTAAATGCAGCCGGTGCAGCCGGACTTGCAGCCGCAATTTCATATATTAATAAGATTGGATTTGAGACGATCGAGCAGAGAGAACTGGAACTGACCCGACATGCGATGGAAGGACTTGCAAAGATTCCGCATGTTCATGTGATCGGCTCAGAAGATCCTGCAAACCATACCGGTATTGTGGCATTTACGATCGACAATGTACATCCACATGATGTCAGTGAGATCATGGCAGCAGATGGTATCGATGTTCGTGCCGGACACCATTGTGCACAGCCATTGCTTACTTATCTGAAGGTGTATAATACAACAAGAGCCAGCTTTATGTTCTACAATACGATAGAAGAAGTCGATGCATTTGTAGAGAGTGTTGCAAATGTCAGAAGGAGAATGGGATATGGAGAATAGAAGTTTTTATAATGAGATTCTGACGGAACACAATATCCGACCGGAATTCAAGCATGATCTTCCGGATGCGAACATTGTACTGGAAGGTGTAAACCCGAATTGTGGGGATGATATTTGGTTGAAATTAAAAGTAGAAAACGGAATCATCGAAGACGGAGCATTTGTCGGAGACGGTTGTGCGATCTCACAGGCGTCCGCTGATATCATGCTTGGCATGATCGTCGGAAAGACCGAGGAAGAAGCGTTGAAGCTTGGAAAACTTTTCTTAAAGATGATACAGGGCGAAGCGACCGATGAAGAGATCGATGAACTGGAAGAGGCCTCCGCCTTAAAAGATATCTCCCATATGCCTGCCCGTGTAAAATGCGCAGTCCTTGGCTGGCATACCCTGGAGGAAGCATTAAAAAAATAAACGAAAAACAGCTACTGTCATATGTCAGACGACATAGATAGTAGCTGTTTTAAAGTTCTCAGTTATTCGCGCTGGTGTAGGTTTGCACATATTAATATATGAAGTTAAAGCCATTAAAGTGGATATAAATAAAAGATGATAGATATTTTTGTGAAGCAAACCTATTCACGCTGTGTAACTTCGAACTAACCTCGGCGGAGCCTCACTAAGTTCTCAGTTATTCACGTCGGTCCTTAGCGATCCGCATAAGCGGGAGCTTAGTACCGTTACGTGAAAATAGAGCGAGAGCGTTTTGCGTAACAAAGAGTATCTATCATCTTTTATTTATAATGCCAAGTCAGTCTATAATACTTTCGAAAGGAAATCCTTTAGTCGAGGATTCTTTGGATTGCCAAAGAATTCTTCCGGCGTGCCGGTTTCAAGAATCTGTCCTTCATCGATGAAGAGGACTTTATTGGCAACCTCCTTTGCAAATCCCATTTCATGAGTAACCACGATCATGGTCATTCCCTCTTTTGCAAGATCCTTCATTAGGTCGAGAACTTCTCCAACCATTTCAGGATCAAGAGCAGAAGTCGGTTCATCGAATAAGATCACATCCGGATTCATAGCAAGCGCACGGATAATGGCAACTCGCTGTTTCTGACCACCGGATAAAGTAGAAGGATATACATCTGCTTTATCTTCCAGACCGATCCGTTTCAGAAGTTCTTCTGCCTTTGCTCTTGCCTCGGAAACGATCTGAGATTTACTTGTTGTAATCTCTATTTTCTCCTGCTTTTCTTTGCGGAACAGGTTCGTAAGTGGAAGCATACGATTATGACGCTTCGCTTTTTTCAGATCCTGACAACGCACCAGTACAGGAGCAAGCATGATATTCTGAATAACGGTTTTGTTGTTATACAGATTAAAATGCTGGAATACCATTCCCATATGACGACGGTGGATATTGATATCAACCTTCGGGTCTGCAATATCGACACCATTGAAGATGATCTGACCGCCTGTTGGGTCTTCCATACAATTTAAACAGCGAAGAAATGTACTTTTACCAGAACCTGAAGGACCGATTACAACCATTATATCGCCTTTATCGATTGTGACATTGATGCCTCGTAAAACTTCATTGTCACCAAAGTGTTTTTCAAGATTAATGACGTCTATCACTCTTTCTCAGGCTCCTTTCCATAAGTTTGATACCAAGGCTGATCAGAAGCACCATCACAATGTAGATCAGTGCCATAACCAGATATGGGATCATGAATTCGTAGCTGTTACTACCAATATAGTTAAATGCTACATATAAGTCAGTAGCACCAACAAAGCTTACAACAGATGTTTCCTTGATCAGAGATATAAATTCATTTCCCAGAGTAGGAAGGATGTTTTTAACTGCCTGAGGGATCACAATCTTGCGCATGGTCGTCGCAAAGCTAAGTCCCATGGCACGGCCACCCTCCATCTGTCCGGGATCAACAGAAAGGATACCGCTTCGCATGATTTCGGAAATATAAGCACCACTGTTTAGACCAAATACAAGCATTGATACCTGTACACCGCTCATATGACCTCCTACGATAGGGAGCAGAACATAGTAAAACAGCAGTAACTGCACGACCATAGGAGTTCCACGGAAGAATCCGACATAGACGCTGCAGATCGCATCTAAAACCCGTGGCAGCCGTTTATATTTTGGAATGACGCGGACAGTTGCAATAATGGTTCCGATCAAAATACCTATGATCAGACCGGTTATGGCGATGATAACGGTATTCTTAAGACCCTCAACAACCTTTACATATCCTTTGTTATCAATGAATATTTCTATGAACTTTTGTATTTTACTTGAAATGTCTCCCATGAAATATCCTTTCAATATCATTTATTTTCTTTACGCGAGGAACGCGTGATTCTTATAGCATATTTTTACTGCATAGCATTTAATGATTTTGTAATGGCAGCAGCAGGAGCAGAATCAATAATAACATAATTTAAGTTACCATTTAACAGATCCTGAACTGCAAGAGAACCGTTCTTGTAACCGGTAGATGTCATCTTAAGACCAGCGAATCCCCAGTCATCATCACCTTCGCAGTAGAACTGTCCGGTTGTACCTGTCTGGAAACCAATCTTGCTGCTTGAATCCTTAGCGTTAAGGATTGCATTTACATCATCGGCAGTCTTACATTCGTCAAATTCTGTGTTGTCTGATGGAACGATCAACTTCTGGGAAGCCTTGTAGTAAGAATCTGAGAAAGCTACATATTCTTCACGATCCGGCTTGATTGTAAGACCGGCCATAGCGATATCACATTTCTGCTGACCAACGGAGAGACATACAGCATCGAAATCCATGTTCTGGATAACCAGCTCCTTACCGAGCTTGTCAGCAAGTGCCTTAGCGATCTCCATATCGATTCCGTAGTAGTTCTCACCCTTTGTATACTCAAATGGTTCGAATGCAGCGTTTGTTGCTACAACTAACTGATCCTTGCTGGAATCTAATGTAGCTGATTCAACAGCAACAGGTTCGCCATCGCCGAAGTAGTGATTGCAGATCTCTTCAAAAGAACCATCTGCATTCATATCCTTGATAAATGCATTTACCTGATCCAGTAACTCCGGCTGAGTCTTATCTACACCGAAAGCATACTGCTCATCTGTCAGATCGATCTCGATAACTTTGGCTGTCTTCTTGTCGGATGACTTTTTGCTGTCATCGCTCTTGCTTCCGCAGGCTGTCAGAGAAGCCATAGCCAGAGCTGCGGACATCGTAATTGCTAAAAATTTTTTAAGTTTCATTTTCATTACTTCCTTTCATTCTTTTCTGAATAAATATACCATTGTGTTTTGAAAAATGCAATTTATATATGCAAAAAAATGCTGAAAATTACAGGTTTTATGCAGGTTTTATAAATGCTTTTCGTATTTTCCGCCAATATGCATACCTTCTTTTACGACAACAAAGGCGTGTTCATCGATGTTTTTCAGTCCGCGGCGGAGATGAACACATTCATATTTGGAAAGGATCGTAACGATCATATAAGTTGTTTCTTCGGTATAACCACCACGCGCCTCCCACCAGGTTGCATCCCGGTGAAATTCATTTACGATGTAATCAAGGATGGCTTCCGGTTCTTCTTTTGTATAGATCACAACTTCGGTATTGATGTTCTGCGTATGTGCTTTGTCAGTCATCAGAGTACTGACAGCGGAATAGATAATGCTGTATACGGCTGTCGGGATACCAAAAAGGATTGCACAGATGCCGTAGACAACAGCATTAACTGTCAAAGATACCTTTCCCACGCTGAAATTTTTGTATTTCTTGGTAAAGAACATACCGACGATATCCATACCGCCACTGGAGCCGCCGGAGCGTAAGGAGATACCGATTCCTGTACCGGCGAGAAGTCCACCCATAATGCTGGCAGTCAGGCTGTCATTGACCAGAGGTGTAGCCGGAATTGGAAATATACTTAAGAATATCGTCTGACTGATCAGGCAGACCAGTGTCCGGCTGAAGAAACTTTTGCCGATTGAGATATATGCCATGATAAATAAAGGTATATTTAAGATAAAGTTGATAATACCTGCGATATCGGTTCCTGATGCAAGCGATGGAAATACTTGGATCAGTAAGGTTCGTATGATCTGGCTGATACCAAGGACACCGCCGTTATACAGACTGGCGGGGACGATAAAGAAGTTGATTCCGGCGGCAAATAAAACCATGCCGCCGATCGCAGCAGCATTTCTTTGCCAGAGTGTTTTGTCTTTGAGATTCATATGCATGCCCTCCCTTATTAATGCTTGTACAGCTTGTGTAGATTATGAGCTTCAACCTGTTGATACTATCAAGACAGGAACGCTTTTGTAAATATTTATATGTAAAGTATAAAATATTTCCGGTAAAAAAGCATCTAAAATATAAGGAAGACTTGATCATAAATTGCAGAATTACAGGTTGTGGGGCGGAAGTGAATGCAGTACAATAATGCAAGCAGAAAATATGTGTTAAGAGGATTAGAAGGATGAAAAAGATTTTATATTTTATAAAGAAGGAAACCGTGTTATCGATCGCGGTCGTGCTGGCAGTGATATCAGTATTTTTTGTAGTTCCTGACAGAGAATATATTTCGTATATTGATTTCCGGACACTGGCGATCCTGTTCTGCCTTATGAGTATCGTTGCCGGCTTGAGGAATATTGATGTGTTTGATAAATTAGCAGAACGACTGTTATCAAAGGTGCATGGGATCGGAGGAGTAACGGTAATCCTTGTATGCTTGTGTTTCTTTATGTCGATGTTTATAACAAATGATGTATCACTTATTACATTTGTGCCGTTTGCAATTATAATAATGAAGAAACTGAATCCGGACACTGATAGCAAATGGATGCTAAAAGTAATTGTCATGCAAACGATTGCGGCGAATCTTGGCAGTATGTTGACACCTCTTGGTAATCCTCAGAATCTGTATTTGTATGGAAAAGCAGGTATAGGTATTGCGGAGTTTTTAAAGATCATGCTGCCGTATACAGTCTGCGCATTTGCTTTGTTAATGGCATGGATCGGTCTGGCATCCATGGTTCGAAAAAGAAAGTTAAGTCATGATGGGAAGACAGAAATAAAGCAGAACAAAGGCTTAGATTCTGCTGAAGATAAAGCTTCAACGAAAAGACAGAAGGATTCGTTGGGTGCTTCCGGTTCAAAATGGGAGAGAAAGGATGCGGAATGGATTGAAAAATTTACAGCATATCTTATTCTGTTTGTCATAAGTCTGCTTGCGGTTTCACATATTCTTCCGTATGGTGTGCCTTTCGCGTTAGTATTTTTATATTTGCTTCTGCGTGACCGGAAAATTCTGACACAGGTTGATTATTCTCTGTTATGTATTTTTATCGCGTTATTTATATTCATCGGTAATCTTGGACGTATCCCGGCATTCAGTCAACTGCTTTCGGATATATTGACCGGACGGGAGGTGGTCACTTCGGTAATTGCAAGTCAGGTAATGAGTAATGTTCCGGCTGCGATTTTGTTATCCGGATTCACAGACCATATTCGGGAGCTGGTGATCGGAACCAATCTCGGGGGCCTTGGAACGTTGATAGCATCAATGGCAAGCCTGATCAGCTTCAAATATGTTGCAAAAGAGGATCGGTCATTCAGGGGCAGATATTTTCTGGAATTTACAGTTGCAAATGTTATTTTCCTTTTTATAATGATGATTCTTTATCGTTTACTTTCTTAACATAATCAAGTAGAACAGCAGGGACGGAGGTATGGATGATCTCACTGACGGTTATTTTAGAAAATGATTTGTGTGTCATCAGTTCTTTTAATGTAGCTGCCAAAGCTTTTTTGTATTATAAGAAACTTCTTCGTTTGTTATAAGAGATCCTTCCATTTTCTTCATGTTAAACAAGCGATATGGATACTCAGGTTCAGGATCAGATCGATGAAATGCTGGCAGAAAGTAAAGGATCTTTTCTAAATAAATATAAATTGGAATCAACCCAGCTCCGGGTATGCTGTGCATTTTATATCAGGTATATTCGGGGCACTTTTTTATGCTTCTGAAGTAAATAAAATGACAAGATGTGTGTAATTCCTATACGCAGCTTTTATTACAGAACAAAAAACGACAGTTCAGAACAAATAAATAGAAAAATTGCATATAGCCTCTTAAACTATAACCATCGTACGAAATACATAACGGATGGCGCTTAAAGGGAAAGGGGAAAAATATGGCATTATATGGTCTTGATTTCTGGGAATGGCTTAAAAAATTTGTAGGCTGGGGAAAATAAAAAAATATTATGGAGTTGAGCGGAAAAATATTTTGACAGACAATATTTATCTATATAAAACAATGACAGTTTATGATTCTAAAGGGGGCTTTTAATAAAAGGGGGATTGTGAACAGAAAAATTTATAATAGTTAAAATTGTATATCTAGCAAAAGAAACAAAATGACTGCGGTTGTTAATGGTGGCATTAACAGAACATAAAAATAGTCCAAGTAATTTGGGCTATTTTTTTGTCTGTTTTTCTCGAAATATGTCGAATAGCGAACTTATTATTGTAAATAAAAAAGAAATAACGTATTATTTTAAATAGAAAAGAATGGGGGTGTTTTTATGAATATTGTTATTTGTGATGATGACGATAAAGTAATAAAAAATGTAGCGAATGTATGCAGGAATGTATTGTCGGTAAAGTCAAAAATTAGTGCTTTTCATTCTGCTGAAAGTCTGATACAAAATCTGACAAATGATGAAGAACTTGTGGATTTGTTTATATTAGATATAGAGATGCCGGGAAAGAATGGATTGTGGTTGAAAAAAGAATTGGAACAATATCGATATGGAAGTAGTATCATATTTTTAACAAGTCATGATGAAATGATTCAAGAAGCGTTCGGCAGATATGTTATAGGTTTTGTAGATAAAGTTAGTTTTGATAAAAATACAAATGTTTTAGCAGATAAATTAAGATTGTTTGAGCAGGTAGAAAGTGGAAAGAGAGTAGTTAACTTAAAGGATGAGTTAGGTAGCTTTTGTATACAGTACGATAGAATCATAAAAATTATGTCCGAACATGTCTATACATATATTGAATACACTACTGGTAAAATAGTAAATGGCTTATTTATGACAGATAAGAAGTTAGTTAGACGTTCTTTAAAGGATTGGGAAGTTGAATTAGGGAATAGTTTCTTACGGATAAGTAAAAGCTGTATTGTTAATATGGAATACATTCAGAGACTTGATCACAAAGTGATTTTAAAAGATGGGTCTGAAATTTCAATTCCAAGATCCAACATCAATAAGTGCCGTGACTGTTACTTTGAATTTTGCAAGACAAAAATGAAATGGAATTAGCATGATAGAAATTTTTTTATATAACAGTATTGAGATTATTAAATATTTTATAATCTTTTCGTTTTTATTCCAGGGAAAATTTTATAAAGATAAGAGACAATGGTTTAGAATTGGAATATGTCTGATAGGTTTTATAATAGAAATATATTTAATACAAAGGAAAGTTTCCTTTGTATCAGTTTTTTATATATTGTTCATCGTGTTACTTTTATATGATGGCAAAATGAAAAATAAAATTATATTGTATGTATTATCATTGATAGGTGTTAATTATATTGATACTGCGATGTTTGTAACATTAGGATATTTAATAAAAGGAAAAATATGGTGGTATTATATTTATGATGCAGGATGGATTAAGATATATGCAAATATAATTTCATTTATTATAGTCATATTGATCGTTTTGGGATGCCGCAGATTTGTTAGAAAAAATATGTTGAATAGGAAAATTGAGACCTTGCAATGTTCCTTATTATCAGTAGCAATGCTGAGTCTTTATTTCATTTTTATAATTATGATGATGACTATGGCATATGGGAAACCAGAAAACAGGGCACGGCTGTATAACATTATTGGGCTTACCTTTGCTATAATCGTTGCTTGTATTATTGTATTCTTCCTACATTCAAATCGTTTAAAACACCAAAATGATGTACACATAGAAACGGAAGGGCTTTATGGCGAAAGTCTAGGATTGAAATTGGCATATGGTGAACAAGTTCATGATGATTATGAGAAGGTTCGGCAGTTCAGACATGATTTCAGACACCATATTGCAGCAATGGAAGGTCTGGTCTATGGTGGAGAATATTCAGAATTGGAGAAATATATGGGACAATTATCCCAGAAGGATAAAGAGTTAAATCTAGAACGGGTTCGGTATACCGGAAACTTTATGGTTGATTCTATTATATTTGGCATTACAAGGGATCAGAAATTTAAAGAAGTTGATTTTCGATTTGATGGTGGATTGCCAAGCAATCTGGGTGTTAAAGATATTGACATTTGTGGAGTTCTGGCGAATGCTCTTGAAAATGCAATGGAAGCGTGTCTGAAAGGAAATGATAGGAAAGCGGTTATTATGAAAGCTGGCTGTTATGAAAATATGATCAGTTTTCAAATTAAGAATACATATGACAGCAGCCGTTATAAAGCATTGGCTGGCGGTGAATTTTATTCTTCCAAAGAGGGAGATGGTCATGGATACGGAATCCAGAATATGGAACGTGTGGTAAAATCCTATAATGGGAGAATGGAGTACAACGTAGATCCGGAATGGGTAACAGTCGATATCTTTTTACAGCAAAAAGATGAGATATAAAAGGATATTCTGACATATTGAGGATTCTTTTTAGGTAAATAATTATAAACTTGTTTTCCGTTCGGATATCCATTACAATCAAACTTGGAGAGACGGAGGCAATATACAAAGCTAAAATATGCATGTTATTCTGTTCTATCAGTGTTAAGAAAGGAGATAGAACATGGATAACGAAATTGTATATTCCTCCAATGCTACTGATCAGAAAGCACAGTATGATGCCAGAGCCAAGCGGCTGCTTGGACAGAAGATCATATTGGCGCATATACTGATCAGGGTAGTAGAAGAATTTAAAGGCATGGATGCAGATACGGTTGCATCATTGATTGAAGGTGAACCGTATATCAGCCAGATTCCGGTTGAACCTGGACTAATGAACAAAGAAGCAGTGGATGCCAGAACCGGTGAACGGATTGTCGGACTGAATACAGAAAGTTCCGAAATTGATGAGGGAAAGATATATTTTGATATTATTTTCTATGTACAGATGCGGGATGGATTGGCAAAGATGATCATCAATCTGGAAGCACAGAAGAATGAACCGACAAAGTACTTTATCTTAAATCGGGCAATCTTTTATACCGCAAGACTGGTATCATCACAGAAAGAGCGAGAATTCACAGGTTCAGATTATAACGAGATCAAACAGGTATATTCCATCTGGATTTGTATGAATATGGAGAAGAACAGTCTGAGTCATATCCATATGGTGAAGGATGATCTGGTAGAGGGACAGGATTGGAAAGGCAATCTGAATATTCCTAACATCGTGATGATTGGGCTGGCGAAGGAGATACCACCCAAGGAAGAAAGATATGAATTGCATCGATTGCTTGGAACACTATTGTCACAGACAATGACGGCAGAACAAAAATTGAAGCTGATGAAACAGGAATATAACATACCGGTAGACAGACGCAGTATAAGGAAAGAGGTGAATATCATGTGCAATCTGAGTGAAGGCGTAGAAGAAATGGGATATGCAAAGGGCGAAGCCGCTGGCAGGGTAGAAGGAAAAATTGAATTTATTCTGAATATGCATAAGAAAGGCTACTCCTTAGAGCAGATCATGGATGTAACCGATATGAGCGAAGCGGAAATTAAGGCAATTATAGGCTAAAGACACAGGCAGAACAGATAGCATGTATATTTTAGTAAAAGTCCAGATATGGTAGAGATGCTGTATCTGGACTTTTTTGCTCCAATAATATCCCTGACATAGCACCGGAAACAGGTGGGACTTTATCTTTGTATCCGTATTTTGCCATTGAGAAAACCAACCATTTTACATATAATTGAAGCATGGAATAAAATGCAGAACAACTGTCGGATGATGTGGATAAAATATACGAAAGGAGCATAGATAAATGGAAGAAAATAAAACGTATATAGCGATTGATCTGAAATCCTTCTATGCTTCCGTAGAATGTAGAGAGCGGAACAGAGACCCCCTGACCACAAATCTAGTAGTGGCAGATCCGAGCCGGACAGAGAAAACGATCTGCCTTGCGGTATCTCCATCACTTAAGGCATATGGAATACCGGGCAGGGCGAGATTGTTTGAGGTTATTCAGAAGGTAAGGGAGGCAAATAACGCAAGAAGACGGAATATACCGGATCATCATTTTACCGGGACATCGGATGACAGCACGAAGCTGGGGACAGATCCGACTCTTCAGCTGGATTATATTATTGCTCCGCCGCGCATGGCACTTTATATGGAATACAGTACACGGATCTACGACATTTATTTGAAATACATTGCGCCGGAGGATATTCATATTTATTCGGTCGATGAGGTATTTATGGATGTGACCAGCTATCTGAATGTCTATCATATGACAGCCAGAGAACTAGCCATGATGATGATACGGGATGTATTAAAGACGACCGGAATCACAGCGACGGCAGGAATCGGAACCAATCTGTATCTTTGTAAGATCGCGATGGATATCGTGGCGAAGCATATCGAACCGGATGAGGACGGAGTACGGATTGCGGAGCTGGATGAAATGGCATACCGCAGGAAGCTTTGGAGTCACAAGCCGATCACGGATTTCTGGCGTGTCGGTCAGGGATATGCGAAGAAATTAGCGGAATATGGGCTATACACGATGGGCGATGTGGCGAGATGCTCGGTTGGAAAGACAAATGAATTATATAATGAAGATTTATTGTATAAGTTATTTGGCATTAATGCAGAGCTGCTGATCGATCATGCATGGGGATATGAGCCTTGCACGATGGATCAGATCAAGGCATATAAACCGGAGACGAATAGCATTTGCACCGGACAGGTACTGCATTGTCCGTATGATTTTGATAAGACAAGGCTGGTTGTAAAGGAAATGACTGATCTTATGTCGCTTGATCTGGTGGATAAGGGACTTGTTACGGATCAGATCGTGCTTACGATTGGTTATGATATTGATAATCTGACAGACCCGGCGAGAAAGAAGAGATATAAAGGCGCTGTTACAACGGATCGTTATGGACGAAAGGTTCCAAAGCATGCGCATGGAACGATCAATCTGAAGCGGCAGACTTCATCGACCCAGATGCTTATGGATGCGGTAATGGAGCTGTATGACCGGATCGTTGACAAGGATCTTTTGATCCGGAGGATCAATATTACTGCGAATAAACTGGTGGATGAACATACTGTCACGAATGACGATGCGTATGAGCAACTTGATTTTTTTACAGATTATGAGGCTGTAAAAAAACAAAAGGAGAAAGAGGATGCGGATCTGGAACGGGAACGCCACATGCAGGAAGCCATGCTCAGTATTAAGAAAAAATATGGAAAAAATGCAATTCTGAAGGGGATGAACCTGCAGGAGGGAGCAACGGCGAAAGACAGAAATGCACAGATCGGCGGACATAAGGCATAATGAGGTATATATAACATGCAGGAGCAGAACAACCATAAATATGATGATATCATTCATTTGGAACACCCTGTTTCAAAGACACATCCGCAGATGTCACTCTATGACCGGGCGGCACAATTTGCGCCGTTTGCGGCATTGACAGGACATGCGGCGGCGATTCGTGAGACTGCCAGACGGACAGATGAGAAACGGGTGCTCAGTGATGAAGTATTGGAAGAGCTGAATGAGAAACTAAACATTATTTCAGCAAATATAGGTACAGAACAGTTAGTGGATATTACCTATTTCATACAGGATGAGAGAAAAGCCGGAGGAGAATATGTTACGCATTCCGGTATCGTTAAGCGAATCGATCTGTACAGGAGAGCGGTGATCATGGCAGATGCAACAATCATACCGATTGAAGATATCAGTCAGATAGAAAGTGATTTGTTTTCCGGTTTGGAGTAACGTAAAAATTATATGAAAATGCCTGAAAATTACACCTTTACAGTATTTGTTAATAGATGCTATAATGGACTATATTGTGCGATTTCGGCAGTGTAGTATTCCTGAGTCTTGTGTGGAGAGTCGGGAAAAGAGAAAGGAAGGATAAAAACGTGTTTAAGATTGTTAAAACAGAAGCGTTGACAGATGCAATCTATCTTATGGACGTGGAAGCACCAAGAGTAGCAAAGAATTGTCTTCCGGGTCAGTTTGTAATCGTAAGAGGCTCAGAAGATGGAGAGAGAATTCCTCTTACAATCTGCGATTATTCAAGAGAAGCAGGCACGATCACTATCGTATTCCAGGTAGTAGGTGCAGCAACAGAGATGATGAAGAATTTAAAGGTTGGAGACAGCTTTACAGATTTTGTTGGACCGCTTGGCCGTCCGTCGGAATTAGTAGAAGAAGATTTAGAGACATTAAAGAATAAGAAGATCTTATTTGTAGCCGGTGGTGTAGGAACCGCACCGGTATATCCACAGGTAAAATGGTTACATGAGCATGGAGTAGCCGCTGATGTTATCATCGGTGGAAGATCCAAAGAGCTTATCATTCTGGAAGAGCAGATGAAGGCAGTTGCCGGAAATCTCTACATTACAACAGACGATGGTTCATATGGAAGCAAGGGCGTTGTTACAAATGAGATTCAGAAGCTTGTAGACGCAGGCAACAAATATGATGTATGCGTAGCAATCGGACCGATGATCATGATGAAGTTCGTTTGTAAGCTTACAAAAGAGCTTGAGATCCCTACAGTTGTCAGCCTGAACCCGATCATGGTAGACGGTACCGGTATGTGTGGTGCATGCCGAGTAACAGTTGGCGGCGAAGTAAAATTCGCATGTGTAGACGGACCTGAATTTGACGGACACCTTGTAAACTTCGAAGAAGCTATGGAACGTCAGCAGATCTATAAGACACAGGAAGGCAGAGCATATCTTGCAGCCAAGGAAGGCGACACCCATCATGGTGGATGCGGACAGTGTGGAGGTGACAAATAATGGACGTTTTAAATAGAGTACCGGTTCGTGAACAGGAACCTGCGGTTCGTGCAAAGAATTTTGAAGAAGTATGTTATGGATATAATGAAGAAGAAGCAATGGCAGAAGCAGCAAGATGTATCGGCTGCAAGAATGCACAGTGTGTAAAGGGCTGCCCTGTTTCTATTGATATTCCTGGATTTATCGCTCATGTTAAGAAGGGCGAATTTGCAGAAGCATTCCAGGTGATCAGCAAATCATCAGCACTCCCTGCTGTATGTGGTCGTGTATGTCCACAGGAGACACAGTGTGAGGGTAAATGTATCAGAGGTATCAAGGGCGATCCTGTATCTATCGGTAAACTGGAGCGTTTCGTTGCTGACTGGGCAAGAGAGCATGGCATTAAACCAGAACCGGCAGCAGAGAAGAATGGCAAGAAGGTTGCAGTTATCGGTTCCGGTCCATCCGGTCTTACCTGTGCAGGAGATCTTGCAAAGATGGGTTACGATGTAACAATCTTTGAAGCACTTCATGAGACAGGCGGCGTACTGGTTTATGGTATCCCTGAATTCCGTCTTCCAAAAGATGGCGTAGTAAAGAAAGAAATCGAAAATGTAAAATCCTTAGGTGTTAAGATTGAGACTGACGTTGTAGTTGGTAAATCTGTAACGATCGATGAACTGATGGAGGAAGAAGGCTTCTCAGCAGTATTTATCGGTTCCGGTGCAGGACTTCCTAAGTTCATGGGTATTCCGGGCGAGAATGCAAATGGTGTATTCTCAGCAAATGAGTACCTGACAAGAAGTAACCTGATGAAGGCATACAAGGAAGGCTCTAACACACCTATCATGGTTGGTAAGAAGGTTGCCGTTGTCGGTGGTGGTAACGTAGCGATGGATGCTGCAAGAACTGCACTTCGACTTGGCGCTGAGACACATATTGTATACAGACGTAGTGAAGAAGAACTTCCTGCCAGAGTAGAAGAAGTACATCATGCAAAAGAAGAGGGAATCATTTTTGATCTCCTTACAAATCCAACCGAGATCCTTGAAGATGAAAAGGGCTGGGTTAAGGGCATGAAATGTGTCAAGATGGAGCTTGGTGAGCCGGATGCATCCGGTAGAAGAAGACCGGTTGAGATTCCTGATTCTGAGTTCGTTATGGATGTGGATGCAGTTATCATGTCACTTGGTACTTCACCAAACCCACTGATCTCATCTACAACAAAGGGGCTTGATACAAATAAGTGGAAATGTATTGTTGCTGATGAAGCAAACGGACAGACCACAAAGACAGGTGTATATGCCGGTGGTGATGCAGTTACCGGTGCAGCTACAGTTATCCTTGCTATGGGAGCTGGAAAGGCAGCAGCAAAGGGCATTGACGAGTACCTCAAAGGACTCAACTAATATATAGTCTTTGAAACAAAATAAAGGATGGTATTATCTATTATTCCACAAGACGTTTAATAGTAATACCATCCATTTATTTTTGGATTTATATACCGATTAAAAAAATGGAGTCTATTTTGAGATGCGGTATAAAGTGATAGAACTATGCTCACGAGATATTGAACATAAAATTATTAAAAATATACTGAGAAGAGGTTATGACATTGAAGGAATATATTGCAAGAGATGACGCGTTTGAATTACTGAAGAAATATAATAAAGATCCATTCCATATTCAGCATGCGCTTACAGTTGAGGCTGTTATGAAATGGTATGCAAATGAACTTGGCTATGGTGAAGATGCTGAATACTGGGGCATCGTAGGTCTGCTTCATGATATTGATTTTGAACTGTATCCAGCAGAGCATTGTCTGAAAGCACCAGAGCTGTTAAGAGATGGTGGTGTGTCAGAGGATATTATTCATGCGGTCTGTTCTCATGGTTATGGAATTACAGTGGAATGTGGTACAACCATCGATGTAGAGCCGGTTCATGAGATGGAGAAGGTTCTGTTTGCAGCAGATGAACTGACAGGCCTGATCTGGGCAGCGGCATTGATGCGTCCGTCAAAGAGTACAAAGGATATGGAACTGAAATCTCTGAAGAAAAAATACAAGAGCAAGGGATTTGCCGCAGGTTGTTCCAGAGAAGTGATTGAACGTGGTGCTGCACAGCTTAACTGGGAGCTTGAGAAGCTTCTGACCATGACATTACAGGCGATGGCAGCAACGGAGGATGAGATCAAGGCAGAGATGGAAAACCTGTAAATCCCGCTAATTTGCTAGCACTTTAGCGCATTGTAACTTAAGAAAATCTTGCTTTTTCATTAAAAAGATAAAAAAATTCATAAAAATCATATTTTTACTTGATAAATTCAAGTCTATTGTTTATAATCTTAAGTGGAAATTTTCTTAAAGAGAAAATACTACTCCAAATGAATTTCGCAGAGATGCGATTTACTTATAATTAATTTAAGGAGGATTTTAAGATGTCATACGTTGATGAAGTGCTGGAGATCGTAAAGAAGAAAAATGCTGACCAGCCAGAATTTTTACAGGCAGTAACAGAGGTTCTTGATTCACTTAGACCTTGTATCGATGCAAACGAGGAGCTCTACAGAAAGAATGCGATTCTTGAAAGAATCACAGAGCCGGACAGACAGATCATGTTCAGAGTACCTTGGGTAGATGACAATGGACAGGTTCAGGTAAACAGAGGTTTCCGTGTACAGTTTAACAATTCTATTGGACCATACAAGGGAGGATTAAGACTTCATCCTTCAGTTAATTTAGGTATTATCAAGTTCCTTGGATTTGAGCAGGTATTTAAGAATTCACTGACAACACTTCCGATTGGTGGTGGTAAAGGTGGTTCTGATTTTGATCCTAAGGGCAAATCAGATAGAGAGATCATGGCATTCTGCCAGAGCTTTATGACAGAGCTTTGCAAGTACATCGGAGCAGATGTCGATGTTCCTGCTGGTGATATCGGAACAGGCGGAAGAGAGATCGGTTTCTTATTCGGACAGTATAAGAGAATCCGTGGATCCTACGAAGGTGTTCTTACAGGTAAGGGACTTACATATGGTGGATCACTTGCTCGTACAGAAGCTACAGGATATGGTTTATTATACTTAACAAACGCATTATTAAAGGATCATGGTATTGATATCGCTGGTAAGACTTGTATCGTATCTGGTGCTGGTAACGTTGCAATCTACGCAATCCAGAAGGCACATCAGTTAGGCGCTAAGTGTGTAACATGCTCCGATTCAACAGGTTGGATCTATGATCCGGAAGGAATCGATGTTGACTTACTTAAGGAAGTTAAGGAAGTTAAGAGAGCACGTCTTACAGAGTACGCAGCAGCAAGACCAAGCGCTGAATACCATGAGAAGAAGAACGGCGAGCACGGTGTATGGAATGTTAAGGGTGATATCGCATTACCATGTGCTACTCAGAACGAGTTAGACTTAGACGATGCTAAGGCATTAGTTGCAAATGGTGTTATCTCTGTAACAGAGGGTGCTAATATGCCTACAACATTAGAGGCTACTAAGTACTTACAGGAGAATGGCGTATTATTCGTAGGTGGTAAGGCTGCTAACGCCGGTGGTGTTGCTACATCTGCACTTGAAATGAGCCAGAACTCAGAGAGACTTTCATGGACATTTGAAGAAGTTGACGGCAAGTTAAAGGGAATCATGGAGACAATCTACGCAAACATCAGCGACGCTGCTAAGCGTTACGGTGTAGAAGGCGACTATGTTGCAGGTGCTAACATTGCCGGTTTCGAAAAGGTTGTAGAAGCTATGCTTGCTCAGGGTGTTTGCTAATCAAATGCCGGTCAAAATCTAACGATAATTATTATATAGTAAATGTTAATATAAGACCCCGGAATCGTGATATGCGGTTTCGGGGTTTTTCTTTGCGAGAAAGACATTATAGAAAAGAAAATTCAATAACGCTTTATTTCGGGATATGCAGATACAATCTATAATGATTTTATGGAAAGTTTTTGATTGAATCTATGGAGACCTTTTCGTATAATATAGATATTATATGCTTTTTACATAAAAAAGGAGGATCTTCATATGGGGAGAGATATTGTACTTGCAAAAATAAAAAAAGGTGGAATCACGGCGGTTGTCGGCGGAGCGGTGTTAATGCTGATTTTCGGATTGATCACAATAGGTGTGATGTCAGATAATGCAGATGACGGAATGGGTATGATCATTTTGTTTGGTTTATTTGCATTATTAGGAATTGTATTTATCATAATAGGGATTCGTAATATTGTAAGACCTGAAAAAACCGGCTATTTGAAAAATAACCCGCAGCTTTTGGAGATGGCCGACCAGTTATATTCGCATATAATATATGAAGACCAATATGTATTGATTTCCGATAAGGTGCTTGCGAATAAGAAGCAGCCGACACAGATGACCTGGCTCTGGGATGTATATCTGATCTATCTGCATACTACATCGACGAACTTTATTCCAACCGGAAGTGAATATGTAATCGAAAATCGTTTTCAAAAGAACCGTGTTGCTATTAATGTACTGGCAAGAGGGAAAAAGAGTAAACAGGAGTTGTTGAATGTACTTGCACAGGCATGTCCAAATGCGAGATTTGGATATTCTGATGAGGGGCTGGCATATCTTCAGTATATGAGAAATCAGGATCTCAGAAATATTCCGAATACACCTTATTATCAGGGAGTACCGGTGCAGATGCAGGACAATGTGCAGCAGTAATTAGAATATGCAGTAGGAAGATAAAGTATAGATAGAATGTGTAACAAAAAGCAGATAATGTGACAGCAGATCGATACTGCATAGAATAACAGCTTACATAGTGGAGACTTAAGAACAGATAGAAAGCAGGAATTGAGATGGAACGTAAACATGAATATCAGACAAAGAGCAGACAGATGATCCTTGATTATCTGATCCGGAATAAAGATCGTGCCGTTCATGTGTCGGATATTATACGGCATATGGATCAGGAAGAGTGTTCGGTAAATAAAACAACTGTATACCGATATCTGGATAAGCTGGTCGCAGAGAAGACACTGATGAAATATGTGGCTGATAAGGGCGAAAAAGCAGGATATCAGTATGTAGAACAGCCATCCAGGTGTCAGAAGCATCTACATCTGCAATGCTCCGAATGTGGAAAGGTCATCCATCTGGACTGTGATTTCATGAAAGAGATATCAGAGCACATTTTGTCTGATCATGGGTTCACACTTTGTTGCAAGGATTCCATTTTATATGGTGTCTGCGACGAATGCAGTAAGAAAGAAAAGAAACAGAAAAATAAAACCAGATAACAGGAATTTCCATGCTGAAAATTGAATATTTCTGATAATAGGAGTTGACATTGGGCAAAATAATGCTATAATCTGATAATGCAACTTGGTTGCAAATTATATTTTCAGGAATGAGATGGATAGTATGGAATTATTATTTGATTCGTTTTCAGATGCACTGATCGATAGTGTAAAATTAATACCATTTTTATTAGTGACATATCTGCTGATGGAATGGTTGGAGCAGAGAACAGAAGAAAAGCAGAAGCAATATATGCAGTCTGCCGGTGCGTTTGGTCCGTTGGCAGGTGGAGCACTTGGAATCGTTCCACAGTGTGGATTTTCCTGTGTGGCAGCAAACCTTTACAGTGGTGGCGTGATCACAGCAGGAGTTGTGCTTGCAGTATTTATGTCAACCTCTGATGAGATGCTCCCAATCTTTATTTCGCATACAGTAAATGCCGGTACAATTATTCGTATCCTGCTTGCAAAAATGTGCATTGCGATCGTTACAGGTTATGCAGTCGATCTTGCAAATAAATATATCCGCAGAAGATATCTGGCAGGAAGAAAAACGAAGCATACAGCGTCTTCAAAAAGCGATAATTCTAAAAATACAGATGGTGCAGATGAATCAGAGCATTCTGGATATTCCGTTCAGGCAACACAGACAGTCAATGCAGAATGTACACATAATTATAAAGATACTCATACACATAATGGAAAAAGTGTGCATGTGCATGATGAAAAAATTATTCATGCCGATGATGAAAAAAGTACACACACACATCATGGACATATCCACTATGATGGTACAGACATAGAAGAAAAACATATCCATGATCTGTGCGAGCAGGAACACTGCAACTGCGAGGACGGAATCTGGATGTCGGCATTAAAGCACACCTTGAAGATCACGGTATTTATCCTGGCGGTATCCTTTGTGTTAAATATTATTATCGGTATCGCAGGGGAAGATGCGATTGGAAGACTTCTTGGTGATGTACCGTTCCTTGGAGAAGCAATGGCAGCACTGATTGGACTGATACCAAACTGCGCACCATCTGTTATTATTACGGAGCTTTATCTGGATGGTATGCTCAGTGCCGGAGCAATGATGTCAGGCCTGCTTGTCAGCGCAGGCGTAGGACTTCTGGTATTGTTCCGTATGAACCGCCACAGATTGAAAGAAAACATTATGGTTGTTGGAACCTTGTATGTTACTAGTGTGTGCTGGGGGTTGTTGATCAATCTGTTGGGTATCACATTTTAAATAGAAAGAACAGCGAGAACAGAAAGAATGGAGCAGAAAACAGCAATAGTTATCGGGGCATCAACAGGAATTGGTGCAGCAACGGCGGAAGCCCTTGCACAACAATATAAAAAAATAGCCATAACGTCATTTCGTCATCCGGAAAAGCTGAAAGAGGTTCAACAGAAGATACTTGCGCAGGGCACAGATTGTTATGCAGAGATTGGTGATGCCGGAGATTTTACATTTGTAAAGCAGTTTATAGAACATGTAACCGAACATTTTGGTGAGAAGATTGATCTGTTGGTCAATAATGCCGGAATTTCTTATGTCGGGCTGCTGACTGATATGGATGAAACGGACTGGAAAAGAATTATAGATACGAATATAACGTCAGTATTTAACACATGCCGTCAGGTTGTGCCGTACATGGTGCATGCACATAAGGGACGTATTATCAACATTTCATCTGTATGGGGCAATGTCGGAGCCTCCTGTGAGGTAGCGTATTCAGCAACCAAAGGTGCGGTCAATGCATTCACAAAGGCTCTTGCGAAGGAACTCGCCCCAAGCGACATCGCGGTAAATGCCATCGCATTTGGTGCAATTGATACTACGATGAATGGACATCTGTCATTGGAAGAAAAAATAGCTCTGGAAGAGGAGATTCCGTTTGGCAGGATGGCTACTGAGAAAGAAGCCGCAGATTTTATCGTAACGGCAGCAAATGCCGGCAGTTATCTGACCGGTCAGGTCCTGACCTTTGATGGAGGCTGGCAGTAGTCTGGTAAACGTTTTGCATTTTCCATAATTATCTATTGAAAAATTGTTCATATTGCTATAAAATAATCTATGCAAAGTTGCGTAGGTATGGGGTAGAGATTATGGGAATAAAGTTTATTAAAAAGAAAAAGAGTGAGGTTGCTGCGGCAAATACATCGGCAGATCTGAAAACGACAGTAGATAAAGATGGCAATGTTGAGATCGTATCGAAGAATTTTACAATGACAACCAGCCAGCAGCCGAAGAAGGAAGCAGAGGCTTCAGAGTGGACATGTTGGGGCTGCGGACATGTAAACAGTGGAGAAGTCTGTGAGGTTTGTGGGAAAAAACGGGTACAGAAGTAAAATATATGGAATTGGTTGATTTTTAAAACAGAGAGTATAGAAGTGAAAAAGGATTCTTGTATGAAAACATATAAGGATTCTTTTTTTATGTCCGGGAAATGGACAAAATACAGGATTGTATATTATATTGGTCTAGCATTTTTCACGGATAAATAAGAAATTGGAAATGCAGGTTGAAATTTAAAAGTACGTTTGGTATACTCAGTAGGTGATTTTTAGGTATTAATGAAGAATCATAGAATAGTAATGTTTTTGGTGCATTTGTGATGCATGGAACTGGTAGGCTGTTTTAAGAACAATCGGATGTTCCTAGGATGCATTATAGTATATATTAAATGGAGGCCAGAAAATGGGAAAAAAAGTATTGAGATTATTTCTGGAAACAATGCTCAGAGCACTTGTAATTATTCTTGCAATCGGAATAGTTATTATGGGAGCACTGCTTATAAAGACTTTAGTAAAGAATAATTCTCTGAAAGACAGTAAGAAAACAACAAATGGAAAAGAAATTGTAACAGAAGCAGAAGATGAAAATGATCCTACCTTTAAGAATGGAGATGGAGAAAACAGTGGATCAGATGGCTCAGATGAAGCGGGTTCCGTTGCTTCCACAGATGCGAAGATCCTTGTTATCAATGCGACAGGAACAAGTGGAGTTGCCGGCGCATGGAAGACAGCATTAGAAGGCAAGGGCTATGCTTCTGTAGAAGTTGGTACATATACACAGTCTGCAATTGCAACCTCAAAGGTATGTGTATCCGGTTCATATGATGGTGCAGATCTTGCTGCTGAATTAACCTCACCGGAGATGTCAACGGTAGATTCCGTAAGCGCATCGGATTGTGATGTATCGATTGATGGATATGATATTATCGTTATTATAGGAACCAGTGATATTAAAAATTAAACAGAACAACTGGAAGAATATATATTTGCTCAGGTTGTCCATACAAAAAACGGGTATTTTCACAGAAATGTGGCAGTACCTGTTTTTTTGTTTTAGATGCATATGACTATACCGGAATAAATCGGACATACTATAAAAAATTGTATGAAAGGTGGTTTGTATGAAAAATATCGGCGAAGTGATAGAAACATATGCATTGCTTACGGTGGCAGCATTTCTGATGTCGCTTGGTGTTGTCTGGATTTTTAACAGTGAACAGATCGTGCCGGGTGGTGTGACAGGAATTGGAATTATAATTGAGAATTTGACAAAAGGGATGGGAAACGGAGAAACAGGCATACCGGTCTGGCTGAGTAATCTTGTGATCAATATACCTCTTTTTATCTGCGGATATTTTCTATTGGAAAAGAAGAGCATGATAAGGACAGCATATACAACAGCCATTTCAACCGTATTCATGGCGGTTATCCCTACATTTCCCCTAGCAACGCAGGATAAACTGCTGAATATGATCCTTGGCGGTGTTATGTTTGGCTGTGCTTATGGGCTGATGTTCCGGCAGAATGCTTCCTCCGGCGGGGTTGATCTGATGGCATTGATCCTGAATCATCTGCGGCATGATATAGGAGCACCATTATTTCTTGGCGGGATCGATCTGGCGATCGTTGTGGCAGGCGGACTGGCATTTGGATTTGAAAATATGCTGTATGCAGTTATTGCGATCGCGATATCGACAAAATTATCCGATGTGATCGTGCAGGGGCTCCGGCATGGAAAACTGGTATATATTATTTCTTCCCATTGTGAAGAGATCAAAGCCTGTATCATGAATGAGATCGGAAGAGGTGTGACGGTATTAAATACCAGAGGTGGTTACACGAATGAAGGGCGTATAATGATTATTTCTGTTTTGTCAAGTAGGCAATTAGTAGAATTAAAAGATAAAATAAGGACAATTGATGAAAATTCTTTTCTCATTGTAGGGCAGGTTACGGAGGTTTTTGGTGAAGGTTTCACAAAATTCTCGTCTTAAATCTTCTTAAATCGATGCGAAAATCGTCAAAATGTTAGTTTTTTTGCGGTCGTATACAAAACAAACAAAACATTAAAATTTTTTTTGGGCAATAATCATATGGTTTAAAGAAGGGGAATGTTGTAAAATGACACTATGTTCAGAACGAATGAATAAATAAAACAATACTATATAATATTTACGGAGGTATTTGCAGAATGGCAAGTTTATCACTTAAGAACATCTATAAGGTATATCCTAACGGATTCAATGCTGTTAAGGATTTCAACCTTGAAATTGAAGATAAGGAGTTCATCATTTTCGTTGGACCTTCAGGATGTGGTAAGTCAACAACTCTTAGAATGATCGCAGGTCTTGAGGATATCAGCTCAGGTGAGTTATGGATCGGCGACAAGCTTGTAAATGACGTAGAGCCTAAGGATAGAGATATCGCAATGGTATTCCAGAACTACGCTCTGTATCCACATATGTCAGTATATGACAACATGGCATTCGGACTTAAGTTAAGAAAGGTTCCGAAGGAGAAGATTGACAAGGCTGTTCATGAAGCTGCTAAGATCCTTGACATTGAGCACTTACTTGACAGAAAGCCAAAGGCTTTATCAGGTGGTCAGAGACAGCGTGTAGCTATGGGTCGTGCAATTGTTCGTGAGCCTAAGGTATTCCTTATGGATGAGCCACTTTCAAACCTTGATGCGAAACTTCGTGTACAGATGCGTGTTGAGATTTCCAAGTTACATCAGAGATTACAGACAACTATCATCTACGTTACACATGACCAGACAGAGGCTATGACACTTGGTACAAGAATCGTAGTTATGAAGGATGGTATCATTCAGCAGGTAGATACACCACAGAACTTATACGATAAGCCATGTAACTTATTCGTAGCTGGTTTCATGGGTATGCCACCTATGAACTTCATTGATTGTAAGGTAGTTAAGTCTGGATCAGACATTCTCTTAATGTTCGGTTCACACTCAATCAAAGTTCCAGATAGCAAGGCTGAGAGACTTATCGCACTTGATGCAGTTGATAAGGAAGTTGTTCTTGGTATCCGTCCAGAAGATATCCATGATGAGCAGCTCTTCATCGAGTCCTCACCGGAAAGCGTTATTGATGCAAGAATCAATATCTATGAAATGTTAGGTGCAGAAGTTTACTTATACTTCACAATCGATCAGTTCGATATCACAGCAAGAGTTAATGCTCGTACAACAGCAAGACCTGGTGATACAGTTCAGTTCGCATTTGACTTAAGCAAGATCCATATCTTTGATAAGGAAACAGAGGAAATCTTAGTAAGCTAATAGATGCTACATACTTAATATTTATAAACAAAGAGGGAAAATGCAGAAAATTCTGCATTTTCTCTTTTTTTTTTTTGAAATATGTTTTAGAATAGGTATAGTAGTGTATTTTGTTATTCGTATGCTTTCCGGGAGGTTTATCCGTCGGGCAGAATGGATAGGGAAAGAATACAGAATCCGAATATAAGAATAAGGAGTGTAGAATATATGATATCGAACCAGATACTTCAGGATACGATTGATGGATTAAAGAATATTACAAGAACCGATTTATGTGTTCTTGATACAGAAGGTAAAATACTTGCATCAACATTTAAGGATGTCGATGACTGTGAAGAGGCTGTACTCGCATTTGTGGATTCTCCTGCGGAAAGTCAGGCAATCCGTGATTATCAGTTCTTCAAGGTATTTGACGATAACCAGTTAGAGCATATCTTACTTGCAAAGGGTGAGACAGATGATACCTATATGGTAGGTAAGATCGCAGCATTCCAGATCCAGAATCTGTTAGTTGCATACAAGGAGCGTTTTGATAAGGATAACTTTATCAAGAATCTTCTGCTGGATAATCTGTTGCTTGTTGATATTTACAACCGGGCAAAGAAACTGCATATCGATACAGATGTCAGAAGAATCGTATTTATCATTGAAACCAAGAATGAGAAGGATACCAATGCACTTGAGACGGTTCGTAATATCTTTTCAACAAAGACAAAGGATTTTATCACTGCTGTAGATGAGAAGAATATTATTCTTGTAAAGGAAGTAAAGCAGACAGAGTCCTATGATGATATGAATAAGATCGCAAAGGTCGTTGTAGATATGCTGAATACAGAGGTTATGTCTTCTGTTCATGTATCTTATGGTACGATCGTAAATGAGATCAAGGAAGTATCCCGTTCTTATAAAGAAGCAAAGATGGCACTGGATGTAGGAAAGATCTTCTATGAGAACCAGAATATCATCGCATACAGCAATCTGGGAATCGGACGTCTGATCTATCAGCTTCCACTTCCGCTTTGTAAGATGTTTATTCGTGAGATTTTCGATGGCAAGTCACCGGATGAATTCGACGAAGAAACACTTACGACGATTGATAAGTTCTTTGAGAACAGTCTGAATGTATCAGAGACATCCAGACAGTTATACATTCACAGAAATACTCTGGTTTATCGTCTGGATAAGCTTCAGAAGAGTACAGGCTTGGATCTTCGTGTATTTGAGGATGCGATTACATTTAAGATCGCGCTGATGGTTGTAAAATACATGAAGTATATGGAGTCATTAGATTATTAAAGGTAAAAGCTGGTCTCTTTGTAATATATTGTATGCATGATTTACACATATATTTCACATTTAGTTGCTATACTTGCAAATGCAAAGAGAGAGAAAGTACAGACAGTTAAAGTTGAAAGGAAACCATTATGATAGAGTTAGAGAATGTTACTATGACCTACCCGGGTGGTATGACGGCTCTGAAGAATGTTAATATCAATATAGAAAAAGGCGAGTTTGTCTTTATCGTTGGAAGCAGTGGATCTGGTAAAACGACATTGATCAAGCTCTTATTAAAGGAACTAGATCCGACATCCGGTTCTATCCGTGTAGCGGGATATAATTATAAAACGATCAAAAAGAAGAATATCCCAAAGGTCAGAAGAAAGATTGGAGTTGTATTCCAGAACTTCCGACTGTTAAAGGATCGTACTATCTATGAGAATGTCGCATTTGCACAGAGAGTTATACAGACTCCTGCAAGATATATCAGAAGACGGGTACCTGCTATGTTGACGCTGGTAGGACTTGCTGATAAGTACAAGTCATATCCAAAGGAGTTATCCGGTGGTGAACAGCAGAGAGTTGCCATGGCAAGAGCTTTGGTAAATAATCCTGAGATCATCCTTGCCGATGAGCCAACCGGTAACCTGGATCCGAAGAACTCAGAGGATATTATGGAGCTGCTGGACGATATCAATAAACGTGGAACGACAGTTGTTGTAGTTACACATAATAAGGATATCGTAAATGAGATGCGAAAGAGAGTAATCACACTGAAGAAGGGTGTGGTTATCAGCGATGAAAAACAAGGTGGTTATATAGATGAAGATTAGTACATTCTTTTATATCCTGAAACAGGGATTTACAAACATCAGAAGAAATATATTGTTCTCCCTTGCATCCATCGGTACAATTATTTCGTGTTTGTTTATATTTGGTATTGTATATGCAGTTGTTGTTAACTTCCAGTCCGGAATGCAGGATCTGGAGAACAACGTAACGATATCTATCTTTTTTGATGAAGATATTCCGGATGAAACGGTTCAGTTGATCGGAGAGCAGATCCGTGTTCTCGATTATGTGAACACAATGGATTTTATCAGTGCAGATGAAGCATTTGATAAATTCTGTGAGCAGAACTATGATGATCCGAAAGCAGCAAAAGCAGCTTTTGGTGATGACAATCCGTTAAAGAATTCTGCTTCTTATGAGGTAACATTGAAGGATGTATCCAAACAGGCTGAATTTGTAGCATTTGCAAAGGGACTGGACGGTGTAAGAAATGTCAGAAGCTCAGAGGTAACGGCTGATAGTATTTCGACATTATCATCACTGGTCGGTTATGCTTCCGTCGGTATCGTTGTGATACTGATGCTGGTATCTATCTTCCTGATCAGTAATACGATCACGATCGGTATTACCGTTCGTAAGGAAGAAATTGCGATCATGAAGCTGATCGGTGCAACAAACTTTTTTGTACGTGCACCGTTCATAATAGAAGGTATTATTATCGGAGCAGTCGGTTCTGTTATTCCGCTTTATCTGTTATATATTATGTATCAGAAGATTCTGGAATATGTGGCAGGACGATTTGCAGTTCTGACATCAGTATTTGCATTTGTAAGCAAAGAGGAACTGTTCCGTACAATGGTACCGGTAGGCTTAATACTTGGTATAGGTGTAGGTTTGTTTGGTAGTTTGATCACTACCAGAAAACATTTGAAGGTTTAAGGGAGGTTTTATTTTGAAGAAATTTCAGATTCCATTGATGAAGAAATTCAAAAAGACAGCAATTGTTGTTGTATGTGCGGTTGCACTTGCGGCAATACCGCCGGTTTCCAATGTCTCGGCAACTTCCATGCAGGAGGCACAGGACAGCAAGAATGAAGCTGAGGGAAATAAAAAAGATGCACAGAACGTGCTGGATGGTCTGCAGGAGAGACAGAATCAGTTGATCAGTGATGTTGAAGTACTTGATAAACAGGTTTCTGATATCCAGACAAAGATCACTGCAAAAGAGGAAGAAGAAGATCAGTTAAATACTGAGATCGACGATACAAAGGAAAAGCTTGCAGCAGCCCAGGTTGAGGAAGATAATCAGTATGCAGCAATGATGAAGCGTATTCAGTATCTTTATGAAAACGGAGAGGTAGAATACATAGACACACTGATGTCATCTGCTTCCTTTACAGATATGTTGAATAAATCAGAGTATGTTGAGCAGATTTCAAGCTATGACCAGAAACAGTTAAATGCACTGATCCAGACCAGACAGGATATTCAGGATTACGAAGCAACACTGGAAAAAGACCTGAAAGAGGTTGAGAGTGTTAAGGCTGATCTTGAAACTGAAAAAGATAATCTGAATACAACAATTACAGAGAAGAATAATAAGATCGCAGAGTATTCCAAGGATATTGACGCTCAGACAGCTATGGTTGAACAGTATCAGAAAGAGATTGATGCAGCAGATGCAGAGATGGCAGCCATTCAGAAGCGACTGGATGAGCAGCGTGCAGCACAGCAGCAGAGTGGTGGCAGCAGCGGAAGCAGTGAGCCACAGTACTATACACCAAGCGGTGGTTCTTACATGTGGCCTGCTACACAGGGAAGCCGGATCAGTTCTTACTTCGGACCAAGATCTTCACCTACAGCAGGTGCAAGTTCGAACCATAAGGGAATTGATATTCCATGTCCAACCGGTAGTGATATTGTTGCATCAGCAGCAGGTACAGTTGTTGTATCACAGTACAGCTCATCTGCAGGATACTACATCATGATCGATCATGGAAATGGTGTATCGACAGTATATATGCATAATTCCCAGTTGGTTGTCAGTGTAGGACAGAGTGTTGAACAGGGACAGGTAATTGCCAAGGCAGGAAGTACCGGATACAGTACAGGTTCCCATTGCCATTTTGGAGTTATGATCAATGGATCTTATGTAAATCCACTGGATTACCTGTAAAAAGACAGAAAGCTGGGATTCATACAAGTATGATAACCAGTCAGAATTGTAAGATTTTACAGAATTACACATAGGATAAAACAACAGACAGATCGGGTGAAAGCTGGATTTGTCTGTTGTCGTTTATAAAAGGAAATTTTCGGGAGATATTCAAAAAAGCTAACATGATACAAATGAATATGAATGATTATTTCTAAGAATATGAAAGGATGCAAAATGCGCGATGCGCATTGCAAAAGGTAAAATGAAGCATAATTTTAAGAAATGGATTCTTGGTGCGGCAGTTATAGCCGGATGTGCGGGAATGATGGGATGCTCCTTTACGAAGGACAATACAAAAAGCGGCGATTTGAATACGGATGCTGGAAAACGGCATGATAATCTGGAATACAATGGTTCAGTCGTGGATGAAGATACACTGGAGAAGCTTGCAAGTCTGGAGACGATCATAGATCAGTCGTATTATTTTGACACATCGGATGAGGATATGCAGAATGGTCTGTATGCCGGGCTGATCGAGGCATTGGATGATCCATATGCAAAATATTATACACCAGAGGAATTTGCAAAATTGCAGGAAGACAGTTCCGGAGAATATGCGGGCATCGGTGTTGTTGTGAGACAGGATGAAGATACCGGATATGCGATCGCGGTTAGCATTACAGAAGATTCCCCAGCGTCAGAAGCTGATATTAAGCCGGATGATCTGATCTGTAAGATCGATGATTATGAGATTCAGGAATCTGATGATCTGGATTATCTGGTTACAAAGATCCGTGGAGAAGAAGGTACGGATGTCACTCTTGAGATCTACAGACCAAGCGAGCGGAAGTACCATACAGTAACCATTACAAGAAGAAAACTGGAAAACAGTACCGTTTCTTATTTTATGGCAGATACAGATAAGAAGATCGGCTATGTCCGTGTAACACAGTTTGTTGCGAATACAGGCGATTTGTTCAGAAAAGCAGTAGAAGATCTGAAATCACAGGGAATGACAGCGCTGATGATCGATCTCCGTTCCGATCCGGGCGGAATGTTATCAACGGTTGTTGATATGTGTGATTATCTGCTTCCTGCCGGTAAGATCGTATATCAGGAAGATAAGAATGGAAATGTCTTATCAACGTATGAGTCTACGGATGAAGAGCAGCTAGATCTACCGATGGTAGTGCTCGTAAACGGAGAAAGTGCAAGCGCATCCGAGATCATGACAGCGGCATTAAAAGAATATGGCGTAGCAACGATTGTTGGCGAGAACACATATGGCAAGGGAATCGTACAGTCGGTTATTCCGCTTTCTGATGGCTCAGCAATAAAGCTTACAACTGCCAAATATTTCACTCCAAATGGAAATGACATTCATAAGAAGGGTGTAGCACCGGATATCGAAGTAGAACTTCCGGAGGATTATGTTTCCGATGATTTCCAGGGCGAGAAAGATACACAGTACCAGAAGGGGCTGGAAGTCCTGCGCGGGAAGGTAAAATAGAGCAGGATTAGGTGTAGAAAATAGAGTAATTACATGGTATAATCAAAAATAACGTGTTAAGAAAAATAAAGGAGAAACTTTCATGAATAAGGAATTGATTATCGTACTGGACTTTGGTGGACAGTACAATCAGCTTATTGCACGAAGGGTCAGAGAATGTAATGTTTATGCAGAAGTACATCCGTACACTATGAGCATTGACGAGATCAAGAAGATGAACCCGAAAGGCATTATTTTCACTGGTGGACCGAATAGTGTATACAAGGCTGATTCACCAAGTTACAGCAAGGAAATTTTTGAACTGGGTATTCCAATCCTTGGAATCTGTTATGGTTCACAGCTTATGGCACATGTGCTCGGTGGCAAGGTAGCAACTGCTCCGGTCAGTGAATATGGCAGAACTGAGGTAACAGTGGATAAGAATTCCATTTTGTTTAAAGATGTAAATAAATCAACGATCTGCTGGATGAGTCATACCGACTATATCGCAGAAGCACCAGAAGGATTTGTATCAACTGCAACGACTCCAAACTGTCCATTTGCGGCAATGGAAAATGCGGAGAAGAACTTATATGCAACACAGTTCCATCCAGAGGTTATGCATACAGAAGAAGGAATGAAGATGCTTCGTGCATTTGTCATGGATGTATGTAAATGCTCCGGTGACTGGAAGATGGATTCTTTCGTTGAAGATACGATCAAGAGTCTGCGTGAGAAGATTGGAAATGGCAAAGTGCTCTGTGCATTATCCGGTGGTGTAGATTCGTCGGTTGCAGCCGTTCTGTTATCCAAGGCAGTTGGTAAGCAGCTTACCTGTGTATTTGTCGATCAGGGACTTCTTCGTAAGAACGAGGGTGATGAGGTCGAGGCAGTATTTGGTCCGGATGGTCCATATGATCTGAACTTCATCCGTGTAAATGCGCAGGATCGTTTCTACCAGAAACTTGCAGGAGTTGTTGAACCGGAAGCAAAACGTAAGATCATCGGTGAAGAATTTATTCGTGTATTTGAGGAAGAAGCAAAGAAGATCGGCGCTGTCGACTTCTTAGTACAGGGAACAATTTATCCTGACGTGATCGAATCCGGTCTTGGAAAATCTGCAACGATCAAGAGCCACCACAACGTAGGCGGACTTCCGGATTATGTTGATTTTAAAGAAATCGTTGAACCGCTTCGTCTCCTGTTCAAGGACGAGGTTCGTAAAGCGGGTCGTGAGCTTGGCATCCCAGAGTATCTGGTAAGCCGTCAGCCATTCCCAGGTCCGGGTCTTGGAATCCGTATCGTTGGGGAAGTAACTGCTGAGAAGGTTAAGATCGTTCAGGATGCTGACTATATCTACCGTGAGGAGATTGCAAAAGCAGGTCTTGATAAAGGACTTGGACAGTATTTTGCAGCTCTTACCAACATGCGTTCGGTTGGTGTTATGGGTGATGAACGTACCTACGACTATGCAGTTGCACTTCGGGCCGTATGCACCAGCGATTTCATGACTGCTGACTGCGCGGATATTCCGTTTGAAGTATTGCAGAGAGTAATGACAAGAATTATTAATGAAGTGAAGGGTGTCAATCGAGTAATGTATGATCTGACGAGTAAGCCACCTGGAACGATTGAGTTTGAATAAATCGAGTTGCTTAAAAAAGCCAGTGTTTATGCGGGTTTCAGCGATTTCGATTAGTCTTTTGATAACAAATTGATAACAGTCATAGCAAGTGCCATTATTCTTGTTATCCAGTGGTTTATGGGTAACGGAACAATTAACAGGTGGCTTGCAGACTAAAGTTCGGAGCTTGGCTCTGAACAAATTCCATATTATAAACTAAGCCCTTAGCTGTGGTTAATAACCATAGTTAAGGGCTTTTTTGTCGTTGCCAAAGCATCTGTAGGGAGCTGCCAGTGGCAGGTCCTGTAGGTGCTTATTTATCTTTCAAGTGGTCTTTGAATGCTTCCACGAGAGCGTCACTTAATTCCTGTGATGGAACTTTTGCCCAACGCTGTGTGGTGTCGAACTCTGGATAATGGTAACGCCAGTTATCGTATTCTTCTCTGTTGATTTCTTCGGAAGATAGTGATATTCAGGATGGGTATGAGGAAGATGAATTGATTGACGATTATGATTTGCCGGCACATTGGTTAATGATGCAGATGAACAATTTTTGCGTTGGCGCTAATTACGTGTTTTTGAATGGAAAGCATTGTTATACAGTTCATCATTCGTAAGCCGGGTTTTTCAAAAACTCGATAATACAATGGCAGGAGGTACACATGAAAGTAAAATTACAAGAAGTTATCGAGGCACTTTATGGTGCCGGAATGGATATAGGATGATGGAAGAATTTATTTATGACTTACCGGCTGGAAGAGCACAGGACGCATTGGATGCAGCAATCAGAGGCAAGGGTGCATTCCGCAGATTTAAGGATAGGCTGTACGACTTTGACCTTCAGGAAAAATGGTATAAGTACAGGGATGATTGCTATGAGCAAATAGCAAGAGACTGGTGTGAACGGTTCGGGATAGAGATAGAGGAATAACTATGGCTGAGACAAATGATATTTTAGAAGTTGCGAAGATGACAATTAGCGCATCGATAAAGTGCAATACGGTCCGAGGATTTATTGGTTGGCACAGCTGCGACAATATTTGTATGGATATGCATGATGTATTGGATATGTGCGAAGATGCTTTTAAGCGGGAAAGATACCAGGAATCTCTTGAGGCAGATACATATGTGCTTGTTTCGGGCGTGAAATTGGCTTCTTGTGCAGATAGCAGTTCCGGTATGCTGACGGATGTAATAATGCGTGCATTTGAACTAATAGATTTATCTACACAGACAATTGCCAAACTGGATGCAGCAATGAGAAAACATGCGCTGTCATTGATTATAAAGGAAGCAAAGAAAAAAGCATTTGACGGCTGGGACTCATGGCGCTATGAATTATTGGAAAAGGCTGTTTGTTTGTGTGATGAGAAGTTGGCAGCAAAATTGGAAAAGCTTTTGGATATATTCTTAGAAGATATTGAGAATGATTATATGCCGGAATACAAAAGGCAGGAAGACACAATTTTACGTTATAAATTACATCGACATTTAAAGGGTACAGACGCAGTTAAGGATGAGTTATATGCAAATCTGTATATAAGAGAAATGCGCATAATTGCAGTTAAAGATGCAACAGATGCGAGGAATTATAACGAAGCAGAAAAGTTGTGCCTTGAACAGATAAAGAAAGAGGACGGTCGCTTTTACAGAAACACTCCGGAGGATTGGAATAATATACTGTTTGATGTTTATGTGCAGTCAGGCATAACAGATAAACAGATTGAGCAGGCAAAGAAAATATTGTTCCTGGGGAATGAAGGATTTTGGGATGTTTTAAAGCGGCTGTATCAAAGTCAGGGGATATGGGAAAGTCAGAAGCCAATTTTACTTAAAGAATTAAAGCAATGCAAATATTCAGTATGTTATCGGTCTGTATTGGTTGAGGAAAACGAAAAGAAGTTGCTATTAGAAGCCGTTACAGCAAATCCATATAATTTGTTCTATTATGCTCAATTTCTTGTAATGGATTATCCGAATGAAATTTATGAATTGTGTGCAAATTACATAAGAGAACAATGTGCGCAGGCAACAGATAGAAGATTATATAAGAAAGTATGTAAGGACCTATTACAGTTGATTAAGTGGAAAGGAAATGCTACTGCCAAGCTGCTTGTGGATGAATTTAAGGCAACGTATCCTAGAAGAAGTGCGTTATTGGACGAGCTGCAAAAGGTAGAGAAGAAATTGTAAGTGTTACTTGGCTGTTGCATTTTTATAATACGCGTGACAGTTGAGCAGGTAATGGCAGAACTTGACATATCAAGAGCAACGGTATTCAGGGATTATGCAAAAATTAAAAAGGTTACATTATGATGGAAAAGAAAATGTAATTGTATATGATTATGTAGACAGCCACATTCCGATGTTTGATAATATGTATGCGAAGAGATTAAAAGCATATAGGCAAATCGGATATGATATATGTAGCGGACCCAAAAGCAGAAAACAGACTGCAAACGCAATCTTTGATTGTGAGAATTATTTGGAAACCTATAAAAAAGATTTACTGCAGGCAGATAAAAATATTGTTATATCAAGTCCGGTAATCAGTGGTGCCAAGGTTTATGAATTGATTAGCTTATTGCGTGATAAACAGGTGGCAGGAGTTGAAATTACAATTGTCACATGGGAACCGGATTCCTATGGGTTTGGAGATGCAGCTTTTTGGATGCAATTACATGAAGAAATGCGGCAAGCGGGTTTTTATGTAAAAACAGTGGAAGAATCATGTGAACATTTTGCAATTGTGGATCAGGAAATCGTTTGGTATGGAAGTATGAATCTGTTGTCTAAAAGTAATGCAGAGGATAGCATGATGCGAGTTCAAAGCAAAAAAATTGCAATGGAGCTTATGGGATTGACCTTTGGAAAGGAGTCATAGAAAATGCAAATATCAGAACATGATTGGAAAATATTCCGGAACAAAATACCGGATTGGCAGGAATGCTACATGGAACGACTAGCAACAGATTACATAACACTTTTACAAAGCGAGAAAAAAGCTTCCGCTAAATTCTGGGAACTTGAAAAACGTATCAAGCAGGATAAGAAATCCCCTGGTGTGTTAATTGATGAGTGTGTGAAACTTTTTCTGTAAATAGTTTATAGTAGCAAGGTCTTCTATGATAAAATAAAAATCATAGGAGGCCTTTAATTATGGCAAGAAGAGAAAAGAAACCAGTACACAAAGTAGTAATGACAGAGGGAAAACGAAATATCATTCAGCAACTCCTTCAGGAGTATGATATCGAAACTGCTGAAGATATCCAGGATGCTCTCAAAGATCTGCTCGGAGGAACCATCAAAGAAATGATGGAAGCAGAGATGGATGATCATCTTGGCTATCAAAAATCCGAGCGCTCTGATAGCGATGATTATCGTAACGGATATAAATCAAAGCGAGTAAACAGCAGCTATGGAAGTATGGATATTGATGTTCCGCAGGATCGTAAATCAACGTTCAAACCGCAGGTAGTAAAGAAACGCCAGAAGGATATTTCTGACATCGACCAGAAGATTATATTCATGTATGCGAAAGGTATGACAACCCGGCAAATATCAGAAGCCATTGAAGATATCTATGGTTTTGAGACATCGGAAGGATTTATTTCAGACGTCACAGATAAAATTCTGCCTCAGATTGAAGACTGGCAAAATCGCCCGCTGGATGAGGTATATCCGATCCTCTACATAGATGCTATTCACTATTCTGTGCGCGACAATGGAGTAATCAGAAAGCTAGCTGCATATGTGATTCTGGGCATCAACACGGAAGGGAAAAAGGAGGTTCTTTCAATCACTGTAGGCGATAATGAAAGCTCCAAATACTGGCTGTCCGTATTAAATGAACTGAAGAATCGTGGGGTAAAGGATATCCTGATTATCTGTGCTGACGGTCTTAGTGGTATCAAAGAGGCAATCGCAGCTGCATTCCCGAAAACAGAGTATCAGAGATGCATTGTGCATCAGGTAAGAAACACTCTGAAATACGTTCCGGATAAGGACAGAAAAGCGTTTGCTGCCGACTTAAAGACGATTTACCATGCTTCCGATGAAGAAAAGGCTAGACTGGCTCTGGATCGCGTCACCGAGAAATGAACCACAAAATACCCGAATTCCATGAAACGCTGGTATGACAACTGGGATGCAATAAACGCCCATTTTCAAGTTCTCACCGGATGTCAGAAAGGTCATTTACACGACCAATGCTATCGAAGTTTTGCTGGAGCTGGCAGATTACCTGCATGAGTGTGGGATTGAAAAAGTAAGCGAAGAATTATTGCCGGTAAGATATGACAATATGGGGCAAGATTTGATCGTTTACTTCCCAAGTGTTTCTTCTATATAATATATGTTTTTTGATATAAGAATTATATGGTACAACCAAGGCTATGGATTCTGTGAATGAGTTGCAGTATCCGTAGCCTTTGTTATTTGTGAAAATGGAAGGTTGTTTAGTTTTTGTAAGTGTTTGTCG
Organism: Coprococcus sp. HCN-4056; assembly: GCF_037892645.1. Classification (NCBI taxonomy): domain Bacteria; kingdom Bacillati; phylum Bacillota; class Clostridia; order Lachnospirales; family Lachnospiraceae; genus Coprococcus; species Coprococcus sp. HCN-4056. The sequence goes on along the minus strand of NZ_JBBKBL010000006.1, from coordinate 121,106 downwards.
TGATGAATAAGCATCATTGTTCTTTTTTATAATGCTATAAACGGGGTATCTATTTGAGACTGTTTTCGAGTTCGTCAGTTATTGGAAATGGCTTATTTTAGTATAAAAATCCAAGTATTGAGCCATTTGAATAGGGGTTCAGTAAGAGTTATTATCCTGTAGACATCCTGAATGGTTGAAATGAAGATGTCGCAATCTGAGAGAGTAATTGAGTTATGGGGATAGAAGTATCTTCGTTTGAAGAAATACTTTATTTAAGGGGGTATTCATTATGAATACTATTTATTACACAGCACAGGAAGTGGCAGACCTATTAGGTGTATCAAAGGGGCATGCATATAAAATTATCAAAGCCCTGAATGAGGAGCTAGCAAAGAAGAGGTATATAACTGTTTCAGGAAAAATACCTAAGAAATTTTTTGCAGAAAAGTATTATGGTGGATTTGATATTGATTAGGAAAGGGGGGGGATAGGTTTTGGCTGGATATTTTAATAAAGAGGCAAATGGTAAGTGGTCAGTACAATTTTACCACGTTGATTATGCAGGAATAAGACGTCGAAAACGTAAACTAGGGTTTGACTCAAAGCGAGAAGCAGAAGCTTGGAAAGAAGAATTTATAAGAAAAGCACAGGCGAATATGGATATGAGATTTGATTCATTTGTAGATGAATATTTCGAGATGATATCTCATGATATTAGACAATCAACCATGTATACTAAACGGCATATGATTGATGTCCATATCTTACCTTATTTCAAGGAAAGAAAAGTGGCAGAGATAACCCCATTAGATATAAAGAAATGGCAAAATGAGATAAAAAAGAAAGGATTTTCAGATACATACCTTAAGACTATTCATGCTCAATTATGTGCAATTTTTAACTATCGGACAGCCTTTTAGAGCAGGCAAAGGCAGTACAACAGTCTAAACAGCGTGGGAAACACTTTAGAAATAATCAAGAGGAAAGGTAGGAAACATTATGGAAAATAGGATTTATGATGAAAGAAACGGTCTTTGGTATGCAAAGCAGGGCGACTATTACCTTCCAGAGCTTGCATTACCTTCCGAAAAAGAAAAGCCCATAGGAATATGGGGGCAAAGGCATTTGCAGTATCTCAAAGAGTATAAGCAGTTTGTTTATCTTAATCTGCTGACAAGCGGCAGGTTGAACGAATACCTTGCAAGCGTGGATGAACAGGCAGAGGATATGTTTTCTCGGCTGGTAAAAGAATATGCCGACAGGCAGGGAGTAACAGAACAGCTAAAGGCAGAAAATCAGCTTGAATGGGTCGGGAAAATGAATAATATTCGTAGCAGAGCAGTAGAGATTATAGATGTAGAATTGATTTGTGTTTAGGAGGACAAAGCGGCAGATATAATGTTAAAAGTAGTTGCGTGCGCACGCATATTATGTTATCATACTGGTGGTTAGGAGGAATATATCTATGAAACTATTAAAATGGCTTTCAGTAACAGACCGATTTTACAAAATCTATTTGGACAAGCAACTTGCCCCCTATGGAATCAACAACAGTCAATATATGTTCTTAATCAAAATCTGTCGTTCGCCTGGCATTTTACAGGATTCTTTAATGGATATGTTTTATGTTCATCCGAGCAATATTGTACGGACAGTTGCGGCATTAGAAAAGCAGGGAATGATTATGCGTTCCCCAAATGATAAGGATAAGCGGACGTGTAAGCTGTATCCTACGGAACGTGCGCTGTCTGTAATTGATGAGGTACAGACGGTATGTGAAAAGACAGAAGCTCTTTTATTGCAAGGCTTCAGGGAATCTGATAAAAACCTCTTTATTGATTTGCTGATTCAGGCAGGTGAAAATATTACAGCGGAACTCCGTATAGAAAGAAAGGGGGATGAATTTAATGACTGAGAATCCCCTAGGATATGAAAAAATTTCAAAACTGTTGAAAGATTTTGCCATTCCCAGTATTATGGCGTCTCTTGTCGGCTCAATCTACAATATTGTGGATCAGATTTTTATTGGTCGAGGGGTCGGTTATCTGGGAAATGCAGCAACCAATGTTGCCTACCCGTTCTCTACCATCTGCCTTGCTATTGCACTGCTGGTTGGAATTGGCAGTGCTTCCCGTGTTTCCCTCTGTCTTGGACGCAAAGAGCCGAAAGCTGCCGCCAAAGCAGCGGGAAATGGTATTGTTCTGATGGGGATTTTCGGAATTATTTATTTGTTGGTTGGTGAAGCTTTTCTGTCTTTGCTCCTAAAGGCATTTGGGGCAACGACAGATGTATTTCCATATGCAAAGCAGTATGCCAGCATAACATTGATTGGAATGCCGTTTCTTATTGTAACGAATGGTATGAGCAATTTGATTCGAGCAGATGGAAAACCAAAGTATTCAATGGTTTGCATGGTTATGGGAGCTATTATCAATACCATTCTTGACCCTATTTTTATTTTTGCTTGCGATTGGGGGATTGCCGGCGGAGCTTGGGCAACAGTTATTGGGCAAATTTTTTCCTTCATACTCGCACTCCGTTATCTATGGCGTTTCCAAACAATCCATTTTGAAAAAGAGTCGTTTTTATTGGACATCAAAGAAAGCATGAAAATTTGCAGCATGGGAATAAGCAGCAGCTCAAACCAGATTGCAGTTACCGTGATTCAAATCATTCAGTACAATTCGTTGACTTATTACGGCGCATTAACAAAATATGGAACAGATATTCCCTTAGCTGCTTGCGGAATCGTTATGAAAACAAATGCCATAATCCTTGCGATTGTTGTAGGAATCTCGCAGGGAACACAGCCGATTATCGGCTTCAACTATGGGGCAAGGCAATACCATCGTGTACGGGAGGCTTACCTGCTTGCGGTAAAATGGAACCTTGTTGTTTCCACAATTGCTTTCATCGCATTTCAATTTTTCCCGCAATCTATCATTTCGCTATTCGGAGATGGGGACGAGCTGTATTTTGAATTTGCTGTTTTGTTCATGCGTACCTATCTTTTTATGGTATTGGTAAATGGTGTGCAGTTGCTTTCTTCTAGTTTTTTTACTGCAATAGGAAAATCGTTAAGAGGTGCTCTGTTGGCATTAACAAGGCAGACCTTTGTGTTGATTCCGCTTACCCTGCTGCTCCCGCTTCGTTTCGGAATTATGGGAGTATTGCTTGCGGGACCTGTTGCTGATTTTTCAGCGTTTGTGCTATCTGTTGTACTGGTGGGTATAGAATTAAAAAAACAAAAAAATGACATGTAAACAACAGCCCTATGTGAAAACATTCTTTTTCCACCGTTAAGTAATCAAGAAGCAAAAACTTAAAAACCGTTGCGATAAATTTTATAAATTTAGTAGGATAATATTTAGGGCAAAAGTATCATCCTGTGAAAACATGAAATGCAATTAAGAATAAAGAATGACCTTGATGGTCTGGGAGTTCCAGACTGTCAGGGTCTTTTTTCTTATCAAAAGTCTGTCTGTAGCCGATTGGCAGCAGTTTTTGAAGAATCTGAAAGTAGAGAAAAGCCTTATTTTAAGGGATTTTAAAGGTGCTAAAAGCGACATAAAATTTGAATTTTATGAGGATGTTAGAGCCCGGGGGAATTAACCACTCAGAGTCCAACAGAATTGACCAATTTAAGCTCATTAGAAATAGCCAATGCACCAACTTATCTAATTGCTTATTGTCCCTTATTCAACAGGATCATTGATTTCTATCGAATAAGTTTTTAAGTTTCGTCCACGATAACTTTCTCCCTTCATGAGATAAACGGTAGCAGCATCGAAAGTTCGATCCAGAGCACAGAGTAAAGCATCATCTTCTCGAAAGAAATCACGCCATTTATCGGGAGTCAGGTTACTGGTGAAAATCATGCAGTTTGGACCTTCCTTGCTGCATCTTCGGTCAATCATGTCAAAAAACAGACGGGTATTTTCCATATCAAAAATACTGCGTCCTATTTCATCAATAATCAGACAGGATGGTCTGACAAGACCTGAGATGGCACTGCTTTCGGTTCCTGTCCTTCGTGCTTTCGTGAACTTCTCATTTAGTTCAGTTGCTTTTATAAAATACGCTTTCAATCCTTTTTGACAGCAGGCATTGCCATATGCCATTGATAAATGCGTTTTTCCTACACCTGGAGGTCCAATGAAGGCTATATTCTGTCGAGAATAAAGTGCTGTTAGGTTCGGAAGATTCCTTATCTGAACAGCATTTTCACCATTCACTCTGCTGAAATCAAAGTTATCGAATGTACTGGGTTCCTTCTGAGGAATCCGACTATGCGACAACAGTGCGCTTATCGCCTTATCCCGCTGGTTCTTTCTTAGATATGCCATGAATTCTTTCATAGCTTCCAGATGTTCCGGCGGAACTTTCTTTTGGGACAAATATAACGCAATCTCCTGAGTCGTTATCTTGATATCCAGTGCACAAGCATCTGCCTGGAGTTGTTCGATCAGTGTTTCATTCATGCAGATCACCTCCAAACGCAAACTTTGCAAACGCAGATTTTGGAGCGGTTTCTTTTTTCTGTGTAATGCAGACTTTAACTGGAGCAGACGGTTTTTCTTCTGGTTGATCGTCTATAAACTGTCCTTTGCAGAAACTGTCTTTTCGGCTCCATGTCACGTCATGGGTGATCAATACTTTACGCAGTTCTAAGTCATAAACATACAGTGTGAAGTTTTCTCTCTGAACGCGGCAGGTATGCTGGACATAACTGTAAGGGATGCCAAAACGCCTGCCTTCATATGTAACAAAACCATCAAAAGAAATACAGCGGATTGGACACAGGTACTTACGTACATCAAATGTATCTTTAAGTAAGGATACGTTTTTCATACAACTGATAGAGTGCCTTTCGTGAGGAATACAATCAACTGCTTTATGGTATCGGTTATTCTGGGTATCGCACCATTTCCATGCTTCGTAGTTAAGATCTGTAATAGTGCCAAATACCCGGCCAGCAAGAAAGTTGTCCTTTACGAAACGCACAAGACGTTCTACGGCTCCTTTGGTAAAAGGATGTCTGGGTCTGCACAGCTTTGTTTCAAAGCCGATTGTATCCATAAAGATTTCGTAATCATGGTTCCAGATTGGATGCCCTTCCGAATCACGATGAAGCACAACACTCTTCATGTTGTCTGTAAGTACATGTTCAGGAACTCCCATACGTTTGAAAGCATGGATCATACCAATAAAGAGATTTTCCGGTTTTGCGTTCGGAAAGAATTCTATATATCGTTCGCCGCAATGATGGCAGATCATTGCAAAGCAAGCCACTTTATAAGGAGTTTCATCACCAGAATCCACGTTTACGAATCCCCAGTCCATCTGATAGCTTTCGCCAGCCTCACTGGAGTAACGGCGTCCGCGGTTTCCCTGAGGCGCAACTGCCTGTCTTTTTGGCGGGATGAGATCCCTATGATCTTTGATATATCTTTTTACGGTAGTCAGGCTGCCCATATACCCCTGTTCCTGGATTCTTTCAAGAATAACTTCTGAATTAGATACTCCTTCTTTCAGAAGGCCATCAATCACACCGGAATAAGCAGAAATGATAGTAGTATCAGCCTTTCTTCCGGTAAGTGCATGCGGTGTTACCTTGAAGTTGTTCTTTTTTAACCTCCGTAATTGAGCTCTTGTCAAACCAGTGCGACGTTCAAGTTCAGCAAGATTGATTTTTTTTATGTCGAACCTGTCTGCCTGTTCTGACTTCAATTCTTCAATGGCTTGTGTTATGATAGATTGCAAGTCATTACTGTTGTTGATTTCGTTCATGTTTCTCCTTTCATGGTGCATTGACTAACACCATTATAGAGCATGAAACCATACGGTAATGGCTTTTTCTAATGAACTGAAATTGGCTGTTTCTGCTGGTCTTAGGCTGGCTGTTTCAAGCGGACTCTAACAGAAGTATGTTTCTGGATTTGAAAGGATACCTATACTGTGTCAATTTAGGCATGGTGTAGGTATCTTTTTTGCATATTATCTATAACCGTTACATAAAAAAGTGCAAATGCACAAAAAATAGTAATAGCTATTGAAGTAAAAATAATTTAGTGGTAAAATAACATTACCAAATTTTGTGCAATGCACAAAAACAAGGAGCGATACTATGGAGATTAAAAGAGATTCATACCTTGAACAGTTAAAGATAAGAAAAGATAACGGAATGATAAAGATTATCACGGGAATCAGGAGATGCGGCAAATCATTCCTGTTATTTGTGTTGTTTAAGAAATATTTATTGGAGAGTGGCGTAGATAATGCCCACATCATTGAGATTGCTTTAGATGGCATTGAAAATGAGGAACTGAGAGATCCAAAGAAGTGTTATCAGCATATTAAAGATGCAATGAAAGATGACCGGAAGTATTATTTGCTCTTGGATGAAGTACAGTTTATGCCACGATTTGAGGAAGTGTTGAATAGTTTGCTTCGTATCAGTAACATTGATGTGTATGTAACCGGCAGTAATTCTAAATTTTTATCTAGTGATATTGTAACTGAATTTAGAGGCAGAGGAGATGAAATCAGAATTTATCCGTTATCCTTCGCGGAGTTTTATGCGGCTTTTGATGGAGATTATGATGATGCTTGGGAGGAATATATGATATACGGTGGGTTGCCACAGGTAGCACAATTCTCTGTGGAACGCCAAAAGGCTGAGTATCTAAAAAATATTTTTACCAATGTTTATATCAAGGATGTGGTAGAACGAAACAGAATTCAAAATGTTGATGAGATTGGAACTTTGGTAGATATTCTTGCTTCTGCCATAGGAACACCTACCAATCCAACCAAAATATCAAATACATTCAAAAGTGAGAGAGGTATCAATTACAGCAATAAAACTATATCCAACCATATTGATTATTTGGCAGAGGCATTTTTGATTTCTAAAGCGGACCGGTATGATATTAAGGGAAGAAAATATGTAGGAGCAAACCTTAAATACTATTTTTCGGATATAGGACTTAGAAATGCCAGACTGAACTTCAGACAGCAGGAGCCGACTCATATTATGGAGAACATAGTTTATAATGAGCTGCTTGTGCGTGGTTACAATGTGGATGTCGGTATTGTGGATGTATTTGCAAAGAATAGTGAAGGAAAGAGGGTTCATAAGCAGTTAGAGGTTGATTTTGTAGTGAACCAGGGCAGTCAGAGATATTACATTCAGGTGGCTTACGATATGACTTCTGAGGAAAAGCAGACACAGGAACTTAATTCACTCCGAAGTATTCCGGATTCATTTAAGAAGATTGTTATAGTAAATGGAACGAAAAAGCCTTGGAGAAATGAGGAAGGCTTTGTAATCATGGGTATGAAATATTTTCTACTCAATACGGATAGCTTGGAGTTTTAGTATGGAAAATGAAATAATTTAAATAAATCAACTGCTTTCTTTCTTTTCTCGTATGAGTACATGATAACCAGAAGAAATATGATAAAAATAGATATGCACAGGGCTATGTGGATTGGTGCAGTAGCAACCTATACTTTTGCTTCCGATTTTATTAATATAGCTGGAATTAACGCAGTTGTATGGGGATTGTTAGTAGGTGGAATCTTATCACATTTTAAGGAAAACTGTAAGAAGATTGTAAGATGCGTATGATAGAATGAACGTATCAACAGGAAAGGAAGAGATGAAATGAACATTTTATCAACGCATGATCTTACAAAAATATATGGAAACGGGGATAATGCGGTACATGCATTATCCCACGTTTCGCTTGATATTGAAGAAGGTACATTTGTTTCTATTATTGGAAGTTCAGGAAGTGGCAAATCAACGCTTCTTAATCTGTTAGGAGGACTTGACCGGCCGACAAGCGGAGAGGTCATCGTAGATGGCAAATCTATCTTTGAAATGCGGGACGAGGAGCTTACCATTTTCAGAAGAAGGAAGATTGGATTTGTATTTCAGAATTACAATCTGATGCCAATTTTGAATGTATATGAGAATATTGTACTTCCGATTGAGTTAGACGGTGCAAAGATTGATGAGGCTTATGTGGAAAGAATCATGGATATGCTGAATCTTTCCGAAAAACGGTACGCCATGCCGAATCAGTTGTCGGGTGGTCAGCAGCAGAGAGTTGCCATTGCAAGGGCATTGGCAGCAAAGCCGTCGATTATCTTAGCGGATGAGCCGACCGGTAATCTGGACAGTAAGACCAGCATGGATGTCATTGCATTATTGAAGATGACTGGTAAGGAGTTTGCACAGACCATCGTTATGATCACACATAACGAAGAGATTGCTACCATTGCCGACCGGATGATACGGATTGAAGATGGAAAGATTGTTTCCTCTGAGACAAAAGGGGGAAATGCGGATGCTTAAGAATAATAATCAGACGGCGGTTAATCGTATCTATCATCGGATGTTAAAGCAGAACCGCGTTCGTAATGTAATCGTTATTCTTGCCATTGTATTGACAACCTTTATGTTTACGGCAGTATTTACGCTGGGTTTTTCTATGGCAAGGAATATAAATCAGATGCAGCTTCGCTTACAGGGAACAAAGGCATCGATCTCGATCGATCATCCGACAAAGGAACAGGTAAAGGAGATAGAGCGATGCCCTTCTCTTTGGGCAGCAGGAATTCAGATAGATGCCCAGAGGGTTGCAAGTAAGGATTTAGAATATCAATATCTCCTTCAATATTATGATACAACGGAATTTGAGAAGAATTTGCAGCCGGCCATTACAGATCTACAGGGAACTTATCCGAAAAATGAGAATGATATTATGTTAACCAAGCAGACACTTGACAATCTTGACATTCAGACACCACAGATCGGTCAGGATATTGTACTTATGTTAGATGGAAAAGAGCAGTTGTTTCAATTATCCGGCTGGTATACCTGTTATAGCAAAGGCAATACAACGTTGGTGTCTAAAGCATATATGGATAAGTCGGGATTTACGATGCAGGAGAATGGACGTGTCAGCATTTCCGCCAAAGAAGGAAAGCAGGAGAGTTTAAGGGATGAATTAGAGGAACAGGTGACGTTACGAAAAGACCAAAAGATTGATGCAAGCTATGATACGCAGTCAGAAAATGGTTCCAATCGTATTGTCATTGCAATCAGTATTGGAATGATTGCCATGATGATCGTGTTAAGCGGATATCTGCTGATCTATAATGTGATGTACATTTCTGTGACAAAGGATATTCGTTTCTATGGAATGTTAAAGACGATCGGGGCTACGATGCCGCAGATTCAGCAGATTGTGAAACGGCAGGCGAGGTATCTTGCATGTATTGGTATTCCAATCGGAGTATTGCTTGGCACGGGAGTATCCTTTGGTGTTGTTCCGTTGGCGATGACGATGTTCTCGGTTGGACGGGAATCGGCAGTATCTTCCACGGTAAGCTTCCATCCGGGTATTTATCTGTTTTCCGTATTATTTGCATTTGTAACAGTATCTATCAGTGCAAGGAAACCAGCGAAGTATGCGGGTAAGATATCTGCAATTGATGCAATGAAGTATACGGGAAATGAAGTAAAAAACTGTTACAGGACAACGAGTGGCGGCAAGCTGCCGAAAATGGCATGGCGCAACGTATTCCGGGAAAAGAAGAGAAGCATTCTTGTATTTGCATCTGTTTTTATGGGATCCGTCACTTTTTTATGCGTGAATACATTTATTGACTGCTTAAGTGCCGATAGTTATATCGCACACTATCTGCATAATGATTATGTATTGTATGGAAGCAGCGATGAAGGCGGAGCAGATCAGGGTGTGACCATGACGGATATTGCAGAGAAGATGCGGGAGATAGATGGAATGGATGAGGTATATACCAATCGTAGTGCAGATGTCATGCTTCCGTTTGATGCGGAGTTATATGCTCCTTTTTTGGAAAAGGAAGATAATCCCGGGGACATTGTAAAGTTCTATGAGACGACAACAGAAAAGACGGCACAGTATTCAGCTCCATTGATTTCCATTAATACGAAAATGGTAGAATCATATAACAAGACTGCCGCACAGAAGGTCGACATGGAAGCTTTTGAAAGGGGCGAGATCTGTCTGATCGGATATCTGGATTCAGAGGATGCAACAAAGCGGATGCAAGGCAGGACAATTACACTACGGAATGCTGACACTGGAAATGAGAGAAAGATTACAGTTGGTGCGGCATTACAGGATGACGAAAGAATTACCGCAGGATATTATTGGGTATTAGGCGGCGCTCCGGATGCCATTTTTGTGAGTGACCAGGTGATGGATTCGTTATTTCCGGATACAGAAGTGGATTGTATTATTGCGAATGCAAAGAAAGGGAAAGAACCGGATGTTACGCCATCCGTAGAACGGATTGTGAAAGGAAATGCGATCATTCTTGCCAGCGATATCCGTTCGGTAGAAGCAGCAGATTTTAAGAAATCTATGATGTCACTTGAGGTGATCGGTGGAGGTATTTCCCTGATTCTGATATTGATTGGTGTTGTCAATTATATCAATGTAATGATCACCGGTGTGTATACGAGAAAAATGGAACTTGCGGTTTTGGAAAGTGTCGGTATGACAAAACGGCAGATCCGAGAGATGCTGATGTATGAAGGTCTGGTCTATGGTATGATCAGTTGTGGGTTGATCCTGACGTTAGGAAGTCTTATGATGTATGGAACCGGGCGATTATGTATGCATATAGCAGATTATGCGATATTCCATTATCCATTTGAATTAGTAATTGTCATGGCTGTGGTTTTATTTGTGATATGCATTGTAGTACCGGCGTTAGTATTTTGTCTGATAAACAAAGAAACGGTTGTGGAACGGCTGCGAATGGCAGAATAGGATAGCAGCGGATGATAGGAGTTAAAAATGAGACGGATATTGATTGTGGAAGATGATGTAATTATATGTGGTGGTGTCAAGTTGTTCTTAGAGCAGCGGGGATATGCAGTGGAGACGGCATATTCCCGTAAGGAAGCAGATGCCTGTATGCAGCATGGATTTGATCTGATTCTACTTGACCGTAATCTCCCAGATGGTGCAGGGCTTGATTATTGCAGACAGTTAAGAGGGAGCATGAAGGTTCCGATCGTATTTCTTACCGCAAAGGATACGGATGAGGATATGATTGAGGGGTTCCGGGCCGGATGTGATGATTATATTGCAAAGCCTTTTTCTGTGGAACTTCTATATCAACGGATTGAAGCAGTGCTTCGAAGAAGTATAGAGGATAAGAACCATGCCCGTTTTCATTATAAAGATATGACGGTGGATTTTGAGCGCATGCAGGTTTTTTTGTCAGAAGAACCGGTGAAATTATCAGGAACGGAATATCGTATTTTGGAATTACTCATACGAAATAAAGGCAGGGTAGTGACCAGAGATACGATCCTGCAGAGGATATGGGATTGTGATGGAAATTATGTGGATGAGAATACATTAAGTGTGCATATCCGCAGGCTTCGGCAGAAGATAGAAGAGGATGCAGGTAATCCACAGTATATCATTACGGTATTTGGAATTGGTTATACATTTGGAGAGGAAGCATGAAAGAATATTCATATCAACAAAATAAGAAATACTATGCAAGAAGGGTGAGGATGCTGTATGCATGCTCCCTTCTTGTGGTTGTGGGTGCGGCGGTTATCATGTATCTCTATGTTGGGAAATGGTTACCGGTTGTTATTGTGATTGGTTGTGGTGCGGGAATGATCGGAATTATGAGGCTGTTGCAGCATACCGATGATGTCTGCATTTCACAGATTGTTGCAGCGTTGTCAGATCTGTTAGACAGCCTGTCGGAATTAGAAAGACAGGAAGTGTTTCCGGAAAATGAAGATACGCTGCTATCCAAATTACAGAGTAAGACCGATAAGATTGTTACCACTCTTAGACTTCAAAATGAGCGGGAACGGGCAGAGCATGAAAATATCAAAGGTCTGGTATCGGATCTTTCCCATCAGTTAAAAACACCGATCTCGAATTTGAAGATGTATACGGAATTTTTGAAAAATCCACATGTCACGATAGAGGAGAGACAGCAATATTTACATATCTTGGATCTGTCGGTGGAACGTTTGATATTTCTTTCGGAAAGCATGATCAAAGTATCGAGATTAGAAAGTGGTCTGATCACACTACACTGTGAGAAGCAAAGCATCAATGAAACCATCTTACAGGCGGTGAAGGATATCTATACCGATGCGAAGAAAGCGGATATCATGATCACTTATAAGGAAGAGATAAGCTGTGATATATTACATGATAGAAGATGGACGGCAGAAGCCTGTTTTAATCTGTTAGATAATGCTGTGAAGTATGGCAAACCGGGAAATGAGATTATTCTGGCTGTCCGGGAGTTAGGACTGACCATAGAGATTAGTGTAACCGATCAAAATGAACCAATATCCGGGGAAGAACGAACCCGTATATTTGAACGGTTCTATCGGGGACAGAATACCTGTGAAAAGGACGGTATTGGAATTGGTCTGTATCTTGCCAGAGAAATTATAGAGAAACAGGGTGGTTGTCTTAGTGTGCATCCGGTCGGACAGGGGAATTGTTTCAGTATCGTGTTGCCAAAGCAATAGCCCGGTGGGCGGTGTGCACTGGTATGAGAAAAATGTGCAGGGAGCTTTCTGGAAGGTTTTATACAGCTGACGGTAATGTTCGAGATCTGCGGTATCTTTGACAGAGTATTCATCGACTGGTATTGGGTGGGACATACGAAATCCTGGCTGATCCCGGGGACTGAGGATCTGATGCCCTATGTGCCTCCTAAGGCATGGAAAAAGAAGATACTCGGCACTATCATAGATTATCCGCTGATGGCAGCATTGCTGTCCTGGATCATGTGTGCGATCTTACATATATAGATATATAATATGGAACCGGTCAACAGATCGACGAAACAGTAAGGGCTTCCCGACTACTTGGGAAGTCCTTACTGTTTCATTTGCAATATATTCGTAAATATGGTCTAATTCATGAATTGCCTTAGGGTTGATTTTTACCTTGTATTTATCTAAAATGCTTTTTCTCCAATTCTGCAAAAACTATCTCAGCGTCAACTGCTTCTGCTCCGTTGGCAATTTCCTGTTCTGATTCAAATATGGCTTGGTCGATGCGGTTCATTCTTGCAAATTTATCATATAATTCGCTACTCATTACAACCAAGTCGCTATATCCGTTTTTAGTAATAAAAATAGGCTCCTGTTCCTTGTGTGCGATATTAGAAATCTCAGTTGTATTGCGTAAATCCTTAATAGGCATAATAAGTGGCATAATGTTTCACTCCTTTCTCTGACATGACTATAGCATAATTATGTCTCAAAAAGCAATATAAAATGTGCGTCTATAAATATGTTTATATTCATTCTTTAGGTGCTCCTGGCTACTTTCTTCTATATCACAGATTATATCTTCTGCAAGATTGCTAACATAAATAGTGCTGTTAATGTCCTGCTCAATAAGCACTGATTTTATCCCTGTGAAATTATGCGAAAAATAGCGGTACTTGATACAGGAAAAAGTGAGATCAATAATCACTTTGATCCTGAATATGTAAAACGTATTCATACAGTGAAAGCGCATGAGTAGTTGATTTGCAGAATATAAATTTACCAAACGGAGAAATGTTTCTTCAATTTTTAACAGGACAAAGTATGTATGAAAAGAAACAGGTGTGTATAATTCTGCTTATTTCTAATTTTCTGTCCCCTTACTATTAAATAAGGCATCCCAACGCTATTGTGCAAGAATATTTAATAACCCTTGCATAGCGGTGTTGATATACTTATCTTTATGCACAAAAATCTGTGAATATATAGGAAAATCACAGCCAGACCAGGGCAATTTCTTTAACAGACCATCAGTTACTTCATCATTTATTATCATATCAGGGATGAAGGCCACACCAAGTGTATTGATAGCAAATTGTTTCAATACAGTTTTGCTTGATGTTTGGAGTATTACATTGGGCGTAATACCTGCTTGGGACAGGTCGTCCAGCAGCATGGCGCGAAAATCGCAGCCATGAGATGTCAGAAGTAGAGGAATATGATCAAGATCTTTTTCTGAAATGTGATCGTGTGCAGAAATGGCATGCATAGGGCTGGCATAAAAACCAAGAGTTTCAGGCTTCTTATAAAGCAACATTAATTCGGGTGACTCGATAAGTGGGTTTAGGGTATAAACTATATCGAGGTCACCTTTTTTTAATTGAGTAGGAAAAGTACTGTGTTCTATGAAGGAAATCTGAAGATCCACCTTTGTAAAACGCCTTTTGAACTCCAGTACCTGTGTTGGAAATGTGTTGTAACAAAGTGACTCTGAAACTCCAAGCTTTAAAACACCAGTAGGTTCTGTCTGAGATGGGACATTATGTTGTATTTCATTTGTCAGTTGAAGTATTTTGTTTGCATATACGAGCAAACGTTCGCCTTCTTGCGTGGGTATAATGCTTTTACCAAGTCTTTCAAATAAGAGGCAGTTTAATTCCTCCTCCAATTGCTTTATTTGGGTCGTAACGGTAGATTGAGCATACCCAAGGGCGTTGGCTGCAGCAGAAAAACTGCCTAATTCTATAATTGTCATAAAGGTTTGTAATTGAATAATTGTCATATTATTTTTCTCCATACATAGTTCAAAAAAACTGAACAAAACAATCTAAAACTTCAATTTTACTAATTGTTCGCTTGGATGATATTATACAGAAAAAGTATAGGAGGTGCAAGAGTTGGTGGAAATTGAAGTTAGGAATCTGACAAAAAAATACAAGAATTTCACAGCAGTTGACCATATATCATTTAATGTTCTTAAGGGAGAAGTGGTAGGATTTATAGGCGCGAATGGAGCTGGAAAATCTACCACTATAAAAATGATGACAGGTATTCTTACGCCGGATGATGGTTCAGTTACAATCAGTGGATTGAATTACAAAAAGAATCGGAGAGAAATACTGCTTAAAATGGGTGTCGTATTTGGACAGAGAAGTGTCCTTTGCTGGGATATTCCGATTATGGAATCATTTAAACTATTTCGAGATATGTATCGTATTCCCAAGAGTTTATTTGAAGATAATCTGGAAATCTTTGCGGATATTCTGAATATTTCAGAATATATTAATAAACCGCCCAGACAACTTAGTCTTGGACAAAGAATGAAGGCAGATCTGGCTGCTGCATTACTTTATAATCCGGAGATTTTATTTCTTGATGAACCCACTATTGGTATCGATGTTCTTGCTAAGTCAAAAATGAGGGAATTCATTCAAACTATTAACAGGGAAAGGAAGACAACCATAGTAATTACAACACATGATATGTCTGATATTGAAGCACTGTGCGAAAAGACAATAATCATTGACAAAGGAAAAATTCTGTATAATGGAACAATTCAGGAACTACTATTAAATTATGCGGATTCGGATGGCAAATATAATTTAGAGAAAATAGTAAAAGAAATCTATGAGGGTGATTATATATGCAAAAATATTTAGATTATATGATAATTGGTGTGAAGGAACAGATTGTTTACAAAGGTGCATTTGTAGCAAAATTATTATCCAAGATAGTATATCTTTATCTTCAGCTATCAATCTGGAATGCGTTATTTTCAACAGGATCACAGATTGATTCAGCTTTAAGCAGAGAAGAAACTATTTGTTATGTAACAGTTGCCACAATCATTTCTTCGTTTATGGAGTGTAATACGATTGAATGGGTAAATAATCAGATTCGAACCGGGAACATTTCGATAGAACTGATAAGACCCATTCGGTATAGAGCCATGCTATTTTCCCGACATTTGGGAAGCAGCATATTGAAACTTGCTTTATTTACCCTTCCATTATGCGTTATTGTAAAAGTGTTTGTGAAGGAAGTCTATTTATGTGACGCGCAAATAGTTTTAGGGCTGGTATCAGTGGTGTTTGCTTTTTTTATTCAGTTTCTTTATTCTCTACTGATTGGTCTTTTGGCTTTTTGGCTTATAGTGACTTGGCCTATCAATATGTTTTTGGATGCAATCTACAAACTTCTCTCAGGGATGTGGATTCCTGTGACGTTGTTTCCAACATTTTTGAAAAAGGTCAGCATGTTTCTTCCGTTTAGTGCGATTTATTCCATACCTGTTAATACACTTACATCAAGCATGAGTCGAATTGCGCTACTTTCAAAACTTGGCGTTCAGGTTGTGTGGATAGTAATTTTAATCGTGCTAAATGAAATTATCTGGATTGTAGGAAATAGAAAATTAGTTGTTCAGGGAGGGTAGTATATGAATTTACTTCGTATGTACAAACGATTTGTAATCATATATATAAAAAGCAAACTTGAATATCACGGAGCCTTGTTGTTGGAATTATTCGCAAATACAATACTTATTGGAGTATATTTTGCAGGATTTTTAATACTTTTCCATAACTTTAAAGGCATTGGAGGTTGGACTGAATATGAAGTGTTGTTTATGTTTACGACGAGCTGGACATCGTATTCCGTAAGCTGTTTTTTCTTTTGGAGTCCTATGAAGGATATAGGAGAAATGATAAGAAATGGAAGCTTTGATATGTATATGACAAGACCAATAGGCCCAATGACATATCTTGTGTTACAGCAGTTTCAATATACGTTTCTGCCAAGAATTGTTCTGTCAATTATATTTTGGACAATCAGCATGCAGAAGGTTACGATTGTATGGAATCTTAGAAATATCATTTTTTATGTAGTGAGCATGTTATGTTCTTTTGTGATTTTTTCTTCAATCACAATAATCACGGGCAGTATTAGCTTTTGGACAATAAAAAGTGAGGAGATTGTATCACTGCTTACGGACAATAATTATGGGCTTAAGAATTTTACCGATTATCCAATTCAGATATATTCAAAGGAGATACAATTACTGCTTACATTTGTTGTTCCATATGCATTTACTGCATATTATCCGGTGGCGATTCTCTTAGGAAAGAACATTGGAAACAACATTCTCGGCTATCTTTCGCCTGCAATTGCATTGCTTTTTGCTTGTTTAGCATGTTTGATGTGGAAAAAAGGACTTAAGCATTATGGGAGTTCGGGTGCATAAATAAATGGTTCAATATATGTTTGGGTGTGGTTATACCTGATAGAAATAAGCAATACCCATTGTTCAATCTGTAGATTTTTTGTAAATGTCTATGGCGATGGAGTACTTCCTGTACTTGTACCAGATTACTGCCATGTTCCCACTGTTTATGTGGAAATGTGTAAATGAGGATAAATATAAATTGAAACTATTCGCCATTGTGAGTAATAAAAAAGTAGATTGTATCAAGCCGATGGAAAATTGTCGGTGCAGATACTGCAACTAATTTGCTATTAAAAGTTTTGAAAACGATGCAAAAAGAGCGATATTTGACGAAATAGATGTGCCCCCAATGCAGGAAATATCAGCATTTGTGAGTTGCCGATAATAAACTCGGGAAGAGTTTGAATAGTAAACAGAGCTTCATAAATGGCGAAAACAAGCCATTTATGGGGCTCTACAGCGCCTTCCCCATCTTCTTTTCTACCTTTCGCATATGTCTTACATACACGATAAACAGTGCGCATCCGGTAAATATCCATGAAGCCGCATATACATTCAGCAGCCAGTCAAATGTTGGAAGCAGGCGGAAGACCGTGCCAAGCCAGATCAAGCGGAAAACAACCGTTCCTAAGATGGTGAAGATTGCAGGTTCCACTGATTTGCCCATACCACGGAGAGCGGCACTTTCAACCTCGTAAGTAGTGGTTAGACCTTCCAATGAGCAGACATGATACATACGGATCAAAGCATAGGCAGCGACTGCTGTACTTTTTGTGTAGATTCCGACGAAAAAGTCACTCCATACGATAAAGATAACTGCGAGAATCTCTGTGAAGACAATGCCAAACAGCATATTTAACCAGAACACCTTCTTGCAGCGTTTGATGTTTCCTGCGCCATAGTTCTGGCTGGTGAAGGTGACTGTTGCCTGTGCAAATGCATTTGCAATGTCATAGGTAAAATATTCAAAATTAAGTGCAAGAGAAGAACCTGCAATCGCAAATTTGCCAAATGAATTAATACCACTCTGGATAAAAACATTTGAGATCGAGAAAATGGTTCCCTGGATACCGGATGGAATACCGATTTGAAGGATCTTGCGCAGATACGAGCGTACAATCTTCATCCGGTTGAACCGGAATGCAAATTCATCATCTCTGCGGTAAAGGTATACCATGACCATAACAGCACTGATAATATTAGAGATTACAGTGGAAATGGCAACACCGGCAACACCCAGATGAAAGCAGATGACGAGGATCAGATTCAGGATGACATTTACGATACCGGAGATGATAAGATAGAACATTGGTCGTCTGGTATCACCGAAGCTTCGCAGGATGGCAGCTCCAAAATTATAAACGGTCATGAACGGAATGCTTAAGAAATAGATGCGGATATATAACAGTGCTTCGGCAAGAACACCGGACGGAGTACCGGATAATTCCAGAATGATCCGGGCAGAGGCAAAGCCGAGGATCATAAGTCCAAGTCCGAGGATTGTGCCAAATGTCAGAATCGTATGTACCATATCGTTGATCTTGTCACGTTGTTTCTGACCAATCAGATTAGCGAGGACGGCATTTGGTCCTACAGCCAGACCGACGATCAGGTTGACAAAGATGCCGACCAGAGCCACACAGCTTCCGACTGCAGCGAGCGCATTATCTCCGGCAAATCTGCCGACAACAGCGACATCTGCGGAGTTGAATAATTGCTGTAAAATGCTGCTGAATGCAAGCGGCAGTGAAAAAAGGATCAGCTTGCCAACCAATCCCCCGTTTAACATATCCATTTCTTTTGACTTTATCGTTTTCATATCTATAATCCCAAAGTAGTATTTTGAAATGTTTATTTCACACATTAGAAGCAGAATCTATTTAAACACCATCGACAAATGTCGTCAAGACGGATATTATAAAAAATATAAATTTTTCTGTAACGTTTTTCTGGGAGCGTTGTCATATAAGTGATGGGAGGTGAATAAGCAAATTGGTACCAATAGAAGAAATCTACAATAACTATTATACAGACTTGTATCGGTATGTTTTCGCGTTAAGTAAAAACGCGCATATAGCGGAAGATATTACGCAGGAGACATTTATGAAAGCCATAAAGGCAGTAGACCGATTCAAGGGTGACTGCGATATACGCGTGTGGTTGTGCCAGATTGCAAAGAATACTTACTTTACTTATGTGAAAAAACAGAAACGGGAAACGACTGAACCGGATGAGATGCTGACAGAACGGGCCTCGGATCACGATTTTGTCAAAGATACCGTGGACAGGGAACAGGCGATGAAGATTCATCAACTGGTTCATAACCTGAGTGAACCGTATAAGGAAGTATTCAATCTGAGAGTATTTGGCGAACTGCCATTTCGGGAAATTGCAGTAATATTTGGAAAAACAGAGAGCTGGGCGCGAGTGACGTATCATCGTGCAAGGCTGTTGATCATGAATGAAATGGAGGAATTATCTTGAAAAAAGAATGTGAAATGATAAATGATCTGCTTCCTTTATATATAGATGGGGTTTGCAGCGAAGAAAGTAAAAAATTAGTAGAAGAACATATGAAGACCTGCGATTCTTGCAGAAAAACTGCGGAGCAGATGAAGTCAGACCTTGCCTTGCCGATGAAGGACAGTGCGGATGTAAAAGGATTTCGTAAATTTGTAAATAAAAAGGTCTGGGGACGGGCTTTGATCGTTATTGTGATATTTGCTGTTTTGTGGGTAGTCGGTAACTGGGCGGTTACTTCACACTGGTCGGAGGTATGGCCGGAGATCGGTGCAGAGGGTATTCAGGGAAATGTGGAAGTGGTCGAGATGGATGGAGCGTTATATCTGCATCAGTCTGCTCTCTTAGGAAGCGGACAGATCGTGACGATCAGTACAGGAGAGGAACTGGAAAATGGAATTGTAAGATTTTATCTCGGTGAACAGGGACTGACTTCCCTTGATCCAACCGGTCAGAGCAGATCATGGCAATTGACAGAGAGCTATCATGCACTTGGTGGACACCGGGAAGGTGCCACTATAACATCAGCATTTGCATCCGGTGATGAGGAAGAGACAGAGAGTTTGCCGGTGATCCGGAAGGTAGTTTACTGTCATAAGGATGGAACAGAAGTAACTGTTTTATGGGAAGAAGGACAGGAGCCTAAGATTTTAGAGGCACAGAAATAATTTCATATTTGGCGAAAGTCAGCATAGAAAGCGGTCTTTGAGAATAATTTTATTCTACAGACTGCTTTTTTCTATATTAGAAAAGTTATCCTTGTAAAGTAAAACAAGGGGTGCACTTCATGGTAAAAAAGTTAATTGATTGGAAATTCCTATTGAAAATATAATATTAAATATTATTAATGTGATATTAATGTCAGATTTAACATTTTTTTCAAACGTTGTGATATACTGAAACAGATATTGGCAAAGACATGGTAAAGAAACAGTAAAAATGCTTCATGCATAAGGCAGTGAAATTGGAAATGAGGACGTATGGAGAGTAAGAAAAAATGGATATTTAATATAATTTTTTTGCTTCTGATCTTTGCAGCAACTCTTTATGGTGTGTTTCATGGCAAGGATATGGGGCGGATCATCGAAATAATTAAAACTGTGAACCCGTTTTGGTTGATTCCCGGCGTTATCTGTGTAATAATCTTCATATGGGGAGAATCTATCATTATTCATTATCTGATGCATTCACTAGGTATAAAGGTAAAGAAATGGACCTGCTTTTTATTTTCATCCGTTGGCTTTTTCTTTAGCTGCATTACTCCGTCTGCATCGGGCGGTCAGCCGGCACAGGTTTACTATATGAAGAAAGAAGATATACCGATTCCGATCTCAACGATGGTATTGTTGATTATAACCATTATCTACAAGATGGTACTGGTACTGCTTGGTATTGCATTGGTGATCTTCGGGCAGGGATTTATACATCGGTATTTATCGGATGCAATCTTCTGGTTTTATCTCGGAATGGGATTAAATGTGGTGTGTGTAGTGATTATGGTTGTATTTGCATTTCATCCGAATTTTGCAAAGTCAATTATGATCAAAGGGCATATTTTGTTAGAACGAATCCATATATTAAAACATAGAAAGTCAAGAGCAAAGAAGCTGGTTCAGTCGATGGATCAGTATCGGGGAGCTGCTGTTTATTTGCAGGAAAATAAAAAGGTGCTGATCGTTGTATTCCTCATTACGATGGTGCAGCGGTTTGCGTTGTTTGCAGCAACCTGGTTCGTATATCTTGCATTTGGATTAAAAGGAACATCAGCGTTTACCGTGATACTTCTTCAAGGCTCAATTGCGGTTGCAGTTGATATGCTGCCGCTTCCGGGCGGAATGGGAATTAGTGAGAAGATATTCCTTGATATCTTCCTTCCGGTATTTGGAAGTATGCTTCTCCTTCCGGGTATGGTATTGTCCCGTGGCCTGGGGTATTATACGGAACTGATCCTCAGTGCGATATTTACGATTGTTGCAAATTTTACTATTGGAAGAAAAAAGAAAAGTGTGGTAGAGAAATGTTAGGTGTTTATGATTATACAGTAATTCTTACATATATCAGTCTGATGGTGTCCATCGGTGGTATGTTATTTTCGTTAAATGGCGACTGCCGGATGGCACTTGTATGTCTGGCAATTTCCGGTTTGTGCGATATGTTTGATGGCAAGGTTGCACGGACAAAGAAAGATCGTACAGAGGTTGAAAAACGATTTGGAATCCAGATTGATTCTCTGGCGGATATTGTCTGCTTTGGAGTTTCACCGGCAATCCTTTGCTACCGTATGGGAATGCGTGGATTGACTGGTGTTGCGATCCTGTTATTCTATGTGCTGGCGGGCTTGATCCGTCTGGCATGGTTCAATGTTTCTGAGGAAGTCAGACAGGATGAGACAGAGGAAAAACGTAAATATTATCAGGGACTTCCGATCACATCTATGGCTGTGCTTTTGCCACTTTTGGCAGTATTTAAGCCGATGCTTGGCAAGCGGGAATTCATGCTCAGCCTTCATGCGTTGGTACTGTTGGTCGGTTTGCTGTTTATTACAAATTTCAAATTCCGTAAACCAAAGAACCGCACACTGGCGATCATCGTTGGCGTTGTAACGCTGGCGGTGCTTCGAATGCTCCATATTTGGTAGGAGAAGATTGGAGAAAAGAAAATGAGTATCATATATATAGATCGAAAAGGACATAAAAGACAGGGCGAGACCGGTCAGGATCGCCTGCTTGCATTTATCTATGGACATGCAGTGACGAGGTGTCTGATCCGTCCCTTTCTGTCACCGGTAGTGTCCCGCATAGGCGGGGCATTTTTGGATACCCGGATTTCAGGACTGGCAGTTCCGGGGTTTGTAAAGAAGAATGGCATTGATCTGTCCTTATATGAGAAACAGATATTTGATTCATATAATGATTTTTTCACTCGAAAGATCAGAGCAGAAGAACGACCGGTTAATCCGGATGCAAATGCGCTGGTCAGCCCAAGTGATGGAAAGGTCAGTGTGTATAAGATCCATGAAAATGGACATTTTCTTATTAAACACACCGAGTATACATTGGAACAGTTGTTGCAGGACAAGAAGCTGGCTAAGCGATATCTGGACGGACATATCTATGTGATCCGGTTGACGGTAGATGATTATCACAGGTATTGCTATGCAGCAGATGGAAGAAAATCCGGACAGCGTAAGATAGCAGGAATTCTGCATACGGTGAACCCGGTTGCAAATGATGTCTGTCCGATCTACAAGATGAATTCCAGGGAGTATTGTCTGATAAAGACGGAGCAGTTCGGAACGCTTCTTCAGATGGAAGTCGGGGCATTGATGGTTGGTAAGATCAGTAACAATCAGCAAGGCTTGGGATTTGTTCATAAGGGTGTTGAAAAAGGACGATTTGAATTCGGCGGTTCAACGATCATTCTGCTGACACAGAAGAATGTCGTGATACCGGATCGGGATTTATTGGAACATACCGGATCAGGAATGGAGACACTGGTGAAAATGGGAGAGCAGATCGGACGATCAGCGAACCATTTGGATGCATAATTGGATATGCAGATATATATCGAAAGAATAGTCAGGTGATCATAAATGAAACCAAGATCAGAAGCAAGTAAAAACCTATATCAGATGATGCTTGACCGGGGCTATCCGGTGGAATTCTGCGAGGTTATAACACAGAATCTGAATACAGATTTTACAGCCGGTCGTATGATCGGCTATTTGTCACATTATCAGACACTTCCCATGGAGGAGATCGTAGATGAGATGCTCGTGATCCTTACAGACCGCAACCGCATCATGCAGAAAAAAGAACTGGAGCGTAACAACGCCAAGTGGAATGAATACCTGGCAAATGGCATTCCTAATGACGAGGAGTAATGCCGAGATTCAGATATTTTATATTTATAATAATACCCCTATTGATATAACATGAACGAGATTTCGTTGTGAGAATGCACATTGCCAGTAAATGCGGGTGCATGTTTGAGCCCAAAGGGCGAGTTTGCACAGGAGCATTTACGAATCAGGCATGTGCATCGAACAGAAATCGTAGTGTGTTATTCAATAGGGGTATTGTTATAAATAGAAGTATCTGAATCTCGCATTATCCCTGTTTTAGCCGATTCCGCCTAATGCGATTCCAAGTATTAAAACCAGAATGCAGATAGGGCAATAGACATATTTACAGATTGGCAGAAATTTGTCGGTGAACTTCTTTTCACGTCCAAGGTTTACCTGCTCCTCTACATATTTCTTACCGCATACCCAGAAAAACATGATTCCGGCAAGTCCTGCACCAAGCGGGCAGATATAGATGGACAGAACATCCATCCAGCCGGATACGATTCCCTGAATACAGATGGATACGATCACGCCGATTCCTGCGATCACCCCACAGGATAATTTACGATTTAATCCAAGCTTTTCCTGAATCGTTGCGATCGGAGCTTCGTACAGATTGATCAATGAGGACAAGCCCGCAAAGAATACTGCAACGAAGAAGATCATGGCGATGATACGTCCGCCCGGCATAGATTTGAACAGGGCAGGCAGATAGATGAACATAAGCCCGGGACCACCCTGGTCTAACTGCGCACCGGTCGTTGCCATAACCGGAATGATAACGAGGGCGGCAAGTAACGCAGCGATCGTATCAAATAAAGCAACCTGTTCGGCAGCTTCCGGTATATTTTCTTCGTCCGGCAGATAAGAGCCATAGATCAGTGTCCCATTTCCGGCAACAGACAGGGAGAAAAATGCCTGGCCAAGTGCGTAGATCCATGTCTTTGGATCGGCGAGAACCTTTGGCTCGATCCGGAAGATATATTTATATCCTTCGGCAGCACCCGGCTGGCAGGCGGTATAGATCGCAAGAATGATAAACAGGATAAAGAACAGAGGCATTAGGATCTTATTTGCCTTTTCGATTCCGTTTCCGATACCAAACATCAGAATGATAATGCCGACAGCGAGTGCAATGATCTGCCACAGGTTATTGCCGAATGCAGAAGCGGTTGAACCAAATGCGGCACCAAAGGATTCCACATTTTCCGGTGCAAGTGTTGAACCGGTAAATGCACCGATCATATATTTTAAGATCCAGCCCATTACGACAGTATAGCCGATTGCCATGGCAAGCGCGCCAAGTACCGGTATAAATCCAAGAATTTCGCCAAGCTTTCGTTTGCCCTTTGTTCCACAGGCATAGCCGAAAGCGTCGACCGGACCGGATTTGGTAGCACGTCCGAAACTCATTTCGCCGATCACACCGGTGAATCCGATCAGAATAACGAATATGAAGTAAGGGATCAGATAAGAGCCTCCGCCATAGAGGGATACTCTGGTTGGGAACATCCAGATATTACCCATGCCGACCGCTGAGCCGATACAGGCGAGGACAAATCCCCATTTGTTGTTAAATGATTCACGTTTTTTCATCTTTTGATAACTCCTCCAAACAAATTACATACCCATATACTATACAGGAAAATGTGGGATTACGCCAGCAGACTTTTCAAAAGTTTTCATGGTGTGGCAGAAAAGAATGTTGTTATTGTCATATTACCGTAGAATTTATATAATGAAAAAGGATGAGAAAATTCTCTGGGATGCACGAATTATCCCAACTGCAGATATACAAAAAAGATGAAATGACAGGAGGAAATACATGAAGATAAGAGATATTATAGGGCAGGAGAAAGCAACATTGTCATTTGAGGTTTTTCCGCCGAAGAAGGATACAGATTTTGCAAGTGTGGAAGCTGCGGCACTTGGAATTGCGGCATTACGGCCGAGTTATATGAGTGTTACATATGGAGCGGGTGGCAGCACAAAAGGACATACGATCAAGCTTGCAAATGAGATTCAAGAAAAATACGGAGTTCCGACGATTGCGCATCTGACCTGTGTATGCGCAAATAAAGACAGCATCCGGACAGCACTTTCTGAAATGAAAAATGCAGGGATTGAAAATATCCTGGCACTTCGTGGGGATATTCCAAAGAATTATGATGGACAGGTATTTACTGATTTTGCTCACGCATCGGAGCTGGTAAAATTAATAAAAGAGAGCGGAGACTTCTGTGTGGGCGGAGCTTGTTATCCGGAGGTTCATCCGGATTCTGCAAACAAGCAGGATGATATTGCAAACCTGAAAAAGAAAGTGGAAGCGGGATGTGAATATCTGACTACACAGATGTTTTTTGATAACAATATTTTCTTTAATTTCATGTATCGTATCAGAGAAGCAGGGATTGCTGTGCCGGTGATTCCGGGAATCATGCCGATCACGAAGCGGGTTCAGGTGAAAAATGCCGTCAAATTATCCGGCTGCAATGTGCCAGAACGTTTCAAGAATATTGTTGACCGGTTTGGAGATACCGAAGCTGCAATGAAGCAGGCAGGTATTGCTTATGCGACTGATCAGATCATAGATCTTCTGGCAAATGGCGTAAAGCACATTCATGTATATTCCATGAACAAGCCGGAGGTGGCAGCAGGAATTCAGGCAAATCTGTCTGATATTTTGCTGGTTTAAAAGATGTACGATTTTTTGTGCATATAAAACTGTAATATAAAGCCATAAACGGGTTGACTGTATAAAAATACAGGAAATTCAAAGAAAATCGGAACTTTATAGGACAGAACAAATGTACAGGAGATCGGAATTATGATAAAAGGATATTTTGTAACGGAAGGTTATATGGGATATGTAGATGGAAGATACCAGCTTTTTGCGGATGAAACAGATTATATTGAATACATGGAAGAATAGAATCTGGAAGCGTCATTCTTGCAGAGACATTTCTGTATAATCAGCTACTCACTATATATAACTCGCTGTGGTTTCTATTCCATGCACATGCCTGATTCGTAAATGCTCCTGTGCAACTCGCCTTCGGCTCATACAAGCACTCGCATTTACTGGCAATGTGCATGTCATAACGAAATCCTCGCTGATGTTATATTATAGTGAATAGCTGGTTATACGGAAATGCTTTTGCAAGAATGCCGCTTTTTATAATTCTTTTATAATTGAACCATTGTTTTATGCGAATGCTAATAGTAACATGTGTAGTATATGAAAATAATAAGAATATAATTTTGAACTTGATGAGTGCAAGATTGCAAAATTGAGAAAACAGGAAAGGATGATGGTTATAGATGTGTACAGCAGCGACGTATAAAACGAAGGATTTTTATTTTGGCAGAACGTTAGATTATGAATTTTCTTATGGGGATGAGATTACGGTGACACCGAGAAAGTTCCCGTTTGAGTTTCGTCATATGGGAAAGAGGTATTCTCATTATGCGATCATTGGCATGGCGCATGTGGCAGGTGGATATCCGCTTTATTATGATGCGATCAATGAAAAGGGTGTTGGTATGGCGGGACTTAATTTTGTTGGAAATGCAGTTTATCAGGCAGTAGAAGCTGGTAGGGATAATGTTGCACAGTTTGAATTTATCCCGTGGATACTTGGACAGTGTGCGGATCTGGACGAGGTACGGGCATTGCTTGACCGGATGAATCTGGTCGGAACACCTTTCAGCGAACAGCTTCCATCGGCACAGTTACACTGGATCATAGCAGATCGAAATGCTGCGATCACAGTTGAGTGTATGGCGGATGGAATGCATATACATGAGAATCCGGTCGGAGTTCTCACGAACAATCCACCATTTGAGACACAGATGTTTTTATTGAATAATTATCAGGGCTTATCTCCGAAGCAGCCGGAAAATACTTTCGCAGAGCAGCTGCAGTTACAGTCTTACAGCAGGGGCATGGGTGCACTTGGTTTGCCGGGTGATCTGTCGTCAGCGTCACGATTTGCGAAGGTCGCATTTACAAAAATGAATTCGAAATCCGGTGACAGCGAGGCAGAGAGTATCAGCCAGTTCTTCCATATTCTCGGATCGGTCGATCAGCAGCGTGGATGCTGTGAAGTGGCAGATGGCAAATATGAGATCACACTCTATACTTCCTGCTGTAATGCAGATAAAGGAATTTATTATTATACAACATACGACAACCACCAGATCACAGGTGTGGATATGCACCATTGTGATCTGGACGGTTCCGAGCTTTTTAGATATCCACTGGTTCAGGGAGAACAGATCCACTGGATGAATTGATATACCTATTTGGTAGAATGTAAACTGGTGAGAGGAAAAATGTCATAAGGACATTGCGAGGTGAAAACACGGAATGAATTATTATATCAGCGATCTGCATTTCTGCTGTGCCAGTCAGCTTGCAGGCAGCGGAAGCGGATATGATGAGAGAGATTATAAGACACTGGAAGAAATGCATACCGATATGCTTGCCAGATGGAACCGGAAGGTGACAAATGGTGATACGGTCTATATCCTTGGCGACCTCAGTAAGCGGGGAAAAAGTGAAGAATTGATTGCACTCGTTGCGCAGTTAAAAGGACATAAGATTCTTGTGCATGGGAACCATGATGATCTGTCAGATTACAGGCTCCGGCAGTTATTTGAGGAGGTTTGTAATTACAAAGAGATTACAGACAACATTCGAGGAAATGCATATAAGCTGGTGCTTTGTCATTATCCAATCCTGTTCTGGAATGGTCAGCATAGAGGGAATATCCTGTTGTATGGGCATACACACCGATCCCCGGAGGATGTGTTTTTTCAGGACTGCATAAAGCGGCTGAATGAACGCAAGGATCTTCATGAGGAAGACCAGGATTTCCTGGCGATCAATGTCGGTTGTATGCAACCGTATATGAATTATGAGCCACAGTCATTGAAGGAACTGTTAGAAGCAAGAGGAATCGAGATCCCGGAAAAAAAGAAAAAAGGAAGGTAATTTCAGATGAAAAGTACATTAATTAAAGACACAACAAAATCAGAACGAATTGCACTTGTAAAACAGTGGGAGGAAGAAGAAGGCTGTGAGAATTCCGGTATGAATTTGATGGAATATTTCAGAGATTACATTGATGGCAAGAAAGAAATTGCAGAAGTAAATGCTGCATTTCGCACAAATTATGTAGTAGAAACACCGGAGACAGAAGAAAAGCCTATGTGTGGCATGGGCGGAAGAAGATTTTAAGTGTATAATTATTATTCTTATCAAAATGACCGGAACGGCAAAAAAATAAAAATTTGCCGCTCTGGTCATTGCCTTTTATTATAAAAGATGTTATCCTATTAATGACTATATCGGCAAAAAAATAAAAATTTGCCGAACGAGACAATGAAACGGTTAGAAAAAGAGGAAAGGAGGATTCCAATTACAGATTGGATTGTATGGAAGAATGAAAAATATGGATTTATTGATAAGAATACCTGATGGAATAATATCAAGAAAAGAATTGATGCAGCTTGTGATTGAGGTACAACCGGAGTTTCGTGAAGGACAGATGAAGCGATTAATAGAATATTGGATTCGAATGTCAGAGATAGAAAGAGTTGGTCGTGATAAATACAAGAAGTGTACATCAGGAGAACATCTGAAAAAATATACAAATATCTATACAGACAGATCAAAAAAAATAATAGATGAGATGGAGCAGAAATTTCCATTGGTGGATTATAGAATATGGGAACTTCGATGGTTGAATGAATTTTTTAATCATCAGGTAGGATATAATTATATTTTTTTAGAAGTTGAACATACAGGATGTGAATTTGTGTTTGATCAGTTAATAGTTGAAAATAAAAAGATTCTTTTTAAGCCAAGTGTAGAAGATGTATTGCGTTATGCAACATATGAAACAATATTGCTAGATCGTCTTGTCAGTGAGTCTCCGAAAGGGGAAAGTTCGGCGTATGGTCTTTCACTGGAAAAGCTGGTAGTTGATTTGTTTGCCAATAAAAAATTGAAGCAGATGCTTTCATTTTCTGATTATCCACAGGCCTTGGAAAATATGTTTTCCATGTACAAAATTGATGAAACAAAGTTATTTCGATATGCACGGAGGCGTAATAAAGAAATTGAAATTCGGGATTTTATAAAAGATAACACGAACATACAACTGATTGTATAGGAGATTGGATGCTTACAAAGGATAATTATACATTAGAACATATAAATGAATTGAGAAAAAATAAAAATACGGATACTTTTATTTTAGAGAGAAGCATCTATGCGTTTGGTTTGCTGGAGGCTCTTTGCAAGGTAAAGATGCCGTTTATATTTAAGGGTGGAACCAGTTTAATGTTGTTACTTGAACATCCAAGAAGATTATCGACAGATGTTGATATAATCGTTCCACAAGGAACGGATGTGGAAAGTTATTTGAAGAAAGTAAAAGATGTCTTTCCTTTTGAGAAAGTCGTGCAACAGGAGAGAATTGGAAAAAATGGTATCGCAAAGAAACACTATAAATTTTATTATAAATCTCCGGTGAAAAATGATACTTTGTTTTATATACTTTTAGATATCCTCTTTGAAGAGAATCATTATGCAAGGATTGTAAGTAAACCTATTAAAAATGATCTTTTAAATACACAGGGGGAAGATTTAGAAGTTGTATTGCCATCGGTAGATTGTATTCTGGGTGATAAATTAACAGCATTTGCGCCACATACGACGGGTATACCATTGGGAATAGGAAAAGAACTTGAGATAATCAAACAAATGTATGATGTAGCTGCGTTGATCGATGTATTTGATGATTTTGAAGATGTTTATAATTCTTATATGGCTATCGTTGAAACGGAGATAAATTATAGAGGGTTAGATATATCGGCAAATGAGGTATTAATGGATACAATAGATACTGCTGCCTGTATTGCTGGCAGAGGACAGATCGGTAATGAATATCCAATGTATCTGGCAGGAATAAAAAGTATTTCCACACATATATATGATGAAAGATATTCTGCTGAGAAGGCGGTGCAATCTGCCTGTAAAACAATGTATCTTGCTGCTTGTATTTTGCGAAAATCAAATTTTGAAAAAGTTATAGACTGTAATTTATATCTGGATTGTAATATAGGTAAATCAAACTATTCGAAGCTCTCAAAATTACGAAAGTTTAATGCAGAAGCATTTGCATATGTGGTAAAAACGGTAGAATTGTTGGAAAAATAAAAACATCGAGAGGAGCAATATCCGATGGCAGCAAATAAATGGAAACGGGAAGAAAATGGTAATGCTGTTTTGCAGGATATTGTGATAGAATGATAGAAATAAAATACAAAAACGCAACAGGATGGAATGAGTTTATGCAGAATGTATATAAGCAGATCGCGGACAATTTGATCGCATGGTATCCGGAACATGCCAGAGATCTTCCATGGAGAAAAGATAAAGAACCGTATCATGTATGGTTGTCGGAGATCATGCTGCAGCAGACGAGAGTGGAAGCAGTAAAAGAATATTACAGAACGTTTTTGCAGGAGCTTCCGACGATCGAGGCGCTGGCAGAGGTAGATGATGACCGCCTGATGAAACTTTGGGAAGGACTTGGATATTATAACCGTGCAAGAAATCTGAAAAAGGCAGCAGGAGAAGTGGTGATAGAATGGCAGGGAAACTTCCCTGCAGAATACGATGAGATCCTGAGCCTGCCGGGAATCGGAGAATATACGGCGGGAGCAATCGGCTCGATCTGCTTTGATCTGCCCACTCCTGCAGTGGACGGAAATGTCCTCCGGGTATATACCAGAGTGATGGAAGATTCGTCAAATATCGACAAGCAGGCAGTAAAGAAGAAAATCCGGGAGGAACTTCTGCAGGTGTACCGGTATGGACATTGCGATATGCTGACACAGAGTCTGATGGAGGTTGGAGCAACAATCTGTCTGCCAAATGGTGCGCCAAAATGTGAGGTGTGTCCACTACAGGAATTGTGTAAAGCTCATAAGCATGATTCCTGGCAGCAGTATCCGGTTCGTGAAGCAAAGAAGAAACGGAAGGTGGAAGAAAAAGCGGTGCTGATGCTTCGGTATGAAGATAAGGTTGCGATACGGAAGCGGACAGAGAAAGGGTTGTTACATGGATTGTGGGAATTCCCGAATCTTCCCGGAAGCTACAGCACACAGGAGATCCTTTCGTATGTAACGTCAAAAAATCTCCACCCAAAAGAAATCTGGATGGAGACAACATATACACATATTTTTTCCCATGTAGAATGGCATATGAAAGCCTTTTATATGGAATGTATGGAACAGCAGGCGAAAGATCTTCGTTGGGTTACATTAGAAGAGCTGAAGCAGGAGATTGCGATTCCGTCAGCATTTGCACCGTTTAAAGATCTTTTAAATTCCGGTGTCTGATGACCGGGCGTTAATAAAATCCAGAAGCAGACGTTTTACCTGAGTATATTTCTTTTCCGGGATTGGGATTACAAAGCCATCGGACATTGTAAGTTTAAAACGTTCAATTGATGATGCGAAATCAGGATTGATCAAATAACTCTGGTGGCAACGCAGGAAATAATCCGGGAAGCGTTTTTCCAGAGAAAGCAGACTTTCTGTAATCTCGTAGGAATTGGAGGTTGTATGGATATTGGAGTGTCTGCCATGGGATTCTATGTACAGGATCTGATTCCGATTCAGAAAAAGCAGAGATTTATCTGTACCCTTAAACGACAAACGTTCCGAGCGGGATACGCCGGCAAGCGGCATTCTGCGGAATTTGGAATCGTAATGCACCGGATAGATGGTATCTCGTTCATCGTAAGAGATAGCATTTGAGATATGGCAGAGCCGAATCTGAGGAACTCCGTTGTTCATGATCCAGGACAGATGAATCCTCTGATTAACCCGATTCATGCTGTTATCAGGCCATATCGTATCAACCATAAAGAACATAATGATCTCAACTACCCGGTTGCTGGTCGTAGCAAGAGGAGTAATAACCAGATCATGAAGAACAAATTTTAATTTGTGCTGTTCAGACAGAAATGTGTTGACCAGTACTTTTTTTGTGCGAATTACCTGTTTTTCGGCAGGACCGATCCACAGAATATCTTCATGGCATGCATCGAGAAATGGCGTAAAGTTGTTGTCATAATATTGTGTCAATATCTCGCCGGAAAGAGAAACAAAATCCTGAATTGTCATGGGGTGCTCCTTTCTTTTTTTCTATTTTAATCAGAACTATATAAAAATACAACCCGCAAATTGGACAGTGTGTGTATGTTTGATTCGATTAGAAGAGGTAAAAAAGATAAAAATAAATGAAATAAATGGCAAATACTATCCGTTTGGTTAGTGTACAAAAAGTGGTGCAGGGTGATATAATTTGACTATGATCGATAATAGATCAGTGCATTTGGGAATTTAGTATAAAGAAAAGAGCGTGAGACCGATGTGGGGATATCGGTGATGACCGGCAGATTAGGGACTGCCGGTTTTTCCTTTTTATACAGCATGATTTTTCAAAAAGTGATTTGTGAAGTAATATACGATTAAGTGATAATTAATTCTCAATATAATAGAAACAGAATTGACATATACCCCTGTGGGGTATATATTAAATGCGACATAATAAATACGAAAGAAGGAATTGAGATGATAAAGACAACTTTAAAAATTGATGGCATGATGTGTGGTATGTGTGAAGCCCACATGAATGATTTGATCCGTAAGAATTTCAAGGTAAAAAAGGTAACTTCTTCTGCCAAGAGCGGAGAAACGGTGATCATCAGCGAGGACAATATCGATACTGAGGCTGCAAAGAAGGCAATCAAGGATATCGGTTATGAGATGCTTTCCGCAACCAGTGAGCCATATGAGAAAAAGGGCTTATTCCATTTTGGAAAGTAGGCAGTTTATTTTGATTGCGAAGTTTTGTATAGAAGTTTTTTGTAAATTTCAAATTGCATATAAAGATAGAATTTTGTCGAAAGAGATAGTATAATCAGGCTAACGCTTTTGATAGGAGATATGGAAATGTTAGTATGTGATTATATTGTAAAACAGATTGATGGAGAATATGCGCATCTGCAGAATCTGGATGGTTCCGAAGAAGATAAGCTGGTTGCAAGAGCCTTGCTGCCGAATGGGATCGCAGAGGGAACGAAGCTGCACTACGAGCTGTTACAGTATGAGATTATACAGTAAGCAGAGCTGGAGGAGAGCATAAGAATATGAACTGGAATCGAAAAGAACTGAGAAAAGGCGCGTGGAACACGGTGTTTAAGCGTGGAACGATGGCGTGGCTTGCACTGGTTGCAGTCTGCTTCATCTTTGCATTTTTAGGTGTCGATGAATTTGCACAGTCGACATTTGTAAATGGGATTGACAAGGCAATCGGACTGGATACTTCGCATGTAGCAAGTAACGTGGAAATCTTAAAAGACTATGCTGTAAATACACCGATTGTAAAGGATGTTCCGTTTATACATTCGGATTTTGTGATCGGACTGATCGATGTTGCTTCCAAGAGTCAGACATGGATCATTAAGCTGTTAGGCGCAAATGCCGCCTATCTGGAACGTAATACCGGAGAAGTGATCATTGCACTTCTATTATCCGCATTTATTATGATGATCGTGCATTTCTTTATTCAGAGTGCAGCCATCGTTGGAAAGAATCGGTATGCGATGGAGTGCCGGTACAGTGATAAAGTATCAATCAACCGTATGTTTGCACCATTTCATTTTAAACATTTATTGAGATTGATCTGGACGATGTTCGTATATAAGGTGGTTCTGTTCTTATGGAATCTTACGATCGTCGGTGGTATATACAAATTCTATCAGTACCGGATGATTCCGTATCTGGTCGCAGAGAATCAGACACTTAGCTGGAAAGAGGCAAAAGCTTTATCCAAAGAAATGACAAATGGATACAAATGGAAGATGTTCGTAACAGATCTGTCATGCATTCCTGTTATGCTGTTAAAGCTTGTTCCGATTGCCGGTCTGTTAGTAGCAGTACCGTTTGATGTAGAGATCGACGTGGAGATGTATTTTCATCTTAGAAAGAGAATAGACAGTGAAGCATTTGTTGAGCGTGCATTTGACGGAGCACCATACTATAAAGGTATAGAAACTGCTGTGCCGGTATATCTCTTGCAGGATGCAGCAGTAGAAGTACCAAAGGGAATCAAGATCAAGAGTGAATACCGGTTGACGGATTTCATCTTTTTCTTCTTCTCATTCTGTTTTGTCGGCTGGGTGTGGGAGGTTATGCTCCATATCGTCAGAGATCATGAGCTTGTAAATCGTGGAACAATGTATGGACCGTGGCTTCCAATCTATGGTGTCGGAGGTGTCGTTATCATCTTCCTGTTAGACCGGTTTAAGGCAGATAAATTGAAATTATTCTTGATGTCTATGGGTATCTGTGGCGTGCTCGAATATATCGCAAGCTGGATCCTGGATTTCTTCTTTAATTCCCACTACTGGAATTATAAGAAATTCTTCCTGAATTTAAATGGAAGGATCTGTCTGGTCGGCTTACTTGCATTTGGCATCGGAAGTCTGTTCGGTGTCTATATCGCGGCGCCGAAGCTCGGCCGCTTTATGCATAAGAAGAGCCGGAAAACACAGATCCTGATCTGCGCTGTCTTAAGCACAGCCTTTATCATCGACTTGATTTGCTGTGCGTTATTTGGCTTCAATGCCGGATCCGGCGTAGGTGGAACTTATAATTAGTAAGGAAAAAACATGTATCTTTTTTATTATAAATAGTTGTTTAGCTATAGTAATATTACATAATTAATAGCTAAAGAATTATCATGGAAAAGGATAGATGTTTTTTTGTTTTATAATTGACATGACGGTCTATGTGATGTAGACTGGTCTATATAATATAGACTGGAGGAAGATAATGGAAACATTAACGGAAATGGAGTATAGATTGATGGTAGTAATCTGGGAAAAACAAAATTTAACATCTATGGAGTTAGTTAATATATGTATGACTAAGTTTGCATGGAAAAAATCAACAACTTATACGATGTTAAAAAAGCTAGAAAAAAAAGGTATGATTAAAAACGATTCTACAGTACTTCAAATATTAGTTTCAAAAAAAGAATATGAAAATCAAGAAAAAAGAAAAGTGATAAAAAAATATTTTAAAAATTCATTGCCGGATTTTTTTGTTGCTTTTGCACATGAAAAAAAACTTAGTAAAGAAGATATAGATGAATTAGAACACATAATTGCTGAATATAAGGAGAATTTGGATGACTGATATTTTTCGATTTTATGTTGGCTCGTTTCTTTCAACAACAATTATCATAGTGATATTTTTGTTAATAAGATGGTTGTTTCGTAAAAAATCTAATGTACAAATTTGTTTCATTTGGATAATTTTATTATTTAGATTGCTTTTTCCAGTATCTTTAGAAACTGACTGGGGAGTGAGTGATCCAGTTTATGAAGTAGTAAATCATGAGAGCAGAACAATAGACATCAAATCTACTACAGATAATTTAAATGTAGATCAGGAAAATAATGAATTAAGCAATA
The DNA here is from genome assembly GCF_037892645.1 of Coprococcus sp. HCN-4056. Lineage (NCBI taxonomy): Bacteria > Bacillati > Bacillota > Clostridia > Lachnospirales > Lachnospiraceae > Coprococcus > Coprococcus sp. HCN-4056. Next base: position 85,137 of record NZ_JBBKBL010000006.1, on the reverse strand, counting down.
AAAATAGTAATGATCGTTATGTAAGAAAAAGTGAATGTATATGGTACATAGGAATAGGAATCATGGGATTTTATTACATAATACAGTGTATATTGGTTTATAAAAAAGGAAGAGGGGCTAGATTATTAGAAAATTATAACAATGTCAGAGAATGGAAAGACTCTACAGGAGCATGTGTAATAGGCTTACTGAAACCATGTATTTATCTGCCAAACAATTTACCTGATGACATAAAAAAAGTAATAATATGTCATGAGCAGACACATATTCAACGGCGAGATTATTTGGTTGTTTTTTTATATTATATAGCATTGATGTTAAATTGGTATAATCCTTTGGCGTGGATAGTGTATATTGTGATGCTTCAAGATATAGAATGTGCATGTGATGAACAAGCATTGAGAAATGCAACATTGAATGAAAGAAAAAAGTATGCCTATTCACTGATTCAATTTTATAGTGGAACCTATGAAAGAGATTCATTTAAATATATACTTGGTTTTTCAAAAAAAGCTATAAAAAAGAGGGTGAAAGATATAGGAATTAACAAAAAAAAATCTAAGAAAATTACTATTTTAATATTGGTTTGTTGCTGTGCTATATTGGTAACTGGGGCATGTTTTTATCAGTTGGAAAATTATAAAGAAGAGATGCAGCAGATAGGAGAGAATATAATAGGAAGTGATTTGCCTAAATTTATATATGCAGATGATAACTATGTAGAGTTTTATGATTACCATGGAATATATATATATGATATTCAAAATTCTAATATATATAGATATATAACTTTTTCAGAGATGGGATTGGTTTCACAGATACAAGGAGAAAATGCTATACAGGTGTATGCAGAGCAGAATGGAAGAAAATTATATATTTTATCGGGAAAAAATCAATATGTATATGATATGGGAAAAAACAAAATTAGGCAATATGATAATGCAGTGATTGTAACTAATATGTTTCATTTTGAAAAAAATCTAGAAGATGAAGATAATAGTATTGGTGGCATATATTTATATAATGATAGAAAAATATATTGGTCATATGTTATTGGTGGAACTGGATTATATAAGGATTTGGAGTTGAATATAGAAAAGGGGGGAAAGAAAACAGTTTATACTATATTTAAATAATAAAGTGATATAAGAAAGAGGCTGGATTTACTTGACAATATAGTTAAGTAAATCCAGCGTTTATTATTTCAGAAAAAGCATGCGGAAGATCAGTCGGAGAAATGGACCGTAGTAAAAGCTGCCAGAAGAAAGCAACCGGGAAGTTTAAGAGGGGATTTTTTATATTAGTGATTCTGGTCCCGCCAGTTTTTTGGGGAGACACCATATATATTTTTAAAAGCTCTTGAGAAATGCAGTTGGTTTGGATAGCCGACTGCATTTCCTATATCTGCAATTGATAATTTAGTCATTTTCAGCAACTCTGTTGCTTTGGACATCCGATAATTTATCAGGAATTCCTGTGGCGTTTTGCCAATGGAATCATGAAATATCTTTCCCAGATAGCTGCGGTTGATGCCGCAACAGGCAGCTATATCTTCGATAGAGATGTCATAAGGAAAATTCTGCTCTACGAAGTTGATTGCTTCTTTTATATAGTAATCGCTCATTTTACCGGTTTTTATCATCTGGGTAGAGGCGGTGGAACGGGTGAGTGCATCCAGAAAAAGGTAGGAATGACCGATCAGGTGAAATGGCGGTTCGTTTGGGTGATTGGCAATATAGAGCATTTCGTTCATCATGATTTCCCGGTATTCCTTTGAGGTAGCATGATAGATGGGCTGGTCTTTTGAAAAACCGGCAATGTCCAGTGCTTCTTTTACCCGTAATCCATCAAATTCCAGCCAGGTATATTCCCATGGGTTTGTCTCATCTGCGATATAGGTGCTGATCTGTCCCGGATACAGAAGAAAGCCCTGTCCGCTTTTGATCGAATAATTTCTAGTCTCTCCTTTTTTGTCCTGTGCCATTAAAAGTCCGGTTCCGGAGATGACATAATGAAACAGATAGTGGGTTCTGGCAGCCGGACCGAACTGATGGGCCGGTGCACAGCGTTCCCATCCGTACTGGTATAGTCCAAGATCTATAAATTTCTCATTTGGAAATATAGAAAAAAGGTATTCATGCATAAAAAAACCTCCCAAAATTAGAACAAATACACAATATAAACTCTACTGTTTTTTACTATATACCAAAATGCTAGATAAATGCAATAGTGAGACAAAAATAATGCATTTTGGTATAAAAATGGAATTATTACGATATTTTAACAAGCATTATGATATGTTAGAATGAAAATAACTTAAAAAAGCATATTATAAAAGAAGGGAGAAATGTATTTATGCTAAAAGGGAAAAAACTATTATTTGTACTTACAATGATGACTGGTTTCTGCTTACTGGCGGGGTGTGGCAAGAATAATAAAGACGGAAAAACAGTGATCGAACTGGTACAGTACAAGCCGGAAGCAACCTCTTATTTTGAAGAAGTTGAGGAACGGTTTAATGCCAGTCATGATGATATTGAATTGAAGATCAGTTCTCCGAACGATGCAATGACGGTGTTGAAGACCAGATTTGTTCGTGAAGATAATCCGGATATCATTGGTATTGGCGGTGACATCAATTATTCGAATTTTATTGATGCCGATATGTTGATGGATATTTCTGATTTTGATGGACTGGCAGATATAAAGGAAAATTATCTGACGATCTGTGAGAATCTGAAATTTATTCCAACAGAAGGAACATACAGTGTTCCATATGTGGCAAATGCTGCCGGTATCCTGTACAACCGGGATATGTTTGAGGAGCATGGATGGACGATCCCGGAAACATGGGATGAGCTTCTTGCATTATGTGATGAGATTAAAGCAGAAGGAATTCTTCCGTTTTATATGGGCTACAAGGATACATGGACCTGTCTTTCTCCATGGAACAGTGCAGTAGCTTCATTGACATCTTCGACCGTATGTAAGGATGTTAATAAGGGAGAAACGACATTTTCCGATCAGTATGTTCAGGTTGCGGAAGAAATGAAAACCCTGCTTCAGTATGGAGAAGCCAATCCGGTTGCATATTCTTATAATGATGCTTGTACAGCATTTGCAAAAGGTGAGTCAGCAATGTATATGATCGGAAGCTATGCTGTACCACAGATCCAGTCAGTAAATCCGGATATCAATATTGATTCATTTGTATTCCCGGCTTCTAACAATAAGGATGACATGGTTCTGACATCCGGTGTAGATCTTCAGTTCTGCGTGATGGAAGACTGTCCGAATAAGGAAGCAGCCTATGAAGTCCTCCGTTTCCTGTTAGAGGATGAAAATGTACAGGACTATATAGACAATCAGAACGCAGTACCTTGTAAGAAAGGTGATTTCAAGCTTGCATCTATGTTAGACGGTATGCAGGAATATCTGGACAACGGAATCGTGACTGATTATCAGGATCATTTTTATCCATCTGAGATGGCAGTAGATGCATTGATTCAGACTTATCTGTTAGATGGAGATACAGAAGCGTTTTTGAAGAAATTTGATACGGAATGGAAACGGTACAATCGTGACCTGATCACAAAGGTTCGCAAATATGAGCAGGAGCATTCCGGAGAGGAGGAATAGAAATGGATACAAAAAAGACAGAAGATATGAAGTTTGCTAAAAAGAAAAAGAAAATGTCCGGGAAATCCAGAACATTTATGTTGATCACAATTCCTATCGTAGCATTGTTCTTTACATTCAACACATTGCCTTTGATTCAGGGTGCGATTTACAGCTTTACCAATTTCCGTGGGTATGGCAGCTATGAGTGGGTTGGTTTTCGAAACTATATTGATCTTTTTCATGATGCCAGAGTTGGTTCATCCTATCTGTTTACATTTAAGCTGGCTATAGTAACAACGATCATCGTAAATGTTGTCAGCCTGATCCTTGCGATGGCATTAAACAGCAAGATTCGTTTTAAGAGCGGTCTTCGTGGACTGTATTTCCTGCCCAATATCTTAGGCGGTCTGGTTGTTGGTTATATTTTTAACTATTTCTTTACTTATATTCTGCCACAGATTGCAATCATGCTTGGTTTTGAGGGAAACAGTATGCTGGCAAGTTCTAAAACGGCCTGGCTTGCAATCGCAGTAGTATGTGCATGGCAGTCGATCGCAATGAATACGATCATTTATATATCCGGTCTTCAGACAGTTCCGGAAGATGTATACGAAGCAGGATCTTTAGATGGGGCAACCGGATTTGCAAAATTCCGTTATCTGACATTCCCACTGATCCTTCCGTTTTTTACAATTAATGTAGTCCTTTGTATGAAGAACTTCCTGATGGTATTTGACCAGATCATGTCGTTGACAAAGGGTGGTCCTGCGCAGAGCACAGAATCCATTTCCTACCTGATCTACAACAATGGTATGAGTGGCGGACAGTTTGGATTCCAGAGTGCAAATGCAGTCGTATTCTTTATAGTAATCGTAGTGATATCTGTATTACAGATGCGTTTCCTGGGTAAGAAGGAGGAACAGTTATGAAAAAATCGCAGAGACAGATCAGAAAAGAATATAAAGAAAAGGGGATTAAGACAGGAAAAGAACGATATAATATCGGGGTTACGATTCTGTTGATCCTTGGTCTTGTAACCATCCTGTTCCCATTATATATGACGGTTATGATCGCATTTAAGCAGCCGTCTGAGATGACAAATGATATCCATGGAATCTTATCTCTTCCACAGCACTGGAGTCTGAGTAATTTTAAGGAAGCTATGGAGGTAACAGATTTCTGGCATTCTCTCGGTAACAGTTTATTTATCACACTGGCAACTATCGCATTATCGATCGTAATACATTCCCTGATCGGTTATGTACTTGGACGAAGCAAGAAAAAGAATCGGATCTATAATGGAATTTATCTTTATCTTGTCAGTGGTATGTTCGTGCCATTTGCTATTTTGATGATGCCGCTCGTAAAACAGACAGCAAAAATGGGATTGGCAAATATGATTGGTGTGGTATTACTTTATACAGTATTTTATCTTCCAATGAACACAATGTTATATGCAGGATATCTGAATAATCTTCCGCTTGAACTGGAAGAGGCAGCCTGTGTTGACGGAGCCACTACATGGACGACTTACTGGAAGATCATCTTCCCGAATATGAAACCAATGCATGCAACGGTTGCGATCCTTACAGCCCTTGGCACATGGAATGACGTTATGACACCGCTTGTAATTATGTCCGGTGATCAGAATACACTTCCGCTTGCGCAGCTGAATTTCCAGACTCAGTTTGGAACAAATTACAATCTGGCTTTTGCATCTTATCTGTTAGCGTTACTTCCGATTCTGATCTTCTACATTATTTGTCAGAAACAGATCATATCAGGTGTGGCAAACGGAGCAGTAAAATAAAAGGAGACTTAATTTATGGCTATTATATATAACAAAGAGAAAAGAATATTTTCTCTCCATACGGAACATACCACTTATCAGATGATGGCCGATACACATGATTATTTGCTTCATCTGTATTACGGAAAACGCTTGGATTCGGAAATGGATTATATACTGACTTACTATGATCGAGGTTTTTCAGGAAATCCATATGATCTTGGAAACGATCGTACTTATTCCCTGGATGCACTTCCTCAGGAATTCCCTGTTCTTGGAACCGGTGATTACAGAACAACGGCAGGAAAGATCCGTGAAGCAAATGGCTGTATGGCACTTGATCTTCGCTATACAGGATATCAGATTCAGGATGGTAAGTATGATCTCCCGGGACTTCCGGCAGCACATTCTGAAGCTGCACAGACTCTGTGCATATATCTGAAGGACGAAAGAGTCGGTGTAGAGGTAACATTATCATATGGCGTATTACCTGACTGCGATGTAATAACCAGAAGTGTAAAAGTTACAAATGTCGGAAAGAATGAAATCTATCTGGAGAAGCTTTCCAGCGCATGTCTTGATCTTTTGTATGGAGATTATGATGTACTGACATTTTATGGACGGCATGCAATGGAACGGAATATGCAGCGAACACCGGTAACACATGGCAGACAGGTGATCGGAAGTAATCGTGGTACGTCCGGACATCAGTATAATCCATATATGATCCTTGCGGAACACGGCACAACAGAGACCGCCGGAGCCTGTTATGGTATATCACTGGTGTACAGTGGAAGTTTTGAAGGAAGCGTAGAATTAGATCAGTTTGATCAGATCCGTCTGGTTATGGGTCTTCAGGAGGATTTCTTTTCCTATCAATTAAAGCCGGAGCAGACATTTTATGCCCCGGAAGCAGTTTTGTCATATTCAGCGTATGGAATGGAACAGCTATCCAATCAGATGCATCATTTGGTGAGAGAGCATATCTGTCGCGGGAAATATAAAAATCAGATCCGTCCGGTTCTTGTAAATAGCTGGGAAGCCTGTTATTTTGATTTTAATGGTGAAGCGATCGTTAATCTTGCGGAGCAGGCTGCAGCACTTGGTGTGGAGCTTCTGGTCATGGATGATGGCTGGTTTGGCACAAGAGATGATGATAATTCATCCCTTGGTGACTGGATTGTAAATGAAGATAAACTGGGCTGTTCTCTTACGGAGCTGACAAAACGGGTTCATGACAAAGGTGTTCAGTTTGGTATCTGGATAGAGCCGGAGATGGTTTCAGAAAACAGTGATCTTTACAGAAAACATCCGGAGTGGGCAATTCAGGTTCCCGGTAAACATCCGGTACACGGCAGAAATCAGCTTGTACTTGATTTTGCAAATCCGGAGGTGGTGGATCATATCTATGAACAGATTGCAGCTGTCCTCAGGCAGGGCGATATCAATTATGTGAAATGGGATATGAATCGAAGCTTATGTGATATATATTCCGACAGTATGGTATGGCAGGGAAATGTAATGTATGACTATATGCTTGGTGTATATGACCTGCTGGAACGCCTGACGCAGGCATTTCCGGATATGTTATGGGAAGGCTGCTCCGGCGGTGGCGGAAGGTTTGATATGGGTATGTTGTATTATACACCACAGATATGGTGCAGTGATAATACAGATGCAGTTGATCGTATCCGTATCCAGTATGGTACATCGTTTGCTTATCCTTTATCAACGATGGGAGCCCACGTATCTGCGGTGCCGAATCATCAGACCGGCAGAGTGACGGACATGAAGACCAGAGGTGTGGTTGCCATGACAGGTGCATTCGGATATGAACTGAATCTTGGAAAGTTATCTGAGGAAGATAAGACGGCAGTCCGTGAACAGATCAAAACCTATCATGAAGCAGCACCGGTTATTTTAAAAGGGGATTATTACAGATTAAGTAATCCGTTTGAGGCGGAATATGGAGCATGGATGTCTGTCGATGAAGAAAAAAAACATGCAGTTGTAGGTGCTGTTTTATTAAATACACATGGTAATCATCCTGTATTTTATATTCGATTGAGAGGGCTTGCGCCGGAACGTTCCTATCGGGATAAGAAAACAGGTACTGTTTATTCAGGAGCTGCTTTGATGGAGCTCGGTATGCCGTTTACGATAGTATCCGGTAATTATCCAAGCTATCAGATCCTGCTTGATGCAGTAGAATAAGAATAAATAAATAAATAAATAGGACTCCCCGGTTTCTGTTTGCAGAGATCGGGGAGTTTGGCAAAAACAATAAAGTAAAAGATATATAAGATGATCAGAAATGAGGTGACGGACAGATGGATACGAAAGAAATTACAGTATCGGATCTGGCACAGGAACAGATCAAAAACGCAGAACGGTTATTTCCGTTGATCCGGAAAAAAACAGAAGAAAGAAAAGAGAAAAAAACAGTCATATCGGTATCCGGAGGTTCTGGTGTTGGTAAGACCGGAATGGCTTTCTTACTTCAAAATATGTTTGAAAAACAGGGGAAGAAATCACTTATTATAAGCGGGGACAATTATCCGCATCGGATTCCCATGTATAATGATGCAGAACGAATTGCGAGATTTCGTATGTCCGGGTTAAATGGACTTATAACTGAAAGGCTATATACAGATGAAATAAAAGAAAAATTATTAGAGCTTCAAAAAGCCGGAAGGGATGCAGAAGAACAAGAGGACATGCAGTGGTTATCCATATATCAGAAGTATGGAGACAAGGCTCTTACAGACTATCTGGGTACGGATCAGGAACTGGATTATGAAGCTATATCGAATCTTCTCATGCAGTTTCATGGAGGAACCTCACAACTGCTGCTACGTCATATGGGAAGAACCCCGGATGATATCTGGTATGATCGCAGGGATGTATCAGATACAGATATTCTGATCCTTGAATGGACACATGGAAACAGTGCATACCTGCAGGGGGTGGATGTATCTGTTGTATTGATCAGTACGCCGGAAGAAACACTTGAAAACCGAAAGAAGAGGAATCGTGACACTGCCATTGACAGTCCCTTTGTAGCCAGAGTATTAAGAATTGAGCAGAAGAAGATTAATGATGGATTGGATCGGGCAGATATCATTCAGGATATGCATGGCAGGATTTATACGGAATAGTAAGTGAACAGGAGGTTATAGAATATGAGGAAAACAGAGATAGAAGAAACAACTATGACAGATATAAATAAAATTGAAAATGGTCCAATGCTGAATCTGTATCCGGACAGTCTTGGCGGAGATCTGGAAGCTGTTGCGGATTTATTTGAAAGAGATGGATTTGCAGATGCATTTTCCTCAATGTATATACTACCGAGTATTTACCATTCTGATCTGGATCGTGGTTTTTCTGTAATCGACTATGATCTTGAGGAGACATTTCATTCTGAAAAGGCACTATTACGGTTGGGTAGACAGAATATAGATCTGAAGCTGGATTTTGTGTTAAACCATGCGTCTGTACAGTCGCCACAGTTTCAGGATCTGTTGGAGAATGGCAGTCGATCGGAGTATCGTGACTTTTTTATTAACTGGAATACATTCTGGGAAAACTGTGGAGAAATGACAGAAGACGGCTATATACAACCGGAACAGAAGTATCTGGATCCAATGTTCTTCCGCAAACCGGGATTACCTCTGTTGATGGTGGAAATGGCAGATGGCAGTCGGATTCCATACTGGAATACGTTTTATCAGGAGATTCGGGATACTGAGGATTATCATACCAGATATTTGGGACAAATGGATCTCAATATTAAATCAGAAAAGGTCTGGGACTTTTACCGTGAAACCATAAAAAAACTGGCAGGTTACGGAGCAAAGATAATCCGTCTGGATGCATTTGCATATGCCCCAAAAGCACCGGGACGCGCCAATTTCTTAAATGAACCGGAGACATGGGAATTCCTTGAACAGATCCATAAGCTTGCAAAACCATATGGAATCCGCCTTCTTCCGGAGATTCATGCCGGATATAAAGAGAAAAAGTATAAGATGATAGCAGAGAAGGGATATCTGACATATGACTTTTTCCTTCCGGGATTGATCCTGGATGCTCTTTACAGAGGCGATGGCTCTTACCTGGAGCAGTGGGCAAAGGAACAGATAAAAGAGAATATTCATACTGTGAATATGCTTGGATGCCATGATGGAATACCGGTATTGGATCTTGCCGGATTGTTACCGGACAACAGGATTGAAGATTTGATCCGGCTGCTTGTGGATCGTGGTGGTTTTGTAAAGGATCTTCACGGTAATAAAAAGATGTATTATCAGGTAAATACGACATATTATAATGCACTTGGCGAAAATGAACAGGCATTGTTATTAGCCAGAGCATTACAGATATTTATGCCCGGAAAACCTCAGGTCTGGTATCTGGATCTGTTTGCCGGATCTAATGATTATGAGGCAGTGAAGCGTGCGGGTGCAGGTGGACATAAAGAGATCAACCGGACAAATCTTTCACAAAAAGATATAGAGTCAGGACTTGAAAAGGAGGTCGTAAAAAAGCAGCTTGAAATGTTGAAATTCCGGAAAGAATTTCCGGCATTTGGATTTGATGCGGAAATGACAATCCGGACAAAGCCTGCAGCGCAGATCTCTGCTCAGGCAGAAAATGCTTTGCATTTTGCAGAAGTACCGGCGGATCAGATGTATAACCGTATTTATATCACCTGGAAAAAGGATGGTTATCTTGCCCGCCTGTCCGCAGACCTTAAAGCCCATACCTACCGGATTCAGGCTCTTGATCCATCCGGTAACCTGGTCTGGCAGTCGTAATGTGTAAATCCCCTCCGACAGATGGTTATACATATGGGGCTTTATCTGTATTTCCTATCTGGCAGTCAGCCATTTTTTACTATGACTTGCTATGATTTCTGTTTGCTGCATATGCCTGATTCGTAAATACTCCTGTGCCAACTCGCTCTTTGAGCTCGAACAGGCACCCGTATTTACTGGCAATATGCAGCTCACAACGAAATCTTCGCAAATGTCATAGTTAGAAAACGTCTGATGACCATATAAGAAATACAGGTAAAACGTTACGCATATAACCATCTGTCGGAGGGGATTCTCTAATTTCATAATATAAATAATGGATTCGAGTGCCAGCCTGCCGAGGCACCCGAATCCATTGTTTATGCAGACTTATTTCGCTGGAAAAAGCTTGCGGAAGATCAGACGGATAAATGGACCGCAGTAAAAAAGCTGCCAGAAGAAAGCTACCGGGAAGTTTAAGAAGGTGGTCTGGAGCCACACGGCTGCAAACTGACGACCGGCATGCTTGAATAAAATAGTGGCAACAAGACTCATGCAAGGACACATAATGCAGATGATCATGGTAGAAATTGCAAGCGTGATGATGATCGGGCGGTCATCCGGCTTCACGAAGCGGAATGCAAGAGCATGTGCAGCCTTATCTATAAACAGAAATTCAAGTAAAAAGGCAACCGGCCACATGATGATAAGCTCATGAAAGGCGGCTAAGAAAACGGAGTTTGACATTCCACCCGTGTTTAGGGAAATGTTGTAGCAGATCATGGCATAGACCATAAGAAAAGACATCATTGATGCGAAAACAATGTTTTGAAATAAAGTTTTTGGCATAAAATAAATCTCCTTTTTGATAAATAATCTGAATAAATGCAGAACCAAAACTGCAAATATCTTAAAAATAAGCACAAAAAAGACACATGTGTTGTTCGTTATCAAGTGATATGCTCATCCGTCGGCAAACGAGGTGAAATATCAGGAGCACACTTGTGTCGTTTCCAATTTTATACCAAAGCTTTTTCTTCAATTTTTACAACGTCGGTCATTATACTAAGCTTTTAGTAAAAATGCAAGTGAAAATTTCATATTCAAACTTATAAAATTTCATATGCAGGTATAAAGAATATCATAGGTGAAAACAGATAATTGTATACGCAATAATACATGGATTTGTTTGACTTAAAAATGGGTAGATGCTAGTATCATAGTTATGATCATTATGTGGGAGGCAGATGGATATGAACAGTGCACAGAAGATATGTATGATTGTCGGAGTGGGTTTTGCAGGAATAGGGCTTTTTATGACATTGATCTTTTTATTTGCATTTGGTAAGCCCGGGGCATTTATATTAATTCCATTAATGTTTGTGGTACTTGGATTATGTTTTATCGTGACGATCCTTGTTATGCTCCATAACAAGAAAATGATCCGTGTACATGGTGAAAAGTATACAGCGAAGATTTATGGTTATGTAAAAAATACATCTTATATGGTAAATGGCAGATTTCCTTTAAATGTAAAGGTGCATTATTTTGATAATTATGGTATCGAGCGGGAAGTAATCCTGCCGACTTCGATCAGTGGAGGAGCGGATTCCATGTTCCCGATCGGAATGACGATCGATATCTATGAATACAATGGTAAGTACAGTTATGATCCTGCTTCTGTCCGTGGAGAACGGCTCAGAAGAGAAGAAGAGCTGATGGACAACAAGCCGATCGATCCGGAACAGCTTCACCTGATCGCAGTCCGATGTTCGAACTGCGGTGCTTCTTATAAGGCAGCAACCGGATATGCCAGCCGCTGCCCTTATTGTGGTGGTTACCAGAATGTGTGATAAAGCACTGATGTTTGCCGGAACGTGTGATGAAGCTGTTGCCGGAATGGGATGATGCCGGCTGACTATTTAGCCGCGCCCGAGGATCGCATCCATATCCTGCTCAGGAGCCGTGATCGGCTGCAGGTTGTAGGTGTCAACCAGAAAACGGACAACGGTCTCTGTCATGAATGCCGGAAGGGTTGGGCCGAGATAGATGTTTTTGACACCGAGGGCAAGCAGGGTTAAAAGGATGCAGACAGCCTTCTGTTCATACCATGAAAGAACGAGAGTCAGAGGAAGCTCGTTGATATCACAGTTAAAAGCTTCTGCCAGTGCAAGGGCAACTTTGATCGCGCTGTAAGAATCATTACACTGCCCCATATCTAAGATCCTTGGAATTCCATCGATCTCACCCAGGTCGAGATCATTGAACCGGTATTTGCCACAGGCAAGTGTCAGAACGAGAGAATCCATAGGAGTCTGTTTTACAAATTCCGTATAATAATTTCTGCCCGGATGGGCACCGTCACAGCCGCCAACTAAGAAGATGTGTTTGATATCACCATTCTTGATGGCGGCTGTAAGTTTATCTGCATGGGAGAGGACTGCGCCATGTGCAAATCCTGTTGTCAGGATATGTCCGCCATTGATACCGCTCATGCTGTGATCGTGTTCATAGCCGCCCAGCTTTAGGGCATGCTTGATGATCGGAGTAAAATCCTTCTTGCCATCCTTTGTTCCCTCGATATGCACCATTCCTTCATAGCCGACAACAGAGGTAGTGTAGATGCGATCCTCATAGCTTGGGCGTGGGGGCATCAGGCAGTTGGTTGTAAAGAGGACGGGTGCAGGGATATTTTCAAATTCCGTCTGTTGGCTCTGCCAAGCAGTTCCGAAGTTACCGGCAAGATGCTTATAGGCAGCTAATTTTGGATAGCCGTGAGCCGGAAGCATTTCGCAATGTGTATAGACATTGACCCCGGTTCCTTCGGTCTGTTTTAAGAGCAGATCCAGATCACGGAGATCATGACCGGATACAACGATGAAAGGCCCCTTGCGGATATCGGTGTGAACCTTAGTCGGCGTTGGTGTGCCGAAGGATTCGGTATTTGCCTTATCGAGCAGTTCCATGCACTGATAGTTCACTTTTCCAAATTCCATAATAAGCTCGATCCATTCTTCTACCGAGTGTTCGCGGTTCACTTCACACAAGCCCTTATAGAACCAGGTTGTTACATTATCATTTTGATAGCCGAGATTCATTGCATGATGCGCATACGCAGCCATTCCCTTTAAGCCGAACAATAACGTGGAGCGGAGTGACACGATATCGTCCGTACCATCCCACAGGCTGATTACCGGGATATCATGTGGATCTTTCAATCCACAGGTCGGAGGATTGATATTTGCTGTTGATGAATTCATATTTGTATCTGAGAAGTTCATATTTGTAGTCGGGAAGTTCTTATATGCGATATCTGATATGCTACATATGTCTGTAGGCATACAGCGCATGATATCCTTCTGGTTTTTCTGCACTTCTTTGATGTAATCTTTGATTGCTTTATCATCAAAATTTACATTTGTAAGTGTCGTAAATAAGCCGTCGATCAGCAGGCGGTCAGCGGATTTTCGGGTGTTCAGGTATCGGGACAGAAGTTTGGGATCTGTCTCTTTTTTCTGTTGCAAGGATTTCTTTGTAAGCTCGGCTGCTTCGGCAAGTCGTATCAGTTCACAGATCAATTCGTCCTGCAGATTGGATGTCGAGGGCTGCTTACCGCAGACTCCGGTATTTACACAGGCTTTATTGCCAGCCGTCTGCTGGCACTGAAAACAAAACATATTTGACATGGGATAACCTCCTGATGGAATTTTACTGATGAGTGCGGAATCGCATATATACTGTGTTGGTAAGTCATGCTGTTCATGTATGAGCAATATATATAATAATTCTGCAATTATCTTTTTAAACATATTTAGTATCGTCGGATGTTTCCGGAATTATACAGGCAAAACCTTTCATTCAGTGTAAGTGTTATTTGAGGAAGATATCTGATAGTATAAATATTGTCAGATATGGTGGGTATGAAATTAAGAAATAAATTATGATACCCCCAGGAGCCGGGCAGCAGCGGGTATGAGAGAGCGAAGGAAACCATGATACCCCAAGAAGTCAGACAACAGCAATTAAGAAAGTACAAGGAGGCGGCAGCATGGATGCATTATTAGAGATAGAAGATCTGAAAAAATATTATGGAAAGGAACCAAACCAGACAAAGGCATTGAACGGAATCACATTTCAGGTGATGCCGGGCGAGTTTTTAGGAATTATGGGAAGCAGCGGTTCCGGTAAGTCAACGTTATTAAACTGTATCGCAACAGTGATCCAGCCGGACAGCGGCAAGATCCGGATGAAGGGTACAGAGATCCAGAGGTTGAAGGGCAAGAAGCTGGCAGGATACCGTGGCAAGGAGATCGGATACCTGTTCCAGAATTTTGAACTGCTGGATAATCTGACCGGACGTGAGAACATCATGGTTCCATTGTCGATTCATAACATATCGGAGGCAGAGGGCGGAAAACGTCTGGAGCAGTTAGCGGAATATCTGGAGATCACCGAGGTACTGGATAAGTTCCCATCGCAGATGTCAGGCGGACAGAAGCAGAGACTGGCAGCAGCTAGAGCGCTGATCCTGAATCCGGGTATCATTCTGGCAGATGAACCAACCGGAGCACTTGATTCCAGAAATGCCAAAGCCTTAATGGAGAAATTAGCCGGTCTGAACCGGGATGAGAAGGCAACTGTTTTGATGGTAACGCATGATTCCAATGCAGCAAGCTATTGCAAGCGTATCCTGTTCATTCAGGATGGCGTGATCTTCCATGAATTAAGACGGGATCTGCTCGCAGAGACACAGCAACAGTTCTATGAAAGAATCCTGCAGGTCATGGCACAGTTGGGAGGGGGCAGCGCAAATGTTCTTTAAACTGATCCGAAAAAACAGTAAACGAAACAGAAAAGAAAACGGTTTATTTTTCTCCTCGTTAGTAATATCCATCGTGGCATTCTATATTATCCTGTCACTTTCTTCACAGGATGTTATGGTATTCCTTAAGAAAATGGAGAGTGATGCGGTAGATCGTCTGTTCCAGATCATACCTGCATTTTTTGTAATGACACTGGTGATCTTATTCTTCCTGATCTACTATGCAAGCAAATTCCAACTGGAACGAAGAAGACACGAATTTGGCGTCTACCTGATGATGGGAATGAGGAGAAGCAAGCTATTCGGGATGCTTCTTGCAGAAGATATAGGAAGCAGTCTGGCAGCCCTTATAACAGGACTTCCGATTGCCATTTTATTATCTGAACTGATCAGTCTGATTACAGCCAAATGTGTAGGACTTGGGATCGTCGGACATCAGCTAACATTTTCCATTCAGGCAATCATAATCACTGCTGTTGGATTTCTGGTGATTAAGCTGGTTGCATTCCTGATCTTAAGCGGGAAGATCGCGGGACAGGAGATCGGTGCGTTGTTAGTTGATACACCGGAGGGAACAAAGAAGCAGTTCCCGGCTGGTGTCTATGCGGTAAGTTTCGTTCTCGGTATTATCTGTCTGGCTGTAGCATACAGCATGGCGATCGGAGGAATATCATGGACGACACTTCGTAAGATGTCTGAGACAATATTGATCGGTTTTGTCGGTATGTTGCTCTTATTCTATGGCATGCGGTTTTTTATCGACCGTCTGGCAAAACACAGCCATGGGGGAGCGGCCCTTCGGGTATTTAACTTCCGTCAGGTGCAGGAAAATGTCATAAGAAAATCCAGTACCTTATCGATCAGTTCTATTCTGATCCTTGCAGCTCTCTGCTGTTTTGGAGCAGGAATCGTGATCGCATTTTCTTATGGAAATGAAAAGGGAAATACCCATATCATGGATTATACATTTGAAAATTACGAAGAAGATCAGAAACAGGGTGTGGAAAATGTAAAAAAGCTTCTGACAGACAACGGACTGGAACAGGATTTCTCCGATCTGTTTGAGGTGCAGGTTGGTCATCTTATTCCGGGTGCAAATGATGATTATGATGTATTTGATCTGTCATCAGTCATGAACCGGGTAGAACAACTGCCGGATTCAGAGGATAAAGATATTCTGCTTAACAATCTGGAATATGAGTCATATCCATATCTGATCTCTTTGAGCGGATATAATCATGTACTCGAACTTGCAGGGAAAGAACCTCTTGCATTGTCAGACGATGAGGCGGCAGTATTTAAAAGTCTGGAATTTACATCGGATAGTATGAATCAGAATATAAATGATATTCTGGCAGACCGCCCGGAGGTGGCATATCTGGATCATAAGATGTATCTGACCGGTAAGATACAGAACACACCGCTTATTACCGACCGGGCAATTACATTATCCTTTGCCCTGATCGTGCCGGATGAAATATTTGACAAATATACATGGGACAGCACGATCTATCTGAATGGTGTGCTGGATCAGTCAAAGGTCAAGGGAGATAACCTGCTTCAGTCGGTCATGCAGATGAATGATAAACTTGCGCAGATCGATTTTGCAGCAAAAAATATTGAATATGAAAGTTATCTGAAAAATATGGGACGCCGGATGTTCTATATCGTAGCAGCAAGTTATATCACGATCTATCTGGCGATCATTTTCCTGATCATTGCAAATACCGTGATCGGGGTACAATTCCTGATGGGGCAGCAGAAATCCGGCCGCAGATATAAGACACTGATCCGGCTTGGAGCAACCTATGAACTGCTCTGCCGTTCCGCAAGAAAGCAGATCAACTGGTACTTTGGTATGCCGGTTGTCGTTGCAGGCATCAGCAGTATCTTTGGTGTGCGTGCCGTTCTTACATTGGTTTCCGGTATGATCTCAAATAGTATCGGGGATGCCATGCTGCTTGCTGCGGCTATGATTTTGTTGCTCTGTGTGGTAGAATGCATTTATATGGCATTTGTAAAACGGTCAAGCAACCGGTATCTTCTGACACTGATGGTACCGGAACGTGAGGAGTAGATATGAAGCATATAGCAGTGGTAGAGGATGAAGATATGATGCGGGAAGAACTGGAAGCTATATTGCAGAAGGTGGGCTATCAGACCAGCGGTATCACGGATTTTGAGAATGCGGCAGCAGCTATTCTTGCGGCATCCCCGGATCTGGTGCTGCTCGATCTGAATCTGCCTGGCATGGGTGGATTCCAGATCTGCCGGGAACTGAAGCAGAAAAGCTCCATACCGGTTCTGGTTCTGACGTCGAGGGATCAACTTCAGGATGAACTGCATGCCCTGGATCTGGGCGCAGATGAATTCCTGACGAAGCCGTGCAGAAAAGAACGTCTGCTCGCCAGAGTATCCAATGTGTTGAAACGGTACGAGGGAAGAAATAACCTTTTGGAAGGAAACGGATTTCTCCTTGACCGGCAGACCTATACTTTATATATTCATAACCAGTCTGTTATTCTGCCGCAGAATCAGGGAAAGATCCTTGAGATATTCTTAGAGCACGGATCGGATATCGTGACGAAAGAGGAACTCTGTATCGCCTTATGGGGGACAGCAGAATTCATCGATGAAAATGCCTTACAGGTGAATCTTACAAGACTGAAAAAGACAATGGCAAATCTTGATATGCCACAGCAGATCCTTCCTGTGCGTGGCGTCGGATATCGTTTTGTCGGACAGACAGCGGAGAGGTAAAAATGGAACATATATCCGTAAAGGAGATCGGACAGATCATAAAACAGAATAGATTTTGGCTGGGGATCATCGGACTGCTTGATCTGCTCAGTATCCTGCTGTTATGGCTGATCGATGCACAGGCGTTTCAGGTGATCGTAATATCGGTAATTCTGTTCAGTCTGCTGGTATTTGTAACGGCTGTTCTTTATCTGGCAAAGAAAGAGAGAAAACGAAAGAAAGCATTTGATGAATTCCTTGCAATGCCGGATTCCTACCATGAGGAACAACTGCTTCATGATGCGGAGAATCTGCAGGCGGAGATCAGAAGCTTCAGTCAGATATTACATGAGCAGATGGATCAATGCGCACAGACGAAGTTACAGCTAAATGATTATGAGGAATATGTGGAAGCATGGGCGCATGAGGTAAAGACGCCGCTTGCCCTGTTGACATTTATGCTGGACAATCACAGAGACGAGCTGTCAGAAGATGTGGTA
Source organism: Coprococcus sp. HCN-4056 (assembly GCF_037892645.1). Classification (NCBI taxonomy): domain Bacteria; kingdom Bacillati; phylum Bacillota; class Clostridia; order Lachnospirales; family Lachnospiraceae; genus Coprococcus; species Coprococcus sp. HCN-4056. The sequence continues at coordinate 66,867 of NZ_JBBKBL010000006.1, read as the reverse complement.
TGCAAGCTTGATCGGATCAACTGTCAGATGCAGAGATATATCGACCAGATGTTATATTATGCCCGCTTAAAGGGGGCGAGAAAAGATTACAGATTCGAGTCGGTCGATACGGAAACCTGTGTGAAGGAAGTTTTGGAAGATTTCACACCACTGTTAGAAGAACAGAAGATACAGGTTCAGCTTGATATAAAGGAGAACACATTATTTACCGATAAACGTGGCTTCGCATTTATGCTTGGACAGTTTATCAGCAATTCGATCAAATACAACAAAGGAGAGGGTAAAAAGCTCTGGATCTCCTGTATCAGAGAGCAAGAGAAGATCATTTTGTCTGTCCGGGATAATGGCGTGGGTATCAAAGCCTGCGATCTTCCGTATGTATTTGAGAAAGGCTTTACCGGAGATTCCGGGGACAGGCGGAAGAAAGCAACCGGGATGGGACTTTATCTTGCAAAAGAAATGGCACATGACCTGAATGTGGAACTGGATGTTTCCTCTGATGAAGCCACAGGCGGCTGTGAGATAAAAGTATATTTTCCGGTGGTAGAAGAATAAAAGTAAAGAAACCAAATGGGAATCCTGTAAGTTAGGATTCCCATTTGGTTTCTTTGCTTTTATTTAAGATAATGTTCATCTCCATTAAATCTTAAAATGTCCTGAATTGCCTGATTGGTCTGGTAGTAATCATGTAACAAAAGATCTAATCGTGTTTTCCCGCTATCCTCTAAGTGATAGTATATACGAATCATTCTTTTTCCCACTTGTTCCTTATGATCAGAGATATATCCTGCATCAATTAATTTGTATAATGCCGGGTATAATGAACCAATCGGAATATCAATGACGCCATTCGTTTCCTGTCTTATGATCTGTGTCAGCTCATATCCATAGTAATCCCGTAAGCTTAACAGATGTAAGACCATTAGTTCGACGGATCCACGTCGAAAGTTGCTTTTTCGATCCATTAGAACACCTCAATTTCAGGGCTTTAATATAACATATATCATTTATTTTGTAAATGTATAGAAAAACTAAAATAATGTTGACATACGCATTACGTGTTATTAATATATAGATAAAGCAAAATGGGACAACAAAAGGAAAGAGAGGTTTATATGAAAAAGAAACTTGTAGTTGTGATTCTTGTTATCATCTGTATCGCAGGCATTGTTTTTGCCGGTTTTTACAGAAGAAAGCATAAGGATGTAATGCAGGAGGAAACATCTTCACAGGAAAATTCAGAAAGTGTGGAAGCGGAAGAACAGAAACGTCAGCAGCAGATCCAGAAGGATGTTGCATCAGCAGAACAGAAACATATCTTTACCATGGAAGATGGCAAGCAGTCATTTGGTGGTTTTGGATTTGAAGTGAAGAAGTTGAAGCTGTATGACAGTCCGGCGGATTTTGAGGCCGGTGAAGATTATCGGAAAGATTATAGTGATCCTGATATTAAATTAGAGGACGAAAGTATGATCGTCTATGCAGAGATTGAAGTTACAAATGAAAGTGATTCAAAACAGGCATATTATCCAAATGAACTGATCGCGGCACCGGTTAATGCAGATGGATATTCCTATGATCCGGATCTGGGATTTGAGGATGGCGATCCGGATCCAATCAAAGGCAGTTTTTCGGAAGTATTTTATGCGAACCCGGCGGAACATCCTGTCGATGCGAAGAATCCGACAGCACCTAAACTTCAGCCGGGAGAATCTGCACTGGTGAAGGTAGGGATCCAATGCGTTAGTTATGGAGAAGATGGGTCAGTTAAGCCATCTGAGTTATTTGATCCGTGTACCTGGTATCTGGGAATTCCGGGAGCAGATATAACAATGGGAGCAGCATTTAATGTGAACAAGGATACAAAGCATATTTTTATCAGGATTGATTCATAGCGTTATGAAAGGAAAAAGAACGAAGTGGATAAAAAGAAGAAAATAGCAGGTATAGCATTGGCAATTGCTGTGTTTTTAATAATTGGAGCCCGGATCTGTTATGTAACTGCACATGCCAGACTGCCGGAACAGAATGTGATCGCACAGGGAGATAGTCTGACATACAGAGGATTAACTTATCAGATCAAAGGCGCTGTTCTATGGAATTATGAGGATTATTTCAAAGAACATCCGGAATATCAGAGTTATCAGGAATCGTGGCTTACAGGAGAAAATACGAAGTTATTGATGGTGGCATATACAGTGAAGAAGCTTCAGGATCAGAATGTGTTGGAAACGATGCCTTCAATTCAGTATTTCCATGTATTTAATCAATTTGATCCATTCTTTTTCAGTGATCTGAATCCGGCATTATCGGATGGAACATTTGTATCGGGAGATACCCTTTATATTCCTTATGAAATATATAAGGAAGTCTTAACAAAAGAACAATGGGAGCAGGTGGAGAACAATCAGGTGGTATATGAGATGGTTCTCGGAACATATCCGGTGAAAAACAGATTACAGATCACAGATATAGAAATGGAGGGAGAACAGTGAGACAGGTTGTAAGCTTGGAATTAAAGAAAGCGTTCCGGACAAAAGGATTTTATATTGCGCTGGTGGTTGGATTGTTGATCAGTCTGTACCATACAGTGTGGATTTACAGATATGCTTATGCTCCGAATAATGCTGAATATGAAGAGGTTGCGGAAGCCGGGGAAATGGATAAGGAATATGGATACTGGTATGAGATTGGTGTTCTGGATGGATGGTTAGGAACAGAGCTGCAGTCACCCTGCAATCAGCTATTCTATCTGTTGCTGCCATTTCTGGCAGTGCTTCCATATGGAAGCCAGTTGTTTTCCGAATGGAACAATGGGTATGCCGGTCAGATGATCATACGATGTGGACGACGCAGGTATCTGACAGCCAGAGGGATAGCTGCATTTGTAAGTGGAGGATGTGTGATAGCAATACCATTGCTTGTTAATTTTCTGTCGATTGCTTGTTTTATGCCGATTATTGTAACAGACCCAATGGCATTGCAGTCGGTTGTACCGGGACGGGCACTTCTGGGGGATCTTGTGTATGAAGCACCGGCGTTGTATGCAGCATGGTATATTTTTATAGATTTTATCTATGGCGGTTTATTTGCACTGATGGCGCTGGCGATCACACAGTTTTGCAACAACGGGTTTGTATTGACGATCCTGCCACTGATGTTTAACTGCTGTATGTATTATGGAGTTCATAATCTGATCCCGGATATAAATGCATATAATATCAGTCTGATCCCAAATCCCGCACAACAAGGCATGAAGCTTACCTGGCATTCTCTGTTCTTATCAATGTCAGGAACGTTTCTGATCCTTATAGTGCTGTTTGCTGCAAGTAACTATAAAAAAGATGTATTAAGAACTGGAGCAATGGAATGAAAATAGAAATTACAAATTTAAAAAAGGTGATTAAGGGAGCTACCGTGCTGGATGATATTAATTATACATTCACCGGTGGCAGGATCTACGGTTTATGCGGAAAGAATGGATGTGGCAAGACCATGTTGATGCGTTTAATGGCAGGCCTGATCTATCCAAGTTTCGGAACTATACGGATCAAAGATAAGATACTTGGTAAAGATATTTCATTTCCGGAAAGTGTTGGTATGTTGATTGAGAATCCATCATTTCTAAATGATTATACAGGAAAACAGAATCTGGAGATGCTGGCTGGTCTTCAGAAAAATGTCGATAAGGCAGAAGTACGCCGGGTTCTGGAACAGGTGGGACTGGATCCGGATGATAAGAAAAAATTTTACAAGTATTCACTTGGTATGCGGCAGCGCCTTGGAATCGCGGCAGCGATCATGGGAAGTCCGGAACTGATCCTGTTAGATGAACCGATCAATGCGATCGATGCAGATGGAGTGCAGGAGATCCGTGCAATTATTCGTGGGCTTTCGGCTGAAAACCGTATCATTATCGTTGCCTGTCATGATAAATCTGAAATGGATTATCTGGCGGATGAGAAAATCTATATGTCAGAGGGAAGGATTATAAAGGAGACGGAGAATGATCGTTAAGTTTTTTCAACATGATATCCGGCAGGGGCTGGTAAAATATATTGGACGATATATTCTGGCTGTGCTGATTGGTGCGATCGCCTGTGGGATGGTCGATCAGGCCGGCGAGTACTTCTGGCAGTGGTATGGACAGAACCTGTCAATATGGGAATATGGGTTGAATCTATTTCAGGGACAAAGCCCTTTTTCGTTTACAGGAGATAGTTCATTTGGAGTTCCAATGACGTGGTTTATGCTGTATCTGTGTCTGCTGTTCTGTGTTGGAGATTATATCCGGCAGGATATGCATGGATTTGGTATGTATATGATGGTTAAGAGCAGGAAGCGTTCAATCTGGTGGTGCTCGAAATGTGCTTGGTGTATTTGTGTGAATCTGCTGTATTTTACATGTGCATGGCTTGGAACACTTGCGTATGCGTGGGCACGGTACGGAGAGATATCATTCAGGGATCATATAACATTGGCTAACATGATATATGGAACAGATTTTATAGGAGTTGGGGCATCAGATATGCTTGTGAATCTGCTTGTTTTGCCATTAATGGTTGGCATCATACAGTCTCTTCTTCAGATGATACTTACAGTACAGTACAGCAGTTCGGCAGGTATGGTTGTTGTATTTATGATGTTGGTCGTAAGCAGTTATTATGGTAGTCGTTATCTTCCGCATGGATATGCTATGATCACCCGTTTTTTCAGTAGTGATGGAGCGGATGCGCTGTCTGTCCGGTTTGGATTATTATATCTGACCATTTGGATCATTGCTTTGTGGGTGATCGGCTATATCATTGTCCGGAAAAAAGATGTATTTGGCAGGGAATAAAGAAAGCGGTTTACTACCGTTTCCGATACTCTCCGGGTGTGACACCATATTTCTTCTTGAAGGTTCGATTGAAATAGGACAGGTTAAAGAATCCGCAGCTTTCTGCGATGGACAGGATGCTGTCATCGGTTGTGACAAGAAGTCTGGCTGCGATATTTAACCGGAAATCACACAGATAGGTGGTAAAGGATACACCCATTGTATTCTTAAAAAATCGCATAAAATGGGATTCAGAGAATCCACAGTAAGAAGCAATGTCCGCAATGGATATTGCTTCTTTGTAGTTTCCGTCGATATAAGATAAGATCGCTTTGGTACGATCCAGATTCTTTGCATGATTTTTCCGGTCTGAGGTCTCTGCCTTTTGCTCTGCATGTGTATACAGGGTATAGAAGAATTCAAAATAACAGCTTTTCAGAGCAAGCCGATATCCCTTTGGAGTCGATGCACAGAGGGTATCTACCCGGTTTAGGCAGGAGGACAGGGAATTATATAACGGATCGTCACGGTCATAGATACTCTTTATATCTAATTCACCGGAGAGCAGAGGCAGGAAGAATTCACTGTCTAAGGTATCATGATTTTTGGATCGGAACAGATCAACAGAGAAAATGATATTTTCATATTCCATCGAATAGGAGGCATACTGAGAGATGCCGTGGATCCTGCCCGGCAGGATCAGAATGATATCTCCTTCTTCTACATAGTGCGTCGTGAAATCCAGCGTTACATTTCCTTTTCCTTTCTTAATATAGATGATCTCCATATATGGATGCCAGTGGAGCGGAACGGCATTGAAGTCGAGCGGAATCGAGCACAGATAGGTGTTGTAAGGGAAGAGCGGATCGGCGTGCGCCTTCGTTTCCATGTAATTTTCATATTCTAAACTGTTCATATATATACTCCTTTCCTCGCGTCCACCTGTTTGATAAGATATAGTAGCTGAATGTTTTTGAGATGATAGAATAGTACCATAAAATGCTCTTATTATGCAAGAAATAGCATGAAAAAGATATTAGAATACAAACCAGAACAGACATTCCGAATATACGACCTTTACCTTACCTTTACCTTTATTAAATGCAGGCGAATGGATAGCTGTTCAATAGAAAATTTAATAAAGAGGTATCAGACATGAAGAAAGCGTTAGAGCGTGGCGCAGGAATCCTCCTGCCGATCAGCAGCCTTCCATCCCCTTATGGAATCGGATCTCTGGGGAAAGAGGCATATGAATTTGTTGACAGGTTGAAGGAGGCAGGCCAGCGTTACTGGCAGGTGCTTCCGATCGGACCAACCAGCTTTGGTGACAGTCCGTATCAGTCATTTTCAGCATTTGCGGGCAATCCTTATTTTATCGATTTCGACATTCTGATTCATGAAGGTTTACTGACACAGGAGGAGGTAGATGCATATAGCTGGTACGATCAGCTGGATGACATCGATTACGCCCGCCTGTACAGACAAAGGTTTGAGGTATTGAGAAAAGCATATGGCAGATCGAAGCATGAGACATCAAAGCAGTATGCAGAATTTCTCACGGAAAATGAAAACTGGCTTCCGGATTACGCCCTTTATATGGCGGTCAAGGCAGACCATGAGAACAAAGAATGGTTAAGCTGGGAAGAACCGGTTTTAAAGAGAGAAGAAACAGCACTTCGTAAGTGTAGGGAACAGTTACACGATGAGATCGGATTCTATATGTTCCTTCAGTTCAAATTCGATGAGCAGTGGAAGACACTCAAATCTTACGCCAACCGTCATGGTATCAGTTTGATCGGCGACATTCCAATCTATGTAGCACTGGACAGTGCAGATGTATGGGCAAATACAGAACAATTTCAGTTAGATCATGATCTACAGCCTGTGTGTGTAGCCGGTTGTCCACCGGATGCATTCTCCGATTACGGTCAGAAATGGGGCAATCCTTTGTATGACTGGGATCGTATGGAGCAGGATGGGTTCTCGTGGTGGAAGAACCGGATCCGTAAATCAGCCAGTCTCTATGATGTGATCCGTATCGATCATTTCATCGGGGTTGTGCGGTATTACAACATTCCGGCAGACGGAGAACCAAAGAACGGATTCTATCTGGAGGGCCCGGGAAAGAAGCTGGTAGATGCGATCGACAGTGCCAGAGGAAATGCAAAGGTGATCGCAGAAGATCTGGGAGTCATTGTGCCGGAGGTACAGAAGCTGGTGAAGGAATCCGGCTATCCGGGAATGAAGATCTTACAGTTTGGATTTGACGGAAATGCGGAGAATGAACATGCACCGCATAATCACGAAAAGAATTACGTTGTCTATATCGGAACACACGATAATGACACATTAAAAGGATATATCGAGAATGCATCAAAGGACAATCTTACATTTATGATGAAATATCTGGGAGCGGCAGATGAGCAGGAGATCCCGGAGAAGATGATGCAGGTATTATATATGAGCCCTGCCGATACCGTTATCGTTCAGATGCAGGATCTGCTTGGAAAGGATAACGAAGCACGGATGAATCTTCCGTCTACGATCGGTACAAACTGGCGCTGGCGGATGAAGAAGGGTGAATTTACAGACGAGATCAGAGACAGATTAAGGGAATTAGCAAGAGTATATGGAAGAAATGCTGTGAAGCAATATTTTTGTAAGGAGGATATGATGTTAACAGAGATTTGTAAGAAAAAATATAATAAGACGATCAAGGAATGCAGCAATGAGGAGATCTATTTTGCGCTGCTTGATATGACAAAAGAATTAGCAGAGGACAAGGTTACAGAGGATGGCAAGAAAAAGGTTTACTATATATCAGCAGAGTTCCTGATCGGTAAGCTGTTATCCAACAATCTGATCAATCTTGGAATCTTCGATGAAGTAAAACAGGTGCTGGCAGAAAACGGTAAGAGCATCTATGACATCGAAGAAGTAGAGCCGGAACCATCTCTTGGAAATGGCGGACTCGGACGATTGGCAGCCTGCTTCCTTGATTCGATGGCGACACTCGGACTTCCGGGAGATGGTATCGGATTAAATTACCATATGGGTCTGTTCAAGCAGGTATTTGAGAATAACTATCAGAAGGAGACTGCGAATCCATGGATCGAGGCAGACAGTTGGCTGACAAAGACCGATGTAAGCAACACGATCCGGTTCGGAAACTGTACCGTTCAGTCCAGAATGTATGACATCGATGTGACAGGTTATGAGAACCGCACAAATAAACTGCATTTATTTGATATCGAGAGCGTGGATGAGAGTATCATGGAGCCGGATGGCATTAGCTTTGATAAGACAGATATCAAGAAGAACCTGACACTCTGTCTTTATCCGGATGACAGTGACGAAGCCGGTAACTTACTTCGTATCTATCAGCAGTATTTCATGGTTGCAAATGGTGCACAGCTGATCCTTGCAGAGGCAAAGGAGAAAGGTTCGAATCTCCATGACCTTGCAGATTACGCTGCCGTTCAGATCAATGACACACATCCATCTATGGTGATCCCTGAGTTGATCCGTTTGTTGATGGAAGAAGGTATCTCCTTTGATGAGGCAACGGAGATCGTAACCGATGTATGTGCTTATACGAATCATACGATCCTTGCAGAAGCATTGGAGAAATGGCCGGTTGCTTATCTGGAGAAGGTCGTTCCACAGCTTATGCCTGTGATCCGTATGCTGGATAAAAAGGTCAGAAACCGTTATAAGGATGAGCGTGTTTATATTATAGATGGAGATTCCCGTGTGCATATGGCACATATCGATATGCATTACAGCCACAGTGTAAATGGTGTTGCTTATCTGCATACCGAGATCCTGAAGAATTCAGAGCTGCATCCATTTTATGAGATTTATCCTGAGAAATTCAACAATAAGACAAATGGTATCACATTCAGAAGATGGTTATTATACTGCAATGAAAAGCTGGCAGCCTACATCACAGAGCTGATCGGACCGGACTACAAGAAGGATGCCGATAAGTTACAGGAGCTGGCTTCTTACTACAAAGATAAGAACGTATTAGAAGAGATCCTTGCGATCAAGAAGAGCAATAAGGCAGTCTTAAAGGACTACCTGAAAGAGACACAGGGAATCGACATCAACGAGAATTCGATCTTTGATATTCAGGTCAAGAGACTGCATGAATACAAGCGTCAGCAGATGAACGCCCTCTGGGTGATCTACAAATATTTTGAGATCAAGAAGGGACACCTGCCTGAGACTCCGGTCACAGTTATATTTGGAGCGAAGGCTGCACCTGCTTATACGATCGCAAAGGACATCATTCATCTGATCCTCTGCTTGCAGGAGCTGATCGATAATGATCCTGAGGTAAGTCCGTACTTGAAAGTTGTCATGATCGAGAATTATAATGTATCAAAGGCAGCAAAGATTATTCCGGCATGCGATATCTCAGAGCAGATATCACTGGCATCCAAGGAAGCATCCGGAACAGGAAATATGAAGTTCATGTTAAACGGTGCGGTTACTCTGGGAACCCGTGATGGTGCAAATGTAGAGATCGGAGAGCTGGTTGGCGAGGATAATATTTATTTCTTTGGTGAATCCAGTGAAGAAGTGATCGAGCACTATGCAAAGGCAGACTATGTGGCAAGAGAGTTTTATGAGAAGCCGGAGATCAAGAAGCTGGTAGACTTCATCGTGAGTGATGAGCTGCTTGCGATCGGTCAGAAGGAAGCTCTTACCAGACTTCATAACGAGCTGATCGTAAAAGACTGGTTTATGACACTTCTTGATGTCTGTGATTACATTCAGACAAAGGAACAGGTGCTTGCCGATTATGAAGATCGTATGGGTTGGGCAGAGAAGACTCTGGTAAATATCAGTAAGGCAGGCTTCTTCTCCTCTGATCGTACGATCGCAGAATATAATAAAGATATCTGGAAGCTGTAAAATGTGTTAAAATAAGATATATATTTCCACCATAGAAAGGCGTTGATAGATATGTACAAGATATTGATCGTAGATGATGAGAAGATAGAAAGAAACGGTATTCGGTTTCTTTTAAAAAAACTGAATCTGGAATTTGAGATTGCAGAGGCGGTAAATGGTGTGGATGCACTGGAGAAGCTGGAGAAAGAAGATTTTGATATCCTGCTTACAGATGTAAAGATGCCTTTCATGGATGGAATCGAACTGATCGACCATGTTGTGAAGGAAAAGAAAAAGCTGCGCACAGTCATATTCAGCGGATGCAATGAATTCGACTATGCAAAGAAAGCGATCCGGCTGGGTGTTGTTGATTATATCTTAAAACCGGTCGATCCAAATGAATTCAAGAATACCCTGAATAAGGTTGTAAATGAACTGGAAGAGGCAAAGGCTTCGGACGAGCTGAAGAATAAGAGCATGGAATTCTTATATGAGCATGCGCTCTATATGCTGTTGAATGGAACGGATGTTACGAAGCTCAGACAGGAATACAGCGGATTATCGCTTGATCTGGGTAAATTCAAGAATATGCTTTTGATGGAATTCAATCATGATTTCTTCGGCAGACGTGGGGTGGATTTCAAAGAAAATGAGAACTTAAAGTCAATTGGAATCCTGCAATATCTGAACCTGAACCAGCAGCAGGAGATCTTATTCTTAGGGGATGAGATGAATATTCTCCGTAAGGCAAATGAGATCGTAAAGATCATCAAAGCCGATTATGATGCGGACTGTTACATAGCGATATCCTCTGATATCGGTGATCTGTCCGAGGTGGCAGATAAGATGGAAGAGCTCGAAGTGCTGATGGAGAACAAATTCTACCATCCGGAGATCCATGTATTTTATCCGAACATGGAGGGCGAGACTCCGGGTATTATCCAGTTCGATGATGATACCTTTATGAAGCAGATGAAACAGGATATCAAGATGAAGGATGTGGAAGCACTCCGGGAGCATTTTCAGAGATTCTGTGAGAAGTACAGACATAAGACAGAGTACTCCCAGATCTATATCAAGTTTCTGTTCTCGAATCTGATGAAGGATATCTATGGAAGCATCGATGAGACTGACGAAGCAGAGTTAAATAAAGACATTGAGAAATTATATATGGCGACAGATTTTCAAGTGCTGACGGAGCTTGTAGAAGAAGCAATCCGGAGACTGGAAACCTGTTTTGCAGGAAAGACACAGACGGCGCACCGGGAAGTAGAACTGGTGAAGCAGTATATTTACCGGAACTATGGAAGTGAGCTTGGAATCGATATGCTGGCGGATATGGTACATCTTGCACCGAGCTATCTAAGTACGGTTTTTAAGAAGGAGACCGGACAGAATCTAAGCAAATTCATCAAGGCATACCGGATGGAACAGGCAAAGGATATGTTAGAGAATAGCATGACGAAGATCGTAGATATCAGTGTGGCATGCGGATATCCGAATGTGTCGTATTTTTGTTCCAGCTTCCGTGAGTTCTTTGGCGTGAGTCCACAGAAATTCAGAGAGAGCGGAGGACAGGCGGATGCATAAAGAACGGATAGATAAAAGGGTAAAAAGAGGGTTTCAGAATCTGCGATTATCCGGCAAGCTGTTGGTTATTTATATACTTGCCGGGTTTCTGCCGATCATGATCACGCTGACAATCACCTACCATGAAATGAAGAAGATCCTGTGGGATCGTGAGACAATGATCCTGGAATCGTATCTGACACAGACGACGGATGCGCTTGATAATGAGTTAGAGATTTATAACAATCTTTCTAATTATATATCCTATAATCAGTCGATCGCGAAGATCTTAAGCTCAGATCAGAGTACATATCAGAATTATGAGCAGGTGGCAAGTGTCATAGATCCCCTGCTTTCTTCTATTATGTATTTTCATGATGATGTAAAGCAGGTAACGATCTACACGGATGCCTGTCAGGTGAAGCACGGCAGTACGATCGCCCCTATTACGACACTTGAAAATGAAGAAGAAAATTATGGGATGGTCGGTGATAACCAGATCCACTGGATCGTGAATGCGAAGGATAAGACTGCTTATTCGTTAAACCGCATGGCCATGCTGGAGCAGAAAAAGGCAAAAGGTCTGCTCTATGTAGGGGTAGATTATGACAGCGTATTCCAGCCGTTTAATAACGAAACAGTATTTGATAATTATGGCGTTGTGATAGAGGATGCAGAAGGTAACTGCATCTTTAAAAAGAGTGTATTTACAGAAGAAAAACAGCCGTATGAATTATCAGAGGAACAGTTCTTTGCAACAGTAGGGCAGAAGAATTCCGGTTATCAGTTTATTAAGCGGGAGTCGAAGGCATCCGGTTGGAAGATCTGGATCTATAAGCCGGATCGGCTGATCATTTCTTCGGTTCAGCCAATCTTAATAATTGCTGCTGCCGCAATCCTGGTCAGTCTGATGGCAGCAATCGCATGTATCCGTATAATTTCCGAGTTCATAACGAAACGTATCAGTAAGCTTCAGAAGAAAATGCGCAATCTGGAAACCGGAAATCTTGGTATGGAGATTGAGAATGACAGTACGGATGAGATCGGTGATCTGATCAATGGTTATAACAGTATGACGAAGCGTCTGGATGCAACGATCAATGAAGTATACCGAAGCAAGATCAAAGAAAAGGAATATGAGATGCGGGCGTTACAGGCGCAGATCAATCCGCATTTCCTGTATAATTCACTGTCTATCATTAACTGGAAAGCATTAGAGGCAGACCAGGAGGATATCAGCCGTATCACGTTGTCGTTGTCCACCTTTTACCGGACAGCGTTAAATAAGGGAAAGAATATCCTGCTTGTCCGGGATGAGATCGCGAACATCAAAGCATATCTGGATATCCAGCTTACGATGCATGATGACAGCTTCGATGTCATCTATGATATCGATGATTCTATTTTAAAATATGAGACTTTAAATCTGATCTTGCAGCCGATTCTTGAGAATGCGATCCATCATGGCATAGATCTGAAACAGGATGGCAGAGGAGAGATCCGCATCAGTGGAAAAGAGGACGATAAAGATATCCGGTTTGCGGTATCCGATAATGGTGTCGGTATGACCAAAGAACAGGCGGAGCTGATACTGACTGCCGATTCAAAGGGCTATGGTGTGCGAAATGTCAATGAACGTATCAAACTGTATTATGGCGCGGAATATGCGGTTTGTATCGACAGTGAAGTTGGCAGGGGAACGACCGTCACGATCCATTTTCCAAAAGAACTGCATGCAGAAATCAAACATTCATAAAAAACCAACATGTTTCTGAAATTATTGATATATACGATGAAACGGTTCCTTTTTATAATAATGTCATAAGGTAAAGGTACTGCAAAAGTATTAAAAAACAAACAAAAAACATGACTTATTTAAAGGAGGAACGGTTATGAAGTTAAGAAAGTATGCAGCGATTGCACTGGCAGGAGCTATGTGCATGTCATTACTCGCAGGATGTGGAGATAAGAAGGATGATACATCTAAGGATTCCACAACAGCATCAAATGCAGAGGCAACATCAGGAGAGAGTACTGATGCATCTGCAGAAGAGGAAAACATTAAAGCAACAATTACAGTATGGGGACCTGCCGAGGATCAGTCACCGGATTATGGTGAATGGCTTCAGGGAAGATGTGAAGCATTTAATAAGGAACATCCAAATTGGGATCTTTCATTTGAATATGGTACATGCAGCGAGGCAGATGCAGGAAAGACCGTAACACAGGATGTATCCGCATCAGCAGATGTATATATGTTCGCAGACGACCAGTTACAGACACTGATCGATGCAAATGCAATCTCGGAGTTAGGCGGAAGCACAGCAGACTATGTAAAGTCAACAAACTCACAGGCAGTTGTGGATTCTATCACAGTAGATGGCGGAATCTATGGTGTTCCGTTTACAACAAATACATGGTTTTTATACTATAACAAGAAAGTATATTCAGACAGCGATGTAAAGAGCCTTGATACAATGCTTGAAAAAGGAAAAGTTGCTTTTCCTCTTACAAACAGCTGGTATGATGCAGCATTTTATCTTGCAAACGGATGTACATTATTCGGTGATGGTACAGATAATGACGCAGGAATCAACTTTGGCGGAGATAATGGAAAGGCTGTTACAGATTACCTTGTAGATCTTGTAGCAAATAAGAATTTTGTAAATGATGAATCCGGTGTCGGTATTTCCGGTATGACAGATGGATCTATCGCAGCTATGTTTTCCGGTTCATGGGATTATAAGGCATTACATGATGCACTTGGTGATGATCTTGGAATCGCAGCTATGCCTACAGCCAAGATCGGCGGATCTGACAAGCAGTTACTTTCATTTGCCGGTTCAAAGGCAATCGGTGTAAATCCAAACTGTGAATATCCACAGGTAGCAGTAGCACTTGCCCTGTACCTTGGTAACGAAGAATCACAGCAGTCACATTATGAAGCAAGAAGCATTGTTCCTTGTAACACAAATCTTTTAGAGAGTGATACGGTAAAGAATGATGCATTAGTAACAGCTCAGAACGATACCTTCAACAATACATCTATGATCCAGCCATTTGTACCTAAGATGAGTAACTTCTGGACACCGGCAGAGAATTTTGGTAAGGCACTCTTAAACGGTGAAGTTACACATGATAATGCTGCTGAGCAGACAGAAGCATTCAATACATCATTGAACACAGATGTAGCAGAGTAAAAATAAACAGATCATAAGATAGAGTGTTCCATTTCCACAGGGGTGGTGGAACACTTTATTTTATGAAAGAGACGTAAAAACGCAACATTTACTTTGAGACGGAGGTGTCAGGATGGCTGAAGCGACAGTAAGCAAAAAGAAAAAAATAAGACGAAGTGATTATCAATATACTGTTTTCAAGGCCATGAGAAATGGTGATTGGATCACCAGATTATCGTTCCTGATCATGGGATTCGGAAACATTGTCAGAAAACAGTTTGTAAAAGGTTTATCATTTCTGGTACTTGAAAGCATATTTATTTATTTCATGATAAAAAACGGTGCATCCCTTCTGACCGATTTCTTCCATCTGGGAGGAGCAGAACAGGAGAAGGTGTGGAATGATGCAAAAGGCATATTTGAATATACACAGGGTGATAATTCCCTTTTGATGTTATTATATGGAGTAGCCACAGTATTTATCATATTTGCATTTGTATGCCTCTGGGTAGTCAGTGTCGAGAGCGCATATCGTGCACAGTGCCTGCATGATGCAGGGAAGAAAGTTCCGGGATTTACAGATGATATTAAGAGTTTATTTGATAAAAACCTTCATATGTTTCTGCTACCACTTCCGGTACTCGGGATTGTTGTCTTTACGATCCTGCCGCTCGTATTCATGATCTGTATGGCATTTACAAATTACAGTAAGCTGGATTCCCATACGGTATTGTTTAACTGGGTAGGACTGAAAAACTTTGCCAAGATTTTGAATTTTAATGACGCAGTCGGAAGTACATTCTGGTCCGTCCTCGGATGGACGCTGGTATGGGCGGTTGCTGCGACATTTACCAACTATATCTTCGGTATGATCCTTGCAATGGTCATCAATCGAAAGGGAACAAGATGTAAGAGTGTGTGGAGGTCGATCTTCATGTTATCCGCAGCCGTTCCACAGTTTGTATCCCTGCTTTTGATGCGTACGATCTTCAGTCAGAATGGTATCGTAAATACTTTATTACTGAATCATCATATCATCGACAATGCAATTCCGTTCTGGAGCAATGCAACCATTGCCCGTATCATGGTTATCGTGATCAATATCTGGATCGGTATTCCGTTTACCATTATGCAGGTGACCGGTATCTTACAAAGTATACCGGAAGATATCTATGAGGCCGCAAAAGTGGATGGAGCCGGACCGGTGAAGATCTTCTTTAAGATCACACTTCCATATATGTTATTTGTAACAGCTCCGTATCTGATCACGACTTTTGCAGGTAATATTAATAACTTTAATGTAATCTATCTTCTGTCAAACGGAGCACCGATTCCGGTTGGAAAGACAGCAGGAAAGACCGATCTTCTGGTTACCTGGCTCTACAAGCTGACAGTTGATAATCAGTATTATAATCTGGGTGCGGTTATCGGTATCATGACATTTATCGTTCTTGCGATCGTATCTCTGATCACCTATCATAATACAACATCTTATAAAGACGAGGAGGGATTCCAGTAATGACTAAAACAGGTAAGAAAATAAATGGAAAACAGAAGCTTACACCATCGGATATCGTTGTTCATATTATACTGGTAATTCTTTCTGTGATCTGGGTGATCCCGATTCTGTGGATCGTTCTGATCAGCTTCCGTGGAGAAAAAGGACAGTATGTTTCTACATTGCTGCCAAAGGCGTATACTCTTGGCAATTACACAAAGTTATTTACAGATACCGGTATCCTGAATTTTCCGAAGATGTTCATGAATACTTTGATTATTGCGATTTTCTCCTGTATAATATCTACAGTATTTGTATTGGCGATGTCATACTGTATGTCGAGAATGCGTTTCCGACTGAGACGCCCATTTATGAATGTAGCATTGATCCTTGGTATGTTCCCGGGATTCATGGCTATGATCGCAGTTTATTATATCTTAAAGGCGATCGGACTGTCAGAAGGATCCTTGATCCGTGTTGCACTTATCCTGGTTTATTCCGGTGGTGCAGGCTTACAGTTCTATATTGCAAAAGGCTTCTTTGATACGATTCCGAAGTCGATCGAGGAAGCAGCTTATCTGGACGGAGCAACCAGATGGCAGTCGTTTACTAAGATCATTATTCCGTTAAGCCGTCCGATCATTGTATATACGGTTCTGAATTCCTTTCTTGCTCCTTGGATTGATTTCGTATTTGCAAAGGTTATCTGCCGTGCAAATAAGAATTACTATACCGTATCTATCGGACTTTGGAATATGTTAGAGAAAGAATATGTGTATCCGTGGTTCAATTCCTTTGCAGCCGGTGCGGTGCTGATCTCAGTTCCGATCATCATTCTGTTCATGTTTATGCAGAAGTGTTATCGTGAGAGCTTCTCCGGTGGTGTAAAAGGTTAAGGGATCATATGATTATTTGCTTATAGTTTGGTTGAAACAGAGGAATGTATATGATTACAGGTTCGTATTTAAAAAAGATTATTTCATGTGTGCTGATTATAAATTTATTGATCTTATGTGGATGCGGTGATTCCGGGGCTACCCCCTCCACCCGGGAGAATGCAGAGACAAAAGAAGAATATGAAGCTGCGTTATATACAGCCCGCACGACACCTTACGGAAAATATCCGGAACAGCTTACCTACACACTGGGTAAGCTGTCCGGAGCAAATAATTCCAATCTCCCGGATGGCGAGACGTATGAAAATAATGCTTATACAAGGCTGTTGAATGAAAGGCTAAATGTTCAAAATCAGGATGTGTTTGAGGCTATGGATGAGCAATATACCGATAGTGTGACCATGGTGATCGCACAGAATGATCTTCCGGATGTGATGATCGTGGAGGATCTGGATGAGCTTCAGTATCTGGTGGATAATGATATGATCGCAGATCTGACAGACAGCTATAATAACTGTATGAGCGATACGATCAAGAATATATATGGAAGCTATGGTCGGGATATCCTTGATGTTGTAACCTTTGGCGGGAAGATCATGGCGATACCGGAAACGAATATCTCAGACGGACCAAATCTGATCTGGCTTCGTAAGGATTGGATGGATGCACTTGGGCTGTCCGCACCGAGAACACTCTCGGATGTAGAAGAGATCATAAGACAATTTAAAGAAAAAGATCCCGGACATAATGGGGCAGGAAATACCGTAGGGCTTGTATGTGATACCAGTCTCTGCGGCGGTTGTGGTTATAGCAGTGAATACACATTAGATATTATATTTGCTGCATATGGTGCATTTCCGAAACAGTGGATTTATGATGAGGACGGCAATGTTGTCTATGGTTCGGTTCAGCCGGAGGCGAAAGAGGCACTTGCCCATATCCATGAGTTGTATAAAGAGGGAATTCTGGATCAGGATTTTCTGATGCGAACGAGCAGTAACCTGATCGAGCTGATCGTGGATGGTCAATGCGGTTCTTTCTTTGGTCCCTGGTGGGCACCGAATAACCCGCTGATGCAGGCAGTGGAACAGAATAAAGATGCCGAGTGGCAGCCTTATCTGATCGCAACAGAGAAATCCGGATTTACCAGTTATCATACACAGAATCCTTCCGGTAAGTATATTGTAGTGCGTAAGGGTTATGAATATCCGGAGATTGCATGTAAGATTGTTAGTGTATTATTTGACTATTTGCGGTATAATGACAGAGACAATCAGGAGATTGTCGATTATTATAAAGAAAATGTAGACCCTACCGCCAGACCGTTTGCGATCAATGTAGATTACAACAATGCTTTGCAGATCTGCTATGGAGAACTAAATCATGTATTTGCGGGGGACAAATCCGCAGATGAACTGAACGTACTGGAATATTCCTATTATGAGGCATGCGAATCCTATCTGAAGGATGCGGAGAATGCCAGTGCGGAAGATTGGGCGGCGTATACTTCCCGTATCACAGCCTGTAAGATCTTAAACGATGGAAGGACGAACAAAGTAGAGTCGTTATATTTTGGAGAAACGGAAACGATGGTTACAGACTGGTGGAGCCTTGAGAATCTGGAAAGTGACACTTATCTGAAGATTGTAACCGGTGAGAGCGCACTCGATGAATTTGATCGTTTTGTCGAGAACTGGTATCAGAATGGCGGTGAAACGATCACAAAAGAGGTACGGGCTGAGATAGAATAAGAAGTTTCCGATGTTTTTATACGGAGGCATATTAAAATGACAGAAAGAGAAAAAATGATAGCAGGATCCGTTTATGATCCATCTGATGATGAATTAATACGATTAAGACAGAATGCGCATCGGTTGAGTAAAGAGTATAATGACTGCTTTGAGACAGATGAGAAACGCGAGAAGATCCTGGCAGAGCTGATTCCGAATAAGGGTAAGAATGTATATCTTCAGGGACCGGTTCAGTTCGATTACGGCTGCTTTACCGAGATAGGCGAGAACAGTTATGCGAACTTTAATTTTACCTGTCTGGACTGTGCACCTGTTAAGATCGGCTGCAATGTATTTATGGGACCGAATGTTTCTCTGCTGACACCGATGCATCCGTTTCGTTTTCAGGAGCGTAACATTTATAAGAGGGAAGACGGCGTGTATACAGACCGGGAATATGCGAAGCCGATCACGATCGGAGATAACTGTTGGCTGGCAGGAAATGTAACAGTATGTGGCGGTGTAACGATCGGCAGTGGTTCTGTGATCGGAGCCGGAAGCGTGGTTACGAGAGATATCCCATCGGGAGTACTGGCTGCCGGAAATCCATGCAGAGTCATTCGCGAGATCACGGAGGAAGACCGTTTAAAGTAGAATTATATTGTTGAGAAAATGAAATGGGAGTCTGTCAATGAAAAAGTTGACAGGCTCTTTTTGAATCATTAAACTGAAAGAAAAGTAATTTTGCAAAGGAGTATGAAACATGAAAATAGGTATTTTAGGATATGGAAATCTTGGACGGGGTGTTGAGTGTGCGATCAAGCAGAATCCGGATATGGAGCTAGTAGCGGTATTTACCAGACGTGCACCGGAGACAGTATCGATATTAACAGAGGGAGTCGCTGTTTGTTCTGTAAATGATGTGGAGCAGTGGAAGGATAAGATCGATGTCATGATCCTCTGCGGCGGCAGTGCTACCGATCTGCCGGAGCAGACACCAAAGTATGCAGAGATGTTCAATGTTATAGACAGCTTCGATACACATGCAAGAATTCCGGAGCATTTTGCAAATGTAGATGCTGCCGCAAAGAAGAATGGTCATGTCGGCATCATCTCAGTAGGCTGGGATCCGGGTATGTTCTCTTTAAACCGTATGTATGCAAATGCGATCTTACCGGAAGGCCGTGATTATACATTCTGGGGAAAAGGTGTCAGCCAGGGACATTCCGATGCGATCCGTCGTGTAGAGGGTGTTAAGGATGGCAAGCAGTACACGATCCCTGTAGAAGCAGCACTGGAAGCAGTCAGAAATGGTGAGAATCCAGAACTTACAACCAGACAAAAGCACACAAGAGAGTGCTTTGTTGTATTAGAGGACGGTGCCGATCCTGTAAAAGTTGAAGAAATGATCAAGAACATGCCAAACTATTTTGCCGATTATGATACAACGGTTCACTTTATCAGTGAAGAAGAATTAAAGGCAAACCACAGTGGAATTCCTCATGGTGGATTTGTGATCCGTTCCGGTAAGACCGGCTGGAATCTGGAAAATAATCATGTGATCGAATACAGCCTGAAGCTGGATTCCAACCCGGAATTCACATCCTGTGTCATCGTGGCTTATGCAAGAGCAGCATACCGTCTGTACAAAGAAGGACAGAGCGGATGTAAGACCGTGTTCGATATAGCACCGGCGTACTTGAGCGCAAAAGACGGAGCAGAACTCCGTAAGAGCTTGTTGTAATAAGGAGGATTTTAAGATGAGCGTTGTTTTGGATGAGATGAAGACAAGAAGAAGTATCCGGAAGTTCAAACCGGATATGGTTCCGGCGGATGTTCTGGATCAGATCATTGAAGCAGGAACATTTGCTGCAAACGGCAGAGGCTTGCAGTCTCCGATCATTATTGCGGTAACAAATAAAGAGATGCGGGATAAGATTATGGAGATGAACCGTATGATCGGCGGCTGGGAGGAAGGCTTTGATCCATTTTACGGAGCACCTGTTATATTGATCGTACTGGCAGATGCATCCTGTCCGACTGCTGTCTATGACGGAAGCCTGACGATGGGAAATCTGATGCTTGCCGCACATGATCTTGGAATCGGAAGCTGCTGGATCCATCGTGCAAAAGAAGAATTCGAAAGCGAAGAAGGAAAGCAGATCCTTGAAGGCCTTGGAATCACCGGCGACTATATCGGTGTCGGACATTGCGCACTTGGATTTACGGATGGAGCGTATCCTGATGTTATTCCAAGAAAGGATAACAGAGTATACTATATTCGCTAAGCAGTTATTGACATTCTGAAAAAATATGGTAGAATACCCACGAAAACGAATGAAGTGGATTTTTCCGGATAATAAATAAGTCATCTTTTCGCCACACAGCTATAAGTGAAACCATTTATAACTGTGTGGCGTTTTTATGTAGAGAGGGAGAAATGTATGAACGAAGAATTTATGAAAGAACGACCGGTGCTGCCGCTACTTTTGTCAATGGCACTTCCGATGATATTATCGATGTTGGTCAATTCTCTGTACAACATTGTGGACAGCTTTTTTGTAGCGAAGATCAGCGAGGATGCGATGACAGCTCTGTCGCTTGTCTTTCCGATCCAGAATTTTGTAAATGCGGTAGCCATCGGTTTTGGCGTGGGAATCAATGCGGTGATCGCGTTCTATCTCGGCGCAAAGGAACCGGACAAGGCAAATGCAGCAGCGTCAAAGGGTACTCTTCTTTCTGTTGTTCATGGTGTGATCATGACAGTAGTCTGTATCCTGATCATGCCGGGATTTCTGCGGATGTTCACATCGAATGAGACAGTTGTTCAGATGGGAATTCAGTATTCGATGATCGTATTTGCATTTTCTGTTATTATTTCCATTGATCTGTCATTTGAGAAGATCTATCAGGCAGTTGGAAGAATGGTTGTTACAATGGTCGGACTTGGCGGTGGATGCCTGATGAACATTGTATTAGATCCCCTATTGATCTTCGGTATCGGACCATTTCCGAAAATGGGAATCCGGGGTGCTGCACTTGCAACCGGACTTGGACAGGTGTTTACCCTGTTGATCTATCTGTTTGTCTATGTGTTCCGTCCAATATCCGTAAAGATCGGCAGACGATATCTGCATACGGAGGATTATCTGACAGGGAAGTTGTATGCGATTGGTATTCCGGCTATTCTTAATATGGCACTTCCGTCCCTGCTTACGACTGCACTGAATGCGATATTAAGCACCTATTCACAGATCTATGTTGTGATCCTTGGAATCTATTATAAATTGCAGACATTTTTATATCTTCCTGCAAACGGCATGATCCAGGGTATGCGTCCGGTAATTAGCTATAATTACGGAGCAGGAGAGCACAAACGTGTCCGCAGCATTTATAATATTACACTTACGATCATTGGTATGATCATAGTATTTGGAACAGTGATCTGCCTGATCTTCCCGGATAAACTGATCGGAATGTTCTCGGATAATCAGGCAACGATCACGGAGGGCACGACGGCACTTCGGATCATCTGTGCCGGATTTATAGTTTCTTCGGTATCTGTGACTTCATCCGGTGCATTAGAGGGACTTGGCAAGGGTACGCCATCATTGATGATCTCCCTGCTTCGCTATGTGGTTGTCATCATTCCGGCTGCATTTGTACTCAGTCGTATCTTTGGTGTTGTCGGTGTCTGGAATGCGTTCTGGGTAGCAGAACTGATAACAGCAGTTGCTGCACTTTTCATTTACCGACAGGCAGTTAAGAGAAAAAGTTAAGATTTCATAGATTACACAGTTGCATGAAAAAGAAGATAATAAAAGAAGAAAGAAGGATTTATATGTGGTTTGTATTTGCATTGTTGTCGTCTGTATTTGCGGCATTGACATCAATTCTTGCAAAGGTAGGTATTGACGGAGTAAATTCGAATCTTGCAACAGCGATCCGAACAGCAGTTGTGCTTGTGATGTCATGGGGTATGGTGTTTCTGACACATACACAGTCCGGAATCAGCGCGATCGGGAAGAAAAGCTGGTTGTTTCTGATCCTATCAGGACTTGCAACCGGAGCATCGTGGTTGTGCTATTATAAAGCACTTCAGATGGGAAATGCATCCAAGGTAGTACCAATCGATAAATTAAGTGTCGTTATTACATTGATTCTTGCATTTGTATTTCTGCACGAAGAATTCACGATGAAGTCGATTATTGGCTGTGTACTGATCGGACTGGGAACGTTGTTGATGGTGTTATAAATAGACTAAGATAAGAGCGCAGACGGCACAGATAAGGTGTATATTTTAGTAGAAGTCCGGATATGGCAGAAATGCTGTATCCGGATTTTTTTATGGATAAACTTGTTTTCCGTTCGGATATCCATTACAATCAAACTTGGAGAGACGGAGGCAATATACAAAGCTAAAATATGCATGTTATTCTGTTCTATCGGGAAAGGAGATGGGACATGGATAACGAAATTGTATATTCCTCCAAGGCTACTGATCAGAAAGCACAGTATGATGCCAGCGCCAAGCGCCTGCTTGGACAGAAGATCATACTGGCGCATATACTGATCAGGGTAGTAGAAGAATTTAAAGGTATGGATGCAGATACGGTTGCCTCATTGATCGAAGGTGAACCGTATATCAGCCAGATTCCGGTTGAACCGGGACTAACGAACAAAGATACGGTGGATGCCAGAACCGGTGAACGGATTGTCGGACTGAATACAGAAAATTCCGAAATTGATGAGGGAAAGATATATTTTGATATTATTTTCTATGTACGGATGCGGGATGGACTGGCGAAAATGATCATTAATCTGGAAGCCCAGAAGAATGAACCGACAAAGTATTTTATCTAAAATCGGGCAATCTTCTATACGGCAAGACTGGTGTCATCTCAAAAAGAACGGGAATTTACAGGTTCTGACTATAATGAGATCAAACAGGTATATTCGATCTGGATTTGTATGAATATGGAGAAGAACAGTCTGAGTCATATCCATATGGTGAAAGATGATCTGGTGGAGGAACAGGACTGGAAAGGCAATCTGGATATTTTAAACATCGTAATGATCGGATTGGCAAAGGAGATTCCGCCTAAGGAAGAACAATATGAACTGCATCGATTACTTGGAACGCTATTGTCGCAGACAATGACGGCAGAACAGAAATTGAAGCTGATGAAACAGGAGTATGACATACCGGTAGACAGACACGGTATCAGAGACGAGGTGAAGATCATGTGTAATCTGAGTGAAGGCGTAGAAGAAATGGGATATGTAAAGGGCGAAGCCGCGGGCATAGTCAAAGGTGAAATAATAGGCGAAGCCCGAGGGAAATCGGAGATTATCCTGAAAATGCATAAGAAAGGCTATTCCTTAGAGCAGATCATGGATGTAACCGATATGAGCAAAGCGGAAATTAAGGCAATCATAGGATAAAGACATAAGCAGAACAGATAACATGTATATTTTAGTAGAAGTCCGGATATGGCAGAAATGCTGTATCCGGACTTTTAAATTTGTAAAATGGTGCAAAATATCTAAAAAATGAAAAATGTTTTGTGGATTATTGACAGCCGTTTTTTTTATAATGTTTATGCTTTTTTACAGGCATCGGAGAATTATGCATACAAATGAAGAAAAAGCAACGTAACTTATGGAAATTATAGTGTAAGAGAAAAGGAGAGATGAATGAAAATGATGCAAAAGAAGATAAGAAGCCTGATCTATGCGGGCTTAGGATTGATTTTATGTGTGTTGCTGTGTGGTGGGGTCGGTATGACAGCACAGGCGGAAGAGTCAAAGACATATGGTGATTTTACATATGAAGAAGCTAAGGATGGAATTACAATTACCGGATATACAGGAGAAGCTAAAAAGGTTGTAATCCCGGATAAGATTAATGGGACAGAGGTAATAAGTATAGGAAACAAGGCATTTTGGGAATGTACCAGTTTAACTGGTGTAACGATACCGGAGGGAGTAACGAGTATAGGTGACAGGGCATTTGAGGATTGTACCAGTTTAACCAGTGTAACGATACCGGAGGGAGTAACAAGTATAGGAAATGATGCATTTTCGTTATGCGGAAATCTAACCAGTATATCGTTACCCAAGAGTCTAACCAGTATCGGCAGTTACGGATTTTCTGGTACTGATCTGACGAGTATTACGATACCTGAAAATGTAAGAAGTATAGGATGCGAGGCTTTTTTTTTATGTGATAAATTAAAAAAAGTAGTATTGCCGGAGGGGATAACAAGAATCTCCAGTAAAACATTTGCTATGTGCAGCAATTTAACCAGCATAACGATACCGGATAGTGTAACAAGTATCGGTAATGGCGTATTTTGTGGCTGCTCAAAGTTGAAGTCTGTTGTTATACCGGACAGTGTAATCGAAATTGATGTATTTAAAAAGGGCGAGAATCAGGGCGAATATTGGTGGCTACTTTTTGACCCAAATACTACAATTATCTGCAATAAAAATTCTGCAGCATATAAATACGCAAAGGAAAATAATTTACCAATCAAATTAATGCCAAAGCCTGCTAAGAAAGGTACAATTCTTACAGTTCCTTCTAAGAAGATTAAAGTAAAGGTAACTTCATCTTCAAAGAAGAATCCAACTGTTGCTGTTATGAAGATCACAAACAAGAAAGCGAAAAAACTTACCATACCATCTACTGTAAAGGTGGGTGGTGTTACCTATAAAGTAACAGCGGTTGCGAGTCAGGTATTCAAGGGTAACAAAAATCTGACAAATATCACGATCGGAAGGGGTATAACGAAGATAGGCAATGAAGCATTCTCCGGTTGTAAGAATCTGAAAAAGATCACTGTCACAGCAGGAAATCTTACGACTATCCGTAAGAGTGCGTTCAAGGGCATTAATAAGAAAGCAACCATTACTGTGAAAGGCACAAAGAAAGCAAAGACAGCTTTAAAGAAACAGCTGAAAAAGAAATCCGTCGGATACGTAAAGACGTGGAAGATTAAATAATTAGAAAATAGTTAATGTAAGCAGGATCGGTATTATATGACGTGGTATAATACCGGTCCTTTTTGCCAGAAAATCATTGACAAAGAACCTTTTCAGGCCCTATAATTTTGCCTAGCGTTTTAGTAGGTTATTTAGGAGAGATAGACATGTTAACACAGTTTTCCCGGACAGAATTATTGCTTGGTAAAGAAGCAATGGACAAATTGGCAAATTCAAAAGTAGCGGTATTCGGCGTTGGAGGCGTTGGCGGTTATGTGTGCGAAGCTCTGGCACGAAGTGGTGTCGGTTCCTTTGATCTGATCGACGATGATAAGGTATGCCTGACAAATCTGAACCGCCAGATCATTGCCACCAGAAAGTCTGTGGGAAAATATAAAACAGATGTTATGAAAGAACGGATTCTGGACATAAATCCGGATGCTAAGGTCGAGATGCACAAATGCTTTTTCCTGCCGGAAAATGCAGATGAATTTCCATTTGACTCCTATGATTATGTTGTAGATGCAGTAGATACGGTTACGGCTAAGATTGAGCTGGTGCTCCAGTCACAGAAAAAAGGAGTGCCGATCATCAGCAGTATGGGTGCAGGAAACAAGCTGGATGGCAGTATGTTTCAGGTAGCAGATATTTATAAAACAAGGGTATGTCCGCTTGCAAAGGTTATGCGTCGGGAACTTAAGAAGCGTGGCGTGAAAAAGTTAAAGGTTGTATATTCGGAAGAACAGCCGGTAAGACCACTTGAGGATATGTCGATCAGCTGCAGGACACAGTGTATCTGCCCGCCGGGAGCACAGCACAAATGTACAGAGCGGAGAGATATTCCGGGCAGTGTGGCGTTTGTACCATCTGTTGCAGGACTGATCATTGCAGGTGAAGTGGTAAAAGATTTGTGCAAAGAAGAAAGGCAGCGTGCATATGAGCATTACAATAGCGGAATTAAAGAATCGAAATAAAGACAGTTACCAGTTGATCGATATCCGGGATGCCATTGAGATCTCTCATGGGGCAGTGCCGGATGCGGTTGTGATTCCTGCGGAAGAAATAGAGACAAGCAGCGAGGTGGATAAGGACAAGCTGCTTGTTTTTGTTTTATAGTGATATGAATGAAACACAGATTACTATTTAAATAAAAAGTAAAAAAATATATTTCAGAACAAAAATCGACATTTTAGAACAAAGTGCTTGTAATTTAATTCGAGTATTAATATGTTGGAATTATCGTGCGAAATTATATGAGGGTTGTACAACTAAAAAGGAGATTTATGAAACAATTTAAGAGATTTATACTTTTAGTATTATGTATTGGCTGTTTTAGCAGTACATTATTAGTATCTGCTGGTTCAAATAGCAGGACGATTTATAATTCACAAAAAACAGTAAAAGCATATTCAAAAGCAAGCTATTCAAAAGCAACTATAAAGGATCATTTAAAGATTTCGGCTGAGATTAATGGAGGATGTGATGCTTCTAAAATAGGAGCGAGTAATTCGGCATATTATAAATATAAGCCGGGTGGTGGCAGTTACTCAGGTAAATATAAATTTTGGTATGCAAATTCTGCAAATGGTAAATATAAAATCAAGAAAAAGTATACAAGTGCAACAATTTTTATCAACTTAGATGATGTTGAAAAGACATATGCTGTTTTTGAATAACATGTATGAGACGTGATAAAATAGGTAGCTGCAGATATTTATTTTATATACGCAAAAATAAGCCAAAGTCCGTGCTCGCACGAGACTTTGGTGACTGCGGAGTTAACTATTAGAAATGTACGTTATGAGATCCTTATAGTTACAGATTACAGGAGAAGATGATATGTATAAAATTACAAAAGATAAGCTGACATTTATACTTTTTTTAGTAGGTATGAGTCTGTCCTTGAGTACAATTTTGAATGGATATCAGATTATGAGTAATTGGATTCAAAAATATGAAAGTCAGGATGGTATTTCAAAGTATAACGCTTATATTAATATCTACTCTACCACAGGAGCAACGGAATATAAATTGAATGATATAGAAGAATATCGACAAATACAGGAGATGGCGGTTCGAAGTACAAAAGCAATTCTGGAGCGTATAAGCGATGTTAGTTGTGATGCTGTAATCAGAGGAGATGAGTTTTCGATTGGCAGTTGTGAGGAAGATGCGGATGAAGTGCAGATTGCAGTGGCATATCATGGAAACTGGAACAGATTGCTTGAAAGTGGCAGATATCCAACAATGGAGGAATGGAATTCGGATAACATTTATCTTGTAGTAGGACATGGATGGAAGGATTCAGTAACAGTTTCAAAAGATGGAACGGAATGCTTGTCATTAGATGGAATTGATTGTCAGGTGACTGGGTATCTGGAATCATTTGGAAATGATTCAGATAAAATGATTATTGCGTTTGGCTCGTTAGAAAACTGGACATCGGAATCAGATGTATTTTTGAACCGGATAGCCGATGGAATGACCTATACTTCATCTTCTTATCCGGGAATGACAATCCAGCTTATGGATAAGAGTGTTCCGGTTGCAGAGCAGGCTGATGAATTGATAGAGATATTTGGACAATCAGATAATTATTATGCACAGCTGCTGGATCATTATGAGAGTCAGACAGATGTGTATATCGTTTATAAATTAAAAGCAGCTATTCTGATATTACTGTACATAGTGGGTATTATAAATTGCATAATGATTGCAAGAGTATGGTATGCACGACAGAAAAGAGATTTTGCAATCATGAAAACGGTTGGAATAACAGATAGACGAATCATAGAGTGGCAGTTGGTACGAATCGGGATATTAATGGGAATTTCTATTATTGTTGCAGGATGTTTACAGATTTTCTATTGTCTTGCAATGGAAAAGAAGATGACGTTTGTCTGGAATACATATATTTTGTGGTATTTTATATTTATGATTGGTATTTTGTTGCTGGTATTACTTTTTCCAATCTGCAAGCTGTTAAGACACCTGGTGCCTGCAAAGGAGGTTAGGAATTAAGTATGAGAAAACGAAATATAATACGATTAGCAGCAGATAATGTTATGTCTCATGTTTTGCAACTGGGTGGTAATATTGTGTTGGCAATGGTGTTATTGCTTTTGATTGCTGTGCTGATCAGTGTTTATAGTATGTCAACCAATATCAGACGTTCTTTGCAAGAATCAGGAATCAGGAATATAGATACCTTGTGTGAAATCCGTTTTTTGGATGAACTGGATAGTGAATTACAGTCTGACCCGGCAATGGATATAATAAAATCAGTGGATGGAGTGGAAGCTGTAACCTGTGCGTGGCAAACAGGATATATAAATACCGATCCGGCATTGGAGAAATTGAAAAATATTCAGATAGGCCATAGTTTTCAGGCAATCGATGATGAAGATGGAAAAGATGGCTTATATTATATTGAAATAGATGCAACCATTCAGAATATATGGAAGATGAAATTAGACGAAGGAATCCTAATCGAAGAATTAAAACCGATGGAAGATGGCATGTATTTATATCTGGGATCTGCATATAAGGACAAGATAGAAGTTGGAACAAAATATATTGGCGAAGTGGGAGATCAGTCATATACATATGTAGTTGCCGGGATATTAGAAAAGGGACAAAGTTTTCCGGTTTCACAAATGGAAATGCTGGATTTTTCAGATGTTACAGGAACAATTCCGTTGGATTATGAAGTGTTAGCCTGCCCGGGAGAGATATTTTGTAATCATTCGGATTTCTATTTTTCTATAAAACAAGGACACTCTTATGTAAAGATAAAGAGAAGTCTTATGCAAAAGCTGGCAAAGGCTGGATATAAAGATATAAAAGTGATTGATATTGGTAAAGCAATAGAAAATGGAGAAGAAATGAGTCGGAAGATTAATTATAATATTATTCAGATGTTAATTCTGGTGGGACTCACATTTTGTATTGTACTTTTATGTATACAGATACTTGATTTTTTGCGGAGACGAAGAGAGTATGGAATTATGCTGACGGCGGGATTTTCAATGAAAAATATAACCTGGATGATCCTATGGGAGAATATTCTTAAGTTTCTTCTAGCCTATGGCTGTTCATTATTTCTTGTATGGTGGTTGTTTATTCATATAATAGAGCCTGATCAGTTAATGGTATTTTCTTACAGAAGTATATACTGGAAGCGAGTGGTTCCTATCCTTGGAGAGATAAGCATACTATTTGTTGCATTATCAACAATTTGCCCGGTATTTATGATTTATAAGTGTTCACCGATTGATTTGTTAGGAAAAGAAGGAGAATAGTGATGATAAAACTTCGAAATGTTACAAAAGTATATGAGCATCGGGAGCTTCCGGCGCTTAAGGATGTATCACTGGATGTCCAGGATGGGGAATACATATCGATCATGGGACAATCCGGATCAGGGAAAAGTACATTATTAAATATTATTGGGACTATGGATTATCTGACAAGCGGTGAATACTATTATAATGATATTGCTGTTCATGAGATGAAAGGAGATAAGCTTCACGAATTTCGTCGTAAACATGTGGGATTTGTATTTCAGAATTATGCCTTAATGAAATCTTATACGGTATTTGAAAATGTAGAACTGCCATTACTGGCAGGCAGATATTCCGGTAGGGAAAGAAAAAAACTGGTAAATGAAATGTTAGAATTTACAGGAATCAGGGATTTAGCAGACAAAAAGGTAACCAGGATTTCAGGTGGGGAACAGCAGCGTTGTGCGATTGCAAGATTGATGGTGGCAGGGGGAGATTTGATCCTTGCAGATGAACCGACAGGCGCATTAGATCATGAAATGGGAATCGCGATTATGGAGTTGTTAGAAATGTTGAATAAACGAGGAAAGACATTGATTGTGATAACACATGATCAAGAGATAGGAAGTCGGGCGGATCGTATGATACGTCTTGCAGATGGACAAATATTGGAGGAAGCAAAGTGAGAAATAATTTGGGGAAAGTCACGCTTATGATATCTATATTATTGTGCTTTGGGGGATTAACTGCTTGTGAAAGTGCAAAAGAGAAGAATATATCATATGTAGGGGATGCGGCAAATAGTTTGCATATTCCGGATAGTTATACGGAAGAATGGAAAGTAAATAAGAATACAGTTAAGCTTGCGGTAGAGGGCGTTGAATATATACCAGATTCTGATTTTAGAATATATGAATATAAGCAGATTCCGAATGCTGCAAAACAAAAACAGGAGATTGTTGAAGCTGTGTTTGAGGAAGAGAAAGGGATTTTTGAGAACCGTTTGGAAAATGATTATAAGAATCTGTGCAGAGAGGATCTGGAAACCATACATATATATCAGGAGAAAATTCGAGAATATTATTTGGATCAGGGACAAACATCACAGGCAGTTTCCTGCGATCAAGAAATAGAAAATATTATTGCCTGTGAGGCAGGTGCATCAGATAAACGAGCATTGATACAGAATTATGAGGGACAGAAATATGTTGGATATATCGGAGATAATTTATTCCTTTTGACATTTAAAGAAGAAAATGATTGTATTACAGGAATTACACTGGAGAATTATCTGGGAACTGCGGGTTTATATACATATTACGGAATGAAGACGGATGATACGATCACATTGGAAAATCATCTGGGAGATGTAACAGAATGGATTGTTGACTTAGAGAATACAGTGGAAAACAGATGTGCAAAAGATATGGATTGTGCGCGTGATGAAGCCTTGTTGTTTTTGGAAGCATGTGGAATTACGGATGTAGAGATTTTAGAAGAAGGACCGCTTGGTTATAGTACGTTTGAAAGTGCAAGACCAATTGATTTTAATGGCTATTGTTTTCAGTTTACCAGAGCTGCAGGCAATAGAGGGGCATATACAGCTGAAACGGAGTTGTTTGCGCCATATCCGTTCTGCACATCTGAATTATTTACTGTTTGTGTTGATGATAATGGTGTGATGAATGCGGAACTTTATATTGCAGGGGTGCAGGCAGGAGAAAAATCAGTAACATTAATGGATTTTGAAGATATAGAACCGAAATTCGCAGAACAATATGAGGCATTTTATGCAGCATATCCAGAAATTGATAAACCAGCGGCATTTAATTTTATGGAGCTTGATTATATGCTTGTGGAGGGGAAAAAATTAGGGATGTTTGAGTACAAACCTGTTTGGCTTGTGGCGTATTATGAGGATTTGGATACCTGTTATACATATGATTATTTTTATTATCCTGATTCGCTGCTGGTAATTGACGCTGAAACAGGAGAATATATTGACTATCTAAAACAGAGCTGTTTTCGTTTATATTCTTCAAGAGTAGCTGTTTTCCATAATTGCATTGACAAAGTAACTTTTTAGGTCATATAATTGCTTGGTATTTTAGTGTAGGTTAAATATATATGAAAGATTATTGGCGCACTAGGAAGAAAGGCAGCGTGCATATGAGCATTACAATAGCGGAATTAAAGAATCGAAATAAAGACAGTTACCGGTTGATCGATATCCGGGATGCCATTGAGATCTCTCATGGGGCAGTGCCGGATGCGATTGCGGTTCCTGCGGAAGAAATAGAGACAAGCAGCGAGGTGGATAAGGACAAGCTGCTTGTTATTTTCTGTGCGAGAGGCGTAGTCAGCATTGACGTAGCGGAGCATTTGAAAGAAAAAGGATATCAGGCAGAGAGTCTGGAAGGCGGTTATGCTGCATGGCTGTTGGATGTTATGAGCAAGCCGGAGGAGCAGAACAAGGCGAAGGATGTTGAACTGAGTCTGCGTAAGAAATTCAAGAAAAGCATTTGGTCAAAGTTCACCAAGGCGATCAACACATATGAGCTGGTGAAGCCGGGAGATAAGATTGCAGTCTGTATTTCCGGTGGTAAGGATTCTATGCTGATGGCGAAATGTTTTCAGGAATTGAAGCTGCATAACAAATTTGAATTTGAAGTTAAGTTTCTGGTTATGGATCCGGGTTACAGTGAGGCGAACCGGAAAGTTATAGAAGAAAATGCAAAAAGTCTGAATATCCCGATCACGATATTTGAATCGGATATATTTGAATCTGTATTTACGGTTGAGAAGTCGCCATGTTACCTGTGTGCACGAATGAGACGTGGACATTTGTATCATTTTGCACAGGAGCTTGGCTGTAATAAGATCGCACTTGGTCATCACTATGATGATGTAATTGAAACCATTTTAATGGGTATGCTGTATGGCGCACAGGTGCAGACGATGATGCCGAAGCTTCACAGTACGAATTTTGAAGGGATGGAACTGATCCGTCCGTTATATCTGGTGCGAGAGGATGATATCAAGGCATGGAGGGACTATAATGGTCTGCATTTTATCCAGTGTGCATGCAAATTCACGGACACCTGTACGACCTGTAACAACGAGAACCGTTCCAAGCGTGTTGAGATCAAGGAGCTGATCCAGAACTTAAAGCAGGTAAATCCATATGTGGAAGGTAATATTTTCAAAAGTGTGGAAAATGTAAATCTGGACACAGTTGTTGCATGGAAGCAGCACGGAGAGAAGCATCATTTTCTGGATGCATACGATAGGAAAAATATCTGTACAGAAAATGAAGCAAAGGAATAATGTAACGATTTGACAATAAACAAGATAGGAAGAGGAAATACAAATGAAAAGCAGACAAATTAGAAATTCACTCCTGTTAGTTCTTACGGCATTTATCTGGGGAACCGCATTTGTGGCACAGAGCAAGGGCGGACAGGCACTGGGACCATTTTCTTTTAATTGTATACGAAGTCTGGTTGGAAGTGTAGTGCTGCTTCCGGTGATCAGGTTGCTTGATAAAATTAACCCAAATAATAAAAAGCCAAAGACAGTCGTAGAACAGAGAAAGTTATGGATCGGTGGACTGTGCTGCGGAATGGCATTGTTCTTTGCAAGCTCTGCACAGCAGCTTGGTCTGTATAATGGCACTCCGGCAGGAAAGGCTGGTTTTCTGACGGCTTGCTATATTCTGCTGGTTCCGATTCTTGGTTTGTTTTTAAAGAAAAAATGTGGTTGGAATATCTGGCTTGGAATGGTGATCACGATCGTGGGACTTTATCTTTTATGTATGACAGCGGGTTCGCTATCATTTCAGAACAGTGATCTCTTTGTATTGCTTTGTGCATTTTTGTTTGCTATACATATTCTGGTGATCGATCATTTTTCACCATTGGTTGATGGTGTACGGATGTCCTGTATCCAGTTCCTGGTTGCCGGGGCATTCAGTGCGTTCCCGATGTTCTTTTCAGAGATGAGACATTCGGCAGCAGGAATAGCAGCATGGCTTCCACAGTTACAGTCATGGGATGTATGGGTTGCAATTCTGTATGCCGGTGTGATGTCGAGCGGTGTTGCTTATACCTTGCAGATTATTGCACAGAATGGACTGAATCCGACGCTGGCCTCTATGATCATGAGTCTGGAATCTGTATTTTCAGTACTTGCCGGCTGGGTGATCCTTGGTGAGGTGTTGACCGCCCGCCAGCTCCTTGGCTGCCTGTTGATCTTTATTGCGATTATCTTCGCACAGATTCCTATGGGGGAGAAGAAAGAAGCATAAAACAATTTTAGTAGCATTAAAAATATGCGCGCCAACTTATCACTATATTTTATGGAGCAGACCTATTTGAACGTCGGTCCTTAACGAGTCACCAATAGGTGACGAGTTTAGTACCGCTACGTGAAAATAGAACGAGAGTGTTCTGCGCAATAAAGATATAGTGATAAGCCAGCGCGCATATTTTTTAGATAAAATCAATATATTATTTCTTCTTCTTTTCTTTCAGAATCTTCTTAATGGAATATTTCTCTAACGAATCCTCAAATATCTCACGGAGCGGTCGTGCATTTTTCATAGCAAGGAAGAAATGAGATTTTTCCTTGCGGAGCTCGGCTTCTTCCAGCAGATGCTGTTTGAGTTCATCGATTTTAACGACGATCTCGTATTCAGTAGCCAACTGACGGATCTTTACGATCAGGTTGAAGGAGTAAACGATATCAATCAGGAACACGCCGTAGAAGAATCCGATAAAGAATGAAAATGCAAGATTTCTGGATAACCAGTCAAGTGCTGATAAAACATGTGGATGGATCAGCAGGTAGTAGATCGCGCCGAGAACTGCCCAGAAGAATGAAAACAGTGGACAGATGATTCCCTGAATATTGCCCCATCGGTCTGTGTAGTCCCAGAGTTTTACATTCATTCCCTTAATGAAGATCAATCCGGTGATGTATTCGATCACGGTCATAGCGATCGCCATAAATACAAATAAAACAATCTTCTCAATGATTGGATGTTCATCCAGAAATGACAGGTTAATAGATGCTAACATATACAAGACGCATAGTCCTGATCCATATAGCGGAAGGTAAGGACCGACCAGAAAGCCGGGATTTACCCATTTCTTTGTTGTTCGACCATTTGGAGAACAGAATCTGCGGAAGAACAATTCAATCACCCATCCGATCAGACTTCCGATAAAAAATAAAAACAATAATACAAGAGCTTTATTCATAATATTTCAACCTTTCTGATTTATATTTTTCCATAGAATTATGACTCTTTTTTTCATTGATACAAATTGTGACATATCGCGGTCATAAAGTCAATAAATTAAATGGTTTCTCAAGTTGTTTGTATTGAAAAAGTATGGCAAAATGTGGTACTCTCAGATCAGGTATATGAGGCATTGCAGATAGTGAGAAAGCATATATCTGCATTTTAGAAAATGAGGGATAGGGAGATATGTATAAGATCAGAGAAAATGCGGATCGGGAGAAATGTATCCTGTTGATTCCAGCAATGTTAGATGCACATTTTCCATTGTTAAAATATGCGTTTTATTCAAAAAATTATCATCCGGTGATTTTAAAAAATGAAAAAGATATAACGGATATTGGATTAAAATATGTCAATAACGATATGTGTTATCCGATCATCTTAAATGCAGGACAGATGATAGCAGCTCTTCAATCAGGGAAATATGATCTGAACCGTACAAAATTATTAATGCCGACTGCCGGAGATGCATGTCGTGGTTCAAATTATCTGCATGTGTTAAAGGCGGCTGTTCGGAAAGCAGGATTTCCGCAAGCTCAGGTATTGTCGTTAAACATTCAGGGATTGGAGAAGGGGGAGCAGATGAAGCTGGAACCTGATATGGTCTGGCGTGCGTTATTTGGATTGTTTTATGGTGATATTCTGATGCTTTTACTAAATCAGGTCAGACCAAATGAAGTGCATAAAGGTGAGGCACAAAGGAAATGGAAGAAATGGATCAGGATTCTTGCATATGATCTTCGGGAAGGAAAACATCTGACAATTTCAAGAATGAAACAGAATTTTATAAGGATTGCGGCGGATTTTTCAAAAATTGAACTGGTGAAGCCGAGAAAGCAACGAATAGGGATCGTCGGAGAGATTTATATAAAGTATTGTCATTTGGGAAACTGGGATATGATCCGTTTTCTCGAAAAGAATAATTGCGAATCCCATACAAATGGATTATCCTGGTACGCGATGTATTATATAGATTCGCATTTATCGGATGTAAGCAAAATAGAACAGGTGGCTTATCGTATTGGGTTAAAACTGTTCGGAAGTCTTCAGAGATCCATGATTGCAGCAATGCGGCAGTATGGATTTTATTCGATGGAAGAATTTCAAATAATGAAAAAAGAGGCTGATGGTTATGTAAACTGGACATATAGAACAGGTGATGGCTGGCTGATCGGTGCAGAGATGGTAGGACATATTCTGCATGACTGCAAAAAGGTATTGGCAGTTCAACCGTTTGGATGTATGCCAAATCATATCTGTGGGAGGGGATTGTATCCTTCCATTCAGCAAAAGCTTCCGGAAGGGCGTATTGTGAGTGCTGATGTAGATTCCGGTTCTTCAAAGTTGAATGTTTATAACCGTGCCAGAATGTTGGTGGATATGCATATTTAACAGAATAGATGGTAATCTTTCTCAATATGCGGTATACTTACTGTGCATTCTTTAACAAAAAATGAAAACATAACAGACAAAGGAGAAAATTGTCATGAATATAAAAGAGATGCAGGATGAAATAATGAGAATAAAGAAGGAAAAGGATATTTGTATTCTTGCACATGCCTACCAGAGCCATGATATCTGGGAAGTAGCTGACTATGTAGGAGATTCCTTTGGCCTTGCACAGAGAGCAGCGGAAGCACCTCAAAAGACTATGATCATGTGTGGTGTGCGTTTTATGGCAGAGACTGTAAAACTGTTATCACCGGAAAAGACAGTATATCTGCCGGAGCCGGATGCCGGATGCCCGATGGCAGACCAGATCGACTATGATCTGTTAGCTGCCCTTCGTGAGAAGAATCCGGATTATACAGTTGTAGCATATGTGAATACTACAACGGAAGTAAAGACATTAAGTGATGTCTGTGTTACTTCTTCTTCCGCAGTAAAGATCGTGAAGAATATGCCGGAAAAGGATATTTTATTTATTCCTGACTGTAATCTCGGTTCATGGGTAAAGAAGCAGGTACCGGAAAAGAATATTAAGCTGGTATCGGGCGGCTGTCCGACACATGTCAGAGTAACCGTAAAAGATGTAGAGAAAGCAAAAACAGCTCATCCAAATGCATTACTTCTGGTACATCCGGAATGTTTAAAGGAAGTAACGGAGCTTGCAGACTATGCCGGAAGTACAACCGGAATTATGGATTATGCAGCAAAGAGTGATGCAAAAGAATTCATTATCGGTACGGAGAATAGTATCGTGTCACACCTTCAGCTTGCACACCCGGAGAAGCGTTTCTATGCATTGTCTAAGGATTGTGTATGCCACAACATGAAGATGACGACACTTGGTGATGTCTATAACTGCGTGGTAAATGGTGAGGGCGAGAGCATTACCCTTACAGAGGAGACAATGCAGAAAGCCAGAAAGAGCATCGATGCGATGCTGCGCCTTGGCTAGAAGCCGGACGATCACTGTATTTCATATAAACAGAAATAGCAGGAAAAATGCGAAACTTACTTTGCTTCGATTGGTTTTTATATGCACGGGATTTCGGACACGATAAAATCGTTGTGTCCTCCATCCCGGCACAAAATCATCGAAACGCAGGCGTTTTCGCAACATTTTCCTGCTATTTTGTTTATTATACAATACGGTGATCTGTCCGAGAGGTCAGTTTACATAATCTGATATCTGGTATTTGCATATGTGACATATTGATATGGTCAGTTTGGATATAAGAAAAAGTTTGAAATTGAATATTTCAACATGGTCAGATAATTTTATAATAAATCCTAGCAGGTTTGTAGTGAATCTGTTCGTGATTTTGAGTAGTGATATTCAAGGATGAATATGTTACAGATAAATACACACATCAAATGAAAAAAGGAGTTACGATTATGGCAAACAGACAGTATGAATTAAACAAAGAATTGGCACAGATGTTAAAGGGTGGCGTTATCATGGATGTAACAACACCGGAGCAGGCAAAGATCGCCGAGGCAGCAGGTGCTTGTGCAGTTATGGCACTGGAGCGTATTCCTGCTGACATCAGAGCAGCAGGTGGTGTATCAAGAATGAGTGATCCTAAGATGATCAAAGGTATTCAGGATGCAGTATCTATCCCTGTTATGGCAAAGTGCCGTATCGGACATTTTGTAGAAGCTCAGCTTCTTGAAGCAATCGAGATCGATTACATTGATGAGAGTGAAGTTCTTTCACCTGCTGATGATGTATATCACATCGACAAGACAAAGTTCAAAGTACCATTTGTATGTGGTGCTAAGGATCTCGGCGAGGCACTTCGTAGAATCAATGAAGGTGCATCCATGATCCGTACAAAGGGTGAACCCGGTACAGGTGATGTTGTCCAGGCTGTAAGACATATGAGAATGATGAACAGCGAGATCGCACGTATTTCTTCTATGCGTGAAGATGAATTATATGATGCAGCAAAGGTTCTTCAGGTTCCATATGACCTTGTATTATATGTACATGAGCACAAGCGCCTTCCGGTTGTAAACTTCGCAGCAGGCGGTGTTGCTACACCGGCAGACGCAGCTCTTATGATGCAGCTTGGTGCTGAAGGCGTATTCGTTGGATCCGGTATCTTCAAGTCAGGAAATCCGGAGAAGCGTGCAAATGCCATCGTTAAGGCTGTTACAAACTTCACAGATGCAAAACTGATCGCTGAATTATCAGAGGATCTTGGTGAAGCTATGGTTGGTATCAATGAGAGCGAGATCGAACTCCTTATGGCTGAGCGTGGTAAGTAAAATATCAGACAGACAAATAGATGCGGATATCGTAATGATGGATGATCGACATAAGCGAAAGGATGAACTGACACGATGAAGATAGCAGTATTAGCGGTTCAGGGCGCATTTATCGAACACGAGAAAATGTTAGAGAGCCTTGGAGCAGAAACAATAGAACTCAGACAGAAAAGTGATCTGGAACAGGATTTTGACGGTATCGTTTTGCCGGGTGGCGAAAGCACTGTTCAGGGTAAGCTGTTAAAAGAGCTTGATATGTATGATGTATTAAAAGAAAAGATCGAACAGGGCATGCCGGTTCTTGCAACCTGTGCGGGACTGATCCTTCTTGCAGAAGAACTGTCCAATGATGATAAACGTCATTTTGCGACCCTTCCGGTCTGCGTAAAGAGAAATGCATATGGCAGACAGCTTGGAAGCTTTCATTATGATGGCGAGATCAAAGGTCTTGGAGTATATCCGATGGAATTTATCCGTGCACCATATAT
This sequence comes from Coprococcus sp. HCN-4056, assembly GCF_037892645.1. Lineage (NCBI taxonomy): Bacteria > Bacillati > Bacillota > Clostridia > Lachnospirales > Lachnospiraceae > Coprococcus > Coprococcus sp. HCN-4056. The sequence continues at coordinate 27,494 of NZ_JBBKBL010000006.1, read as the reverse complement.
CGAGAGTGTAAAGCCGGGTGTTGAGGTATTAGCCGAGGTAGATGGTCACATTGTAGCGGTAAAATATCAGAACCAGATCGCACTGGCATTCCATCCGGAGCTTTCCGATGATACCCGTATTCATCAGATGTTCTTAGACATGATCAAATAAGGACAATAAAAGTAAACAATAAGATAACGGTATTTATTATTGAACAGGTTGACTGTACGATAATAAATACCGTTTTTTATTGTTCATATATAAGAACTATGTGATATCCCGCCCTGCGCCTGTCCTTATAGAAATGCCATTGCGAGGATTTCGTTATGAACTGCACATTGTTAGTAAATACGGGTGCTTGTTTGAGCCGAAGGCGAGTTAGCACAGGAGTATTTACGAATTTAACATGTGCAGTGAGTAGAAAACGCAGCACGGCATTTCTATAAGGACAGGCACAGGGCGGGATGCCATAGAGTTTTTGTCTATCTATAGAATGTAAAAAACTTGCATAATGCTTTCTTCCCACATATAATATTTTATAACTATGGTATCGCAAAGGGGGTGTGATGCCGGCAGGAATAATGTGAAGGGCGGTTTGCTATGCTGACATATGCACTGGAAAATCGAGGAACAGATACGTTATATGAATATCTGTACAAGCAGATCAAAACAGATATTTTGTCTAAGAAGCTTGTAGCAGGGGAACGTTTGCCATCGAAGCGTCTGCTTGCAAAAAATCTGAATGTCAGCACGATCACCGTGGAAAATGCATACAGTCAGTTGGTTGCCGAAGGATATATATATTCGATTCCGAAAAGCGGTTATTATGTTACGGACATTTCGGCAGATCTGATGAAGCCGTTGCCGGAGCGACCGGCGAAGCAATTTGAAAAGCCGAAAGAAAAGAAAACATATTTTGCGGATTTTGCCAGTAACTCAACGGTAGAGGATGCGTTTCCATTCAGCATCTGGTCAAAGCTTTTAAAAGAAGTGATGGCGGAAAACAGCAAAGAGCTGATGTCCCGATCACCGTCCAAGGGTGTCTATGAGCTGCGAAGCGCCGTAGCAGGCTATCTGTATCAGTTCCGTGGTATGGATGTGAAGCCGGAGCAGGTCATCATAGGAGCCGGAACAGAATATCTCTATGGTCTTATCATTCAGCTGCTTGGCTATGACAAATGTTATGCGGTCGAAGATCCGGGGTATCAGAAGATATCAAGGATCTATCAGGCGCAGAATGTATGCTGCAAATTTGTGGCAATGGATGGAAATGGGATCAATATGGAGGCTCTGGAAGAATCTGGCGCAGATGTACTTCATATTTCGCCGGCGCATCATTTTCCGACCGGACTGGTAACACCTGTCAGCAGGAGATATGAATTGTTATCTTGGGCATCAAGAAAGGACAACCGCTATATCATCGAAGATGAATATGACAGTGAATTTCGACTGGTTGGCAAGCCGGTACCTACACTTGAAAGTATCGATGTGGGCGAAAAGGTCATCTATATCAACACATTTTCCAAGAGCCTTTCCTCTACGATCCGTATCAGTTATATGGTTCTCCCGGAGAGTTTGATGCGGCGATATGATGAGATGCTCAGCTTTTATGCATGTACGGTGTCAAATATCGAGCAATATACACTTGCAAGATTTATCACCGATGGTTGTCTGGAAAAACACATCAACCGCATGCGTAATTATTACAGAGAACAGCGGGATCTGGTGCTTGCATGCATTAAAAAATATATGAATCCGGACAAGATTCGTATTCGCGAAGAGAATTCAGGGCTGCATTTCCTGTTGGAGATTGATACAAATTACAGTGACGATCGGCTGCGGAATAATGCCGAAGCAAGAGATATTCACATTTCATTTCTCAGCCAGTATTATAGAAATACCGAAAATGCCAGATATCATACACTGGTTATTAATTATTCCGGTATCATGCCGGAGCATATAGAAGAAGCAGTCAGAAGATTGATTGAAAGTATCGAATAAAGAGTGTGCGGGTGTTAATATAAGGAACCATATAAGGAGGAATCATATGAAGATATCGTTTGATACAATCGCAGAATCAGCGATCGAGAATTTTAAAGGGGGAGAAGGAACATTCCATGTGCATATGTTTCAGGATATGAACAACAAGATCATGAAGGGCAGACTTGTGCCTGGTTCATCGATCGGAACACATACACATGAGGGAAACAGTGAAATTATTTATGTACTTTCCGGTGTCGGAACGATGGAGTATGAGGACACCAAAGAGAAGCTGTATCCGGGCGACTGCCATTATTGTCCGCAGGGAGCAACCCACAGCCTGTCAAACGAAGGCACCGAAGACCTCATATTCTTCGCTGTTGTACCGGAACACGAGCACTGAGCGTCAAACATACTCCTAAGGTTTATATGATTGCTAATGTTAGTATATAAACAGATAAGAGACAGGGGCAGAGGATATATATTTTATGAAGCAGACCTGTTCGAACGTCGGTCCTTGGTGAACTGCATAAGCAGTGAGCCTAGTACCGCTACGTGAGAATAGAACGAAAGTGTTCTGCGGAATAAAGATATATATCCTCTGCCCCTGTCTCTTATCGTTCGGTTATCATACAGCCACCACCTCACACACTGTGAGGATGTTGCCGTTGATGTGGAAGTGCACGTCGAAGCCTGCGAAGGCGACGCCATATCTGCGGTCGGGATCGTGCTGGTAGCCGGGACGCGGATCTTCTGCAAGAATGCCGATCAGGGCAGGACGCTTGGCTTCCGGAATCATTGCAAGAAGCTCCGGCGGAAAGGTGACATCCAGCTTTTCCGTATGAATGTGTTCGGTAAAACCACCGGTGGCATCCGGGTGGCAGTCTGTATATGGAATATAAGGTTTGATATCATATACAGGAGTACCGTTTAATAGATCAACACCAGAGATATGCAGGATCGGACCATAGTCATCGGTATATTCAATTCCTGTCAATTTTACAGAAGACAGACCTATATTATTTGGGCGGAACGGCGATCTGGTCGCGAATACGCCCATTCTTTTATTGCCGCCAAGTTTCGGCGGCTTTACTGTTGCACTCCAGTTCTCCCGTTTGGCTTTATGGAATTCCCACAGGATCCAGATATGGGAGAAATCCTCCAGCCCCCGGAAGGCTTCCGGCTGTCTGTATTCCGGCAGAAAAACGACCGTTCCGGTCAGTTCATCCACCAGACCGCTCTGTCTGGGAATCCCAAATTTTTCCTGAAAATCTGTATATACGTGTCCGATGATATTCATGATGCTTTTATTCTTCCTTTCAAAAACGGAATTGTATCTGCTGTTCATAGTAACATGAATATTTTTTATTTTCCATAGAAACTCATAAAGTGCGTTTCTTCATAATTTTACATTTCTTCCGTTTACACAAAGTTTTTACTTTTCCTTTACTTTGGGATGGTGATGTATTTTACATAGATGCCGTATGATAATCCTGCGATCCGGAAAAGGGCGCGCGATCCGGTTTCGCAATTTACATAATTTTGAATGGATCAGAAAGATGAACGATTCTGAGCCCAGAGAGTCAATTGGAGGAAAATTAAAATGAAAAAAGGAAATAAGATTTTAGCGTTAACATTAAGTGCAGCACTTGCGGCAGGATGCCTTGCAGGATGTGGAAGTAAAGGTGGTTCAGATTCCAAGAGCGGAAGTTTTGATACATCACAGGAGATCTCAGTTGTATCCAGAGAGGAAGGCTCAGGTACAAGAGGAGCATTTGTGGAACTGACCGGTGTAGAAGAAAAGGACGCAGATGGAAATAAAGTTGATAAGACAACTACGAGCGCGATTACAGCAAACAGTACAGAAGTAGTTCTCACAACAGTTGCAGGAGACGATTATTCGATTGGTTATATCTCACTTGGAGCATTAAATGATACCGTAAAGGCAGTTAAGATTGGCGGCGTTGAAGCAACAGCAGATAATATCAACAACGGTACATACACATTATCAAGACCATTCAACATTGTAACAAAGGGTCAGGTAAGTGATGTAGCACAGGATTTTATCAACTATATTATGAGTGAAGATGGACAGAAGATCGTATCAAGCAATGGTTACATCGAGATTGCAAATTCAGGAGCATTTAAGTCTTCAGGAGCAACCGGTAAAATCGTAATTGCCGGATCATCATCTGTAACTCCTGTTATGGAGAAATTAACAGAGGCATATAAGGCAGTGAACAGTGGTGCGGATATCGAGCTTCAGGAATCTGATTCAACAACAGGTATTACAGCAGCGGCAGATGGTACATGTGATATCGGTATGGCATCCAGAGAACTGAAGGATAGCGAGACAGGTGAAGGACTTACAGCTACTGTAATCGCAATGGATGGTATCGCAGTTATTGTAAATAAGAATAACCCTGCAACTGATTTAACTACCGATCAGGTAAAATCAATCTTTACAGGAGAAGCAGCAACCTGGGCAGATGTCAAATAGTAAGGAGTGTCCTCTATGCAAAAGTTTAAAGAAATATTCATGCATATCGTATTCCTGTTAGCGGCATTTGTATCGATAGCAGCGGTTTTATTGATCTGTGTGTTCTTATTTGCAAGTGGTATTCCTGCCATGAAGGAAATCGGTCTGACTGATTTCCTCTTTGGCAAAGTCTGGAGACCGACCAATGATTATTTTGGAATCCTTCCGTTTATTCTTGGCAGTATCTACGTTACGGCCGGGGCAATCGTGATCGGCGTTCCGATCGGACTTCTGACAGCGATATTTTTATCAAAATTCTGCCCACCAAAAGCATATAAGGTCATTAAACCATTTATCAATCTGATGGCAGGAATCCCATCGGTTGTATACGGATTTTTTGGAATGTGTGTACTTGTTCCGGCAGTCAGACAGATTTTCGGAGTGAACGGAAATACAATGCTTACCGCATCTGTACTGCTTGGCATCATGATACTTCCGACGATCATCAGTGTATCTGAAACTTCGATCAGTGCAGTCCCGGATAAATATTATCAGGGTGCATTAGCACTTGGAGCGACACATGAAAGAAGTGTATTTCTTACCGTAGTACCGGCTGCAAGATCCGGTATCATGGCAGCGATCATCTTGGGCGTTGGTCGTGCGATCGGTGAGACAATGGCTGTTATCATGGTGGCGGGAAATCAGGTCCATATGCCGAAAGGATTGATGAAGGGTGTTAGAACCATGACTGCAAATATCGTAATGGAAATGGGTTATGCCCAGGATCTTCACAGAGAGGCTCTGATCGCAACAGGCGTTGTATTGTTTGTATTCATTCTGATCATTAACCTGCTGTTTTCAATTTTAAAAAGAAAGACGGTGAACTAAATGGGAAAAAGAAATTTACTTGCGGAATATAAAAGACGTCCCGGCTCACTGATCCTTCGGATACTTGTTTATCTGGCAGCAGCTTTGACGTTGGTTTGTATTGCTTTTATTTTGATCTATATTCTTGCAAAAGGAATTCCGAATCTGACACCGGATCTGTTCAAGCTGGAATATACATCGGATAATTGCTCGATGCTTCCGGCATTGGTTAATACGTTGTTTATGACATTACTGTCACTGCTGATTGCGGGACCGATCGGTATCTTCGCAGCTATTTATCTGGTGGAGTATGCAAAATCAGGAAATAAGCTGGTTGGAATTGTACGTATCACTGCAGAAACACTGACAGGTATTCCATCTATTGTATATGGTTTGTTCGGAATGATCTTATTTATGACAAAGCTTGGATGGGGATTGTCCCTGCTGTCCGGTGCGTTTACACTGGCGATCATGGTGCTTCCGGTTATCATGAGAACAACAGAAGAAGCCTTGCTGGCTGTTCCAAAGTCATACAGAGAAGGAAGCTTTGGACTTGGTGCAGGAAAACTTCGTACAGTATTTAAGGTTGTTTTACCGAGTGCTGTTCCGGGTATTTTATCCGGTGTTATCCTTGCAACCGGGCGAATTGTCGGGGAGACAGCAGCGTTGATCTATACGGCAGGCAGTGTGCCGAGAATAGCGAAGAATTTATTTTCTTCCACACGAACCTTGTCCGTACATATGTATCTTCTTTCCAAAGAGGGACTTCATACGGATCAGGCATATGCAACAGCCGTTGTTCTTCTTGTATTCGTAGTATTGATTAATTTCGCATCCGATGCAATTGCAAAGAAAATGTCGGCGAAAACAGAAAAAGACAGATAACAGATAGATGTAAACGGAGATAAATAGATGAGCAATATAAAATTTGATGTAAAAAATCTGAATCTTCACTATGGTAAATTCCATGCGTTGAAAGATGTAAATATGGAAATACCGGAAAAACAGATTACAGCATTTATCGGACCTTCCGGATGCGGTAAATCAACATTTTTAAAATGTTTAAACCGTATGAATGATCTGGTGGAAGGTTGTAACATCACGGGTGATGTGAAGTTAGATGGTGAAGATATATTTGACGGAATGGATGTAAATCTGTTAAGAAAACGGGTTGGAATGGTGTTTCAGAATCCGAATCCTTTCCCAATGAGTGTATATGACAATATAGCATATGGTCCAAGGACACATGGTATTCATAGTAAAGAAAAACTGGATGAGATCGTAGAACGATCTCTCAAACAGGCGGCAATATGGGATGAATTAAAAGACAGACTGAAGAAATCGGCACTGGGTCTTTCCGGCGGACAGCAGCAGAGACTTTGTATCGCCAGAGCACTTGCGGTTGAACCGGAGGTCTTACTGATGGATGAACCGACATCAGCACTTGATCCGATTTCTACGTCAAAGATCGAAGATCTTGCTATGGAGCTGAAACATGATTATACGATTATCATGGTTACACATAATATGCAGCAGGCAACCCGTATTGCAGACAAGACAGCATTCTTCTTACTGGGTCAGGTGATCGAATTTGATGATACCGAGAAGATGTTCTCGAAACCACAGGATAAGAGAACTGAGGATTATATCACAGGAAGATTTGGTTAAAAGGAGTAAAGATAATGAGGACAAATTATGACAGACAGTTGAAAAAACTCAATGATGAAATGGTTGAGATGGGATCCATGATCGAGGGTGTGATCGAAAAGGCGATCAAAGCACTTGTAAATCAGGATGTTGATCTGGCACAGGAGGTTATCCGCAGGGATGATCAGATCAATCAGCAGGAAAAGGATATTGAGAGTCTGTGTTTTAAACTTCTTTTAATGGAGCAGCCGGTTGCAACAGATCTTCGTCAGGTTTCATCTGCACTGAAAATGGTAACGGATATGGAACGTATCGGTGATCATGCAGCAGATATTTCTGAACTGACGATCCAGATGGCAGGCAAACCTTATGTAAAAGAATTGGAACATATTAAGGCAATGGCAAAAGAAAGCATGGTCATGTTGGTTGACAGTATAGAAGCATATGTGAATCTTGATCTTACAAAAGCAAGAAAAGTTATTGCCCAGGATGATGTGGTAGATGATCTGTTTATAAAAGTGAAGAGTGAATTGATCAATCTGATCCACAGGAATGCAGATGCAGGGGAACAGGAAACCGATCTTTTGATGGTTGCAAAATATCTGGAGCGGATTGGCGATCATGCAACGAATATTTCAGAATGGGTCATATATTATATAACAGGAGAACATATTTCCGGAAATTAAGAGTCTTATAGGATACAGGATCAGGAGGTGATTGTCATGAGACGTATATGGAATATGACAGCAGATGCCGGTAAAGGAAAAAGTAAACAGCACCTGATAAAAATGTTTTTGTTATTGAACAGTATCGTCTGGGGCGTGATCGCTGTGGTTGTAGCTGTCACGTTGAAAGGAATCGGGCTTATGTCATCATGGAGTATGGCAGAGAGCATTTTGGTATCGGCAGGATATGGTATTTGTCTGGTAGGATTGATTGGCGGTATCGTATGTATTTTACAAAACGACGGTCCTGACAGAACGTATCTTGAACAGCGACAGGAAGAATATTAAACGCATTCAGCGTGAAATGTAAAACAAATTTTAAAATTTTACACAGACTTTACGTAGGAATCCTTTCCTTTTTACATACCTGTTATACGATGATGTGCGAAGGTACAAATGTCTAATTTATGTAAAAAGGAAGGAATTTTTTTATGAGTATTTTTGATGTACTTGCACTGTTTGGCGGACTTGCATTGTTTTTATTTGGTATGAACGTAATGGGAGACGGCCTGACCCGTGCGGCGGGCGGTAAGATGGAACGTATCCTTGAAAAGCTGACTTCAACGCCGATCAAAGGGGTGCTGCTTGGAGCGTCTGTAACAGCGGTTATTCAGTCATCATCGGCTACAACCGTTATGGTTGTTGGCTTTGTAAATTCCGGGATTATGAAACTGCGTCAGGCGGTCGGCATTATCATGGGTGCCAATATCGGTACGACAGTTACTTCCTGGATCTTAAGTTTGTCAGGAATTCAGGGAGACAGTATCTGGATCCGGATGTTAAAGCCATCCTCATTTTCTCCGATCCTAGCGGTTATCGGTATTGCATTTCTGATGTTTTCCAAGAATGAGAAAAAACATGATATTGGCATGATCTTTTTGGGATTTACGATCCTTATGTACGGAATGGATGCAATGAGCGGTGCGGTTGCTCCTCTTGCAGATGTTCCTGAATTTGCAAATGTGCTTTTAATGTTCTCAAATCCTGTACTCGGAATGATCGTAGGAACATTATTTACAGCAATCATCCAGAGCTCATCGGCATCGGTTGGTATCTTACAGGCACTTTGCATGACAGGAGCAGTTACATATGGAACGGCACTTCCTATTATAATGGGACAGAATATCGGTACTTGTGTAACGGCATTATTATCCAGTATCGGAGCAAAGAAAAATGCGAAACGTGCAGCTTTTGTACATCTTTACTTTAATCTGATCGGAACCATTCTCTTTATGATCGTATTCTATTCAATCAATGCATTTGTAAATTTCGGTGTATTACAGGATATGGCAACTCCGGCTGGCATTGCAGTGATCCACAGTATATTTAATATTCTGACAACAATTGTATTACTTCCGTTTGGAAAGGGTCTTGAGAAGCTGGCAACTCTTACGATCCGTGAGAAAGAAGAACCTGTTGAGGAGATTGCGGAGCTTGTACCGTTAAAGCATCTGGATGCCAGATTCCTGGAGCAGCCGGCGTTTGCCGTTACACAGAGCATGGATGTTATGAATCAGATGGCAGGGTATTCAGCTGAAGCGTTATACGATTCATTAGAGTTGATGAAGGATTATTCGGATGAGAAGTGGCAACGTGTTGAGGCTTTGGAAGATATCGTAGACAAATACGAAGATGAACTCGGAACGTATCTGGCGAAGGTCAGCGGAAAAGAACTGGCAGAGGAAGACAGCAAACGTGTATCCAATGGGCTTCATTGTATCGGAGATCTGGAGCGTATCTCCGACCATGCATTAGCGATCGCAGAAATTTATGCTAAGATGCACAAGGAAGAAATGGTATTCTCAGATAAAGCAATGGCAGAATTAAATCTGTATTCAAATGCAGTTTATGAGATTATGAGCATGACCTGTAAAGCACTGAATGAAGATGATATGAAAATAGCAAAGAGGATTGAACCATTGGAGGAAGTAATTAATGGGCTGAATGCTACGATCAAAAAGCAGCATATCAAACGTCTGCAGAAGGGAAAATGTACGATCGAGCTTGGTATCGCTCTTGAAAATCTTCTGAATAATTATGAACGTGTGGCAGATCACTGTTCAAATGTGGCAGCATCACTGCTTCAGGTTAAGACAGACAGCTTTGATACGCATGAGTATCTGAACCGGGTCAAACAGGAATCAAATGTAGAGTTTCAGGCGATGTACAGCATGTATAAGGAAAAGTACAGTTTATAGTAAAGTATACGATATCATAAAGTGTAAATTACTTTGACCATATATTAGAAATATATTATTATAGATAAGAAAGAACAGAGACAGGAGGAACGGCAGATGCAGGCATTGATTTATATTGTAGAAGATGATATGAACATTCAGGAAATAGAAATGTTTGCCTTAAAGAACACGGGATATGTAACAGAAGGATTTGCAAATGCAAAGAGCTTCTTTTCCAGAATGACAGAGAAGATTCCGGATCTGATCCTACTGGATATCATGTTACCGGATCAGGATGGACTGGAGATTGTCAGAAAATTAAGAGAACGTCCGGAGACTGTGCGTGTGCCAATCATTCTTGTGACGGCAAAGACAACAGAACTTGATAAGGTAAAGGGGTTGGATATCGGAGCAGATGATTATCTGACAAAGCCATTCGGCGTAATGGAGCTTATATCCAGAGTTAAAGCATTGCTTCGCAGAAGCAAGAGTATTCAGGAGGATCAGATTCTTCGGCTGAAGAACGTAACCCTTGATTCCGAGAAGCGTATCGTGCATGTGAATGATATTCCGTGTGAGTTGACCTTTAAGGAATTTGAATTGTTAAAGCTGTTAATGATCAACGCCGGAATTGTACTTCGGAGAGAAGTGATCATGATGGATGTGTGGGGAACGGATTACGAAGGTGAATCCAGGACTCTTGATATGCACATCAAGACTCTGCGCCAGAAACTGGGAGATGCAGGGAATATGATCAAGACAGTTCGTAATGTCGGATATAAGATGGAATAAGAAGAAGCAGGAAAATTTTATAACAGAAGAATCTTATAACAGAAAGAACAGGTTTTTATGGAAGAACAGAAAGATAAAAAGGATAAGAAGGTCAGAAAAGACAAACGATTATCCAGCAAGATCAACAGTCGCTTTATAGCATTGACGCTGATTGCGATATTGTGTACGATGATACTTTCGACAACGGTTTATTATGATCTGTTTAAAAAGGAGATCATGCGCGATCTGGAAAATTACACACAGACCTTGAAGAGTGCAGGATTATTTGATGATATCAGTGAGCTCCGCAATGTAAGGATTAAGAATACAGAATTGCGTATTACATTAGTTGCACCGGATGGAACGGTTAAGTATGATAACATGGCAGATCCGGAGACCATGGGAAAACACAACGACAGACCGGAGATTGAGGAGGCATTTGAGAAAGGAGAAGGCGAGGATACCCGTCTTTCCCAGACGCTCAATATGAGTACATTCTACTATGCGATCCGGCTTTCAAATGGTTGTGTACTTCGTGTATCAAAGGAGACAAGCAGCATTGTCAGTGTTTTTTTGAAGGGACTTCCAAGTATGACGGTTATTATGCTGGTGCTTGTGACTATCGTGGTTCTGATATCCCGATATCTGACAAAGAGTATCGTCTGTCCGATCGGACAGATGGCAAAGGATCTGGATCATGTTGATGATATTAACGCCTATAAGGAAATTCGTCCATTGATCGATACAATCCGGGAACAGCATAATGATATTATGGAGAATGCACAGATGCGACAGGAATTTACGGCAAATGTATCTCATGAGTTAAAGACACCTCTGACAGCAATCTCCGGTTATTCTGAGCTGATTGAAAACGGAATGGCGGCAGATGGTGATGTCAGACGATTTGCTACAGAGATCCATCGTAATTCAAATCGGTTGCTTACCCTCATCAATGACATTATTCGTCTGTCAGAGCTTGATGTAACAGAGAATGCACCATCTATGGAACGAATCGACCTGTGTGCGGTTGCAAGATCGAATGTGGATATGCTGATGCTATCGGCAGAAAAACATAATGTTACATTGAAGTTCTCCGGTCAGCCAAGCTATATTATGGGTAATAAGATGATGATGGAAGAACTGGTATATAATCTGACCGATAATGCGATCCGATATAATAAACCGGATGGAACTGTAGAAGTAACTGTGTATTCTTATGAGAAAGATCATTCAGTTGTCATGAAGGTGAAGGATACCGGTATCGGAATACCTGAGGAGCATCTGGGACTGGTGTTCCAGAGATTCTATCGGGTCGATAAGAGTCGGTCGAAGTCAACCGGAGGAACCGGTCTTGGACTTGCGATCGTAAAACACATCGTAGCGCAGCATGATGCGAAGCTTGATATAACAAGTGAACCGAATGTGGGAACAGAGATAACGATTACCTTTCAGAGCAGATAAAAAGATAAGGAAAAGGAGCCTGTAAGAAGTTAGGAAACAGGCTCCTTTGATTTATAAGTATTCACACACACCGATTTAAAATTCAAGATTGTATGTTATTTACTATTCTGATATTATATTAACACACGCTATTTTAAATTTCAAGGTAAAAATGTAAGAAATGCACAATTAATTTTATTAAAAATACACAAAACTTTACCGGAATAAGAAATTTTAAGGCGTGAAAAAGATGAAAATACGATTTGCCACTGGTAATTTTCGGTTTTTGTTGTATATATATAGTGAACGGAAAAAATGATGGGACAATGAGTTAAACAGGTTGATTTAGACACAGATAGGAGGTTTTTAACATGTCATTAAATGATTATGTAAAAGCGCAGAAGCTTGGTGAAAAGAGATATCAGGCTGCACTTTCTAAAAATGAATATCCATATCTGCCGGTACTGGATGAACTGATCACGAATTCCGATATTGCAGGCGAAGTAAATCTTGGTTTACAGCATATTTCTCTCGATCGGGTTGTAGGTACAGCGACAAAAGGCCGTACTACAGCATTTGCAAGTAACTTCATGCCTATATTAGATGCGAATTCTGAATTCGGAAATAAATGGTCATCTCTCTGTGACTCTCATATAGAAGAAGGAATCCATGACCCGATCAAAGTATATGAATATATGAATAAATTCTATGTCATAGAGGGAAATAAGCGTGTCAGCGTACTGAAATATTTCGGTGCGGATTCTGTCCCTGCGATGGTAATCAGAAAGCTGCCGAAGCGGACAGATGAGCTGGAAAACAAGATTTATTATGAATTTGTAGATTTCCATAAGCAGACAGGAATCAACTATATATGGTTCACACAGCTTGGCGGATATGACAAATTAAGAGAATATATAGGATTGACACCGGATGGTGGATTTACGGATGATGATCGTATGAACCTGAATTCGGCACATCTGGCATTTGATACAGCATACAGGCAGAAAAACGGCAGTGACAGTCTTCCGATCACGGTAGATGATGCTATGCTTGTATTTTTAAATGTATATGGATACAAGGCATTACAGGATATGTCTTATGATGAGGTAAAGGAAAATCTGGATAAGGTCTGGGACGAGATCGTATTAAGTGCACAGAAGAAGAACATGACGATCGTTCCGAAGCTGGAACCGGTAGAGTCAAAGAAGAAGCTGTTCAGTATCACGCCGGTACCGAAGAAGCTTAAGATTGCATTTGTTTATGATAAAGAGCCTGAGAATTCTGTATGGATCTACAGCCATGATCTTGGAAGAATGGGCGTAGAAGGTAAATTCAAGGATCGGGTTGAGACACATACTTTTTCGAATATGGATGATAATACGAAGCTTGCAGAATGCCTGGAGCAGATCGCACAGGACAAATTCGATGTTGTATTTACAACCGGCCCGGAGATGCTTCCGGAGTCATTAAAGGCTGCGATTAAATATCCGGAATTGAAGATATTAAACTGCTCGTTAAATGTATCGACCAGCCATGTCAGAACGTATTATGCGAGAATGTATGAGGCGAAGTTTATAACCGGTATTATCGCAGGTTCACTCTGTGAGGATGGCAGGATCGGCTATGTAGCTGATTATCCGATCTATGGAACGACGGCGAACATCAACGCATTTGCGATGGGAGCAAAGTTTGTGAATCCAAGAGCGAAAATCTATCTGGAGTGGTCAAAGGTCAAAGGCTCCGATCCGAAGAAACGGTTTAAGGAACTGGGTATCTCCTATGTATCCGATAAGGATATGATCACACCGCTTACGGCCTCCCGTGAATTCGGTCTGTATTCCTGCGATGGGAACGAGATATCGAATCTTGCGATGCCATTTTACAACTGGCGCGTATTCTATGAGAAGATTGTTCAGTTGATTCTGGACGGTAACTGGAAGCTGGAAGAAAAGAACGAGAAAGTAAAGGTTCTGAATTACTGGTGGGGCATGTCTGCCGGAGTGATCGATGTGATCTGTTCGAACCATCTTCCGGTTGGGACGGCGAGACTGGTAAATCTGATGAAGCGCTTGATCAAGGATGGTACGGTAAGTCCATTCTACGGCAAGCTCTATTCACAGAATGGAGTGGTTCGTGATGATGAAGATGGTGAAATGAGCCCTGAGGAGATCATGAAGATGGATTGGTTGGCAGATATTGTTGTTGGTTCGATCCCGACTCTGGATGAGCTGGTAGAAGATGCCAGAGATGTTGTTGCTTTCCAGGGAGTTAATACGCCGGAAAATCTGGAATTGAAAAAAACTACAGACATAGTATAATAAGGCTATGCGGGTCTTGTGATCCAGAGTACGAATGTAGATGAGCGGGTTTTCTTTATGGAAACAGGCGGGGTACAGTTTCGTAGAAAAGAAAAGAAAACACGGAGATACGGATATGAAGATTCTTGTTCTGGCGGATGCAGAATCAAAATACTTATGGGATTATTTTGATAAGAAAAAATTAGAAGGAATTGACCTGATCATTTCCTGCGGCGACCTGGCACCGCAGTATCTGTCGTTCCTTGCGACATTTACACATGCCCCGGTTCTGTATGTATATGGAAACCACGATACCTGTTACGCAGACACACCACCGGATGGCTGTATCTGCATTGACGATCGAATCTATGTATATAAAGGAATACGGATCCTGGGCCTTGGAGGCTGTATGGAGTATCAGTACAATGGTGCACCGCATCAGTATACCGAGAAAGCAATGGAGAAGCGCATTCGTAAGCTGGGTCGGCAGATAAGAAAACATCGTGGATTTGATATTATGATCACGCATGCCCCTGCGTACCGGATCAATGATTCCGAGGATCTTTGTCATACCGGTTTCAAGTGCTTCCGGACAATGATTGAAGACTATCATCCGCAGTATCTGGTACATGGTCATGTGCATAGTAATTATGGCAGGGATTTTGTACGGGAATCCAGATACCTGGATACCACGATCATAAATGCATTTGAAAAATATATTATAGAAATAGATGAGACTGCCTTACAGGCAGCGAAATAGTCTTGCAAGCCAGGCGAAAGTTTGATAAACTTAAGCTTGGCTTAAATACTATATTCGAAAGGAGATAGAGGTTTGGAAAAGGGAAGTGCAGAGTACGAGAAAATTTTAGATGAACTGGTTGGTTATTGCAATGATTCAGGTACGATCGATCAGAACCTCTATGTTACATATGATGTTAAGAGAGGCCTTCGTGATTCAAATGGAAAAGGTGTCTTAACAGGTCTGACAGAGATTTCAGATGTATCCGGTTTTGCGGTTCAGGATGGTGAACTGGTTCCTTCAGACGGAAGACTCTATATACAGGGATATAATATCGAAGATCTGGAACGTGGATTCCACGGAAGCAAGTTCGGCTTTGAGGAGACGATCTACCTGCTTTTATTCGGTGAACTGCCGACCAGAACTCAGTTTAATAAATTTAAGGAATTGATGGAGACATTCCGGGAGCTCCCAAGAAAGTTTGCTCGTGATGTGATCTTAAAAGCACCAAGTAAGAATATGATGAATGTCTTACAGCGATGTGTGCTTACTTTATATTCATATGATGACTGCCCGGATGACATCAGCATTCGAAATGTCCTTCGTCAAAGTATGGAACTGATTGCACAGTTTCCGCTGATCGCTGCGTATGGCTATCAGGGCTATAAGCATTATTATCAGGATAAGAGTCTTATTATTCACAATCCGAAGCCGGGCCTTTCGACAGCAGAGAATTTCCTCCGCCTGATCCGTGCGGATAAGAAGTATACTGAGCTTGAAGCGCAGGTACTGGATATCTGTCTGGTGCTTCATTCAGAGCATGGTGGTGGTAACAACTCCACATTTACAACACATGTTATATCATCAACCGGAACTGATACCTATTCAACCGTTGCCGGTTCTCTTGGTTCTTTAAAAGGACCGAAGCATGGTGGTGCGAACCTGAAGGTTCAGCAGATGATGGATGACTTGAAGGCTCATGTAAAAGACTGGAGCGATGAAGCGGCGATCCGTGAATATCTTCAGGGACTGCTTGATAAGAAGGGCTTTGATCATAGCGGTCTGATCTATGGTATGGGACATGCTGTTTATACGGTGTCCGATCCAAGAGCCAAGATCCTGAAGCG
This sequence comes from Coprococcus sp. HCN-4056, assembly GCF_037892645.1. Taxonomy (NCBI): domain Bacteria; kingdom Bacillati; phylum Bacillota; class Clostridia; order Lachnospirales; family Lachnospiraceae; genus Coprococcus; species Coprococcus sp. HCN-4056. Next base: position 11,265 of record NZ_JBBKBL010000006.1, on the reverse strand, counting down.
TTATGCCGGAAGGCTTGCAGAAGAAAAGGGTATGCAGGAGGAGTTCAAGCTGTACACGGATATTGAACGGATCTCTATGGAGCTTCTTGCAAAGAAGCGAAACTCCGTTATCTCTGCAAATGTCGATTTCTACAGTGGATTTGTATATCGTATGCTTGATATACCGATCGAACTGTTTACTCCGATCTTCGCGATCGCAAGAATCGCAGGCTGGAGCGCACATAGAATAGAAGAGCTGGTAAATGCCGGTAAGATCATCCGTCCGGCTTACAAATATGTCGGAACGCATAAGACATATCTGGATATGGACGAGAGAAACTGGTAGGACTATATAAAATAAATACGGGACAATTATTAGGTTTGTTTCACAAAGATAATAATTGTCCCGTATTTGTTTATTTACTCCATCTTCCGGCAGCGCCGCATGGCAGTACCAGACCGGAGTCTGTAACCGGAAGTCCTACTTCGTCGGAGATAACATGACCGCCGAATTTAGACTGTACCTCGGTTGCTATCATATAGGTAAGAACGGCTGGTGCAAGTCCGGTCGTATAGGAATTGACCAGGAAGAAAAGCGGATCATCGCAGAGCAGCTCGCTGCACAGCTTGATAAACGGATGTATCTTTTCTTCAATCTTCCAGATCTCGCCCTTTGGTCCTCGGCCGTAGGATGGTGGGTCCATAATGATCGCATCATAGTGATTGCCACGGCGGATCTCACGTTCTACGAATTTTACACAGTCATCAACGATCCAGCGGATCGGAGCATCTTCGAGTCCGGATGAGACTGCATTTTCCTTTGCCCATGTAACCATGCCCTTAGAAGCATCAACATGAGTAACTGCCGCACCTGCTTTTGCTGCCGCACAGGTTGCACCGCCGGTGTAAGCGAAAAGGTTTAATACCTTGATCTCTTTCTTTTTCGATGAGCGGATCAGGTCAGAGAACCAGTCCCAGTTGGCTGCCTGTTCCGGAAACAGACCGGTGTGTTTGAAGCTGAATGGTTTTAGGTTAAAGGTCAGATCTTTATAATGAATCGACCATTGCTGCGGAAGGTTAAAGAACTCCCATTCACCGCCGCCCTTATTGCTGCGGTGGTAGTGACCATTTAGCTGCTTCCAGCGTTTATCTGTTTTTGGAGTTGACCACAGAACCTGTGGATCGGGACGAAGGAGAATGTATTTGCCCCATCGTTCCAGTTTTTCTCCATCTGAACAATCTATTACTTCATAATCCTGCCAGTGATCGGCTGTCCACATAATCGATATCCTCGTTTCGTTTGAAATATTTATATAAAACTACTATATTATAAGGTGCAGTCATTTTCAAGTCAACGATGAAATCTGCATAGAAAGAAAATGAAATCGGCATATAAGGAAAACAAATTGACCGATATCTGCCGGGGTGATAAAATCACAGCAGTAGAGCAAAACGAAAATATATAATTGCAATAGATAATTTTGGATATAATGAATGCCAAATTATTTGCTCGTGAGAATGTTAATTATGTGAAGGACATTTCATGAGCTGTGTTTCACAAAATGACAAGCAGATACAAGACAGAAAACATGGAGAAATATATGGACATTATAAAAGAGATCGCGGAGACACATCCACATAAGGTCGTACTGAGCAATGGAAAGGGAGAATACAAGAAGATCATATTTGCCCGAAAGGTATTAAAGGGCAGAAATGCATACCAGCTTGAAAAATATACACAGACGCAGGTCTTTCATGAGAATATCGAAGAAGGAAGGCTGGCAGAGCATATTGCGATGCATTTTCCGGCAGAGTTTAAGCAGATGAATGCATTTTCTTTGACGACAGATTATGATGTAAAAGCAGGCAAAAAAGGAAATCTGGCAGTCAGCCGCAGACAGGCGGAGAATAAGACGATATTGGTCGGCGGTAATAATCGCAAGAAGAAATATATTCTGGATGAGGGAATGGATATTCCTGCATTCCGGGAGCTTGGAATATTTACCAAAGAGGGAAAAGTAGTTTCCTCCATGTATGATAAGTTCCGTCAGATCAACCGCTTTATCGAGATGGTCGATGATGTGTTAAAGACTTATAAAGGCGATGAGATCAACATTATTGATTTTGGATGCGGCAAATCCTATCTGACTTTCTTCTTATATTATTATATAGTAGAGATCCGTCATATGACGGCACATATCACAGGGCTTGATCTGAAAGAACAGGTAATAAAGAACTGTAATAAGCTGGCAGAAAAATGCGGATATACAGATCTGAAGTTTAAAATCGGTGATATTAATGGATACCGGACAGACCGTAAGGTGGATATGGTAGTGACCTTGCATGCCTGTGATACGGCAACTGACTATGCGCTCTATAATGCGATCTGCTGGAACACGACATACATCTTATCTGTTCCGTGCTGCCAGCATGAGTTAAATAAACAGATCCGGTCGGAGGAGTTGTCGGCACTGACCAAGTACGAAATCATCAAGGAACGGACAGCGGCATTGATGACTGATGCGATCCGTGGATGTATGCTGGAATATTGTGGATATAAGACAGATCTGTTGGAATTTATTGATATTGAACATTCACCTAAAAATATTCTGATCCGGGCAGTGAAGAAACCGGTATCAGAGGAGAAACGGGAGCGGGCAAAAGCAGAAGCGGAACGGTTGTGCCGGACCTTTGGCATTCACCAGACTCTGATGCAGCTTGTGCTGACGGAAGAAAGGAGCCATTCATGAAGCGGATTTTAATATATGATTGTAATACAGTGGATACCGTTTATGCACCGCTTGTATGCAGAGAGATCATGATTCAGGATGATCTGATCGACCGTCTGGCATGCGGCTATGTTTCAAAAGCTTCGAAAGAAGAACTGCAGAAGCAGGGATTTCGCGTGATGGGAGCAGAAGAAAGGGGAAATCATGCCGGCTGCACTTTTATAACAGAATTGGTTGCCCATGCATTTGACCGGCAGGTCGAAGGAATCGATATTGTGACCGATGATGATACGATCCTGGCGGCAGTTGTAAAGGCACAGGAGCAGGGCAAGAATATTCGGGTATTTGGCAGTAACGCACACAGCGAATCGTTTATCCGCAGATGTAATCGCTTCTGTTATATAGATATTTTGCAGGGCTATGAACCGGAACAGTGTCTGACACCATTATCAGAGATTGTATCTGATGTCTACCGCATTATAATAGAAGAAAGAGCTTCGGGTATCTGTACAGAACTGGCAGGATTGATATATAAGCTCACAAAGCTGCACGCAGAATTCGATACTAGAAACTATGGATATACCAGCATGGAAGAACTAATCCTGAAAAATGGAAAAGATATTCAATTCTATAAAGCTGGAGAGCAGTATTATCTCGAGATGATCGATGACCGGGAAAACGTAGAACACTTTATCACATCGTATCTGTCAGAACGGAATAACAAGATAGATGATATGCAGGAGCTGTTTGATGCATTATCAGAAGAATTCGAACGATTTGATACCAGAAATTATGGTTACGCATCGGATATCGCTTTTCTTTTGAGTTTCCCGAAGCTGGAAATATATAATAACAGGGGCGTGAAGCTGAAGCAGAGCTTTAAGCTGAAATAAGCGATAACGTTTCTATTGTGCATTATATATAGAAGAAATAGAAGAAACAGATAAAATATAACAGTATGACGGATGAAAAAGTGCAGGGAAATATAATAAAAAAATTCTTAAAAAATATAGAAAAAATGCTTGCATTCCGCAAAAACGTGTTATATAATCAAACGTGCTGTGACATGATAGCGTTGAAACGGAGGTTGCTGTATCGCATAGATACAGGTTTTTCGTGGAGCGAATGTCAATAAAGAATTACTGACGACAAGTCACTGTACCAATAACTGTCTATCAAAAGGATAGAAACGACGTGTTGATTCTGATTTAATTCAGGATACACACGGGAGAGTGTACAGTCACCACTTGTTGTACTATTAAAAAGTGCGAAAAGGAGGCGGCTTTTTTTATGGCAAAACAGATTATGAGAATCACATTGAAGGCGTACGACCACAAACTTATCGATCAGGCTGCTGGACAGATCATCGATACTGTTAAAAAGACAGGAGCTAAAGTCAGCGGACCGGTTCCAATGCCTACAAAGGTTGAGAAGATTACAATCCTCAGAGCTGTTCATAAGTACAAAGATTCAAGAGAACAGTTCGAGCAGAGAACTCATAAGAGATTAATCGACGTGATTGCACCAACACAGAAGACAATTGATGCATTACAGAAGATCGATTTATCAGCTGGCGTATACATCGACGTAAAGATGAAATAATCAGCCACAAAAATTAGAAGTGAACTAATCAAATCACAAAAAAACAAACATAGCACGAAACAGTGCACAAGCAGTAACCTAATGCATCCGAAGGATGTAATTTAGTATGATTGTCAAGACAATCCGCTGTGAATTAAATTAGGAGGAAAACTTAAAATGAAGAAAGCTATTTTAGCAACAAAAGTCGGAATGACTCAGATCTTCGACGAAAACGGCGTTTTAGTGCCGGTAACAGTTTTACAGGCTGGTCCATGTGTTGTAACCCAGGTAAAAACAGTTGAGAATGACGGTTATGATGCAATTCAGGTAGGATTCGGCGAAAAGAAAGAAAGAATCACAACAAAAGATGTATCAGGAAAGAAAGTAATCAGAAACCCACATGGTGCTGGTAAGGCAGAAGTTGGACATGCAAAGAAAGCAAACACAACACCTAAGACTTTCTACAGAGAGTTCAGACTTGATGACTGTGCTCAGTACGAACTTGGTGCAGAGATCAAAGCCGATGTATTTGCTGAAGGAGACAAGATTGACGTTACAGCAAAGACAAAAGGTAAGGGATATGCAGGCGGTCTTAAGAGACACGGCTTAAAGTCAGGTCCTTCAGGACATGGTTCCAAGTATCACAGACATGCAGGTTCAAACGGTTCAGCTACTACACCAGGTAGAGTATTCAAAGGTAAGAAGATGCCTGGACATATGGGTAGCGTAAGAGTTACAATCCAGAACCTTGAGGTAGTTAAGATAGATGCAGAAAATGATGTTATTTTGGTAAAGGGCGCAGTTCCGGGACCAAAGAAATCATTAGTAATGATTAAGGATACAGTAAAGACTGGCAAGTAGTCTTTAGGAAGGAGGAACGAAAATGGCATCAGTTAAGGTTTATGACATCGAAGGAAAAGAAGTTGAGACATTAGAACTCAATGATTCTATATTCGGTGTAGAGATAAATGAACATTTAATGCATCTGGCTGTAGTTGGCCAGCTGGCAAATAGCCGTCAGGGTACACAGAGCGCAAAGACTCGTTCTGAAGTATCAGGTGGTGGAAGAAAGCCATGGAGACAGAAAGGAACAGGTCATGCAAGACAGGGTTCAACAAGATCTCCACAGTGGACAGGTGGCGGAGTTGTATTTGCACCAAAGCCAAGAGATTATTCAGTTAAGATGAATAAGAAAGAAAAGCAGCTTGCTATGAAGTCAGCACTTTCAGCAAAGCTTGCAGAAGATAAACTTGTTGTAGTTGACAAGATTGAATTAGAAGAGGTTAAGACAAGTGTATTCGCAAAGATCCTTGCAAATCTTAAAGCTCCTAAGTCATTAGTAGTAACAAAGGACAAGAACGACAAGGTTGTTCTTTCAGCAAACAACATTCCAACAGTTAAGACAACAGCTACAAACTCACTGAGTGTATATGACATTCTTAAGTATGATAAGCTTGTTCTTACAAAGGATGCTGTAGCAGCAATTGAGGAGGTGTACGCATAATGGCAGACATCAAATATTATGACGTTATACTTAAGCCTGTAATCACAGAGAAAAGTATGAATGCAATGGCAGAGAAGAAGTACACATTTCTTGTACACCCGGAAGCAACAAAGTCTCAGATCAAAGAAGCTGTAGAGAAGATGTTCGAAGGAACAGAAGTTGCTAAGGTTAACACCATGAACAATGACGGTAAGGTTAAGAGACGTGGCGTAACACTTGGAAGAACAGACAAGTACAAGAAAGCAATCGTTAAACTTACAGAAGCAAGTAAAGAGATCGAAATTTTCGAAGGACTGTAAAATAACGGAACAGATTTATACGCAAAAAAGCGTGACAATAAATTGAACCGAAAGGAGAACAAAAATGGGAATTAAGACATATAACCCATATACACCTTCCAGAAGAAATATGACTGGTCTTGATTTTTCAGAGATCACAAAATCAACACCTGAGAAATCACTCGTTGTATCAATGAGCAAGACAGCTGGTCGTAACAATCAGGGAAAGATCACAGTTAGACATCACGGTGGTGGTGAGAAACGTAAATACAGAATTATAGATTTCAAGAGAAACGATAAGGATGGAATTCCAGCAACAGTTAATGCAATCGAATATGATCCAAACAGATCAGCAAACATTGCACTTCTGTTCTACGCTGATGGCGAGAAGAGATACATCCTTGCTCCTTATAAGTTAGCAGTAGGAGATGTTCTTATGAGTGGCGCTGAAGCAGAGATCAAAGTTGGTAACTGCCTCCCACTTCAGAATATTCCAGTTGGTACATTAGTACACAACATCGAGTTATACCCAGGTAAGGGCGGACAGCTTGTTCGTTCAGCAGGTAACTCAGCACAGCTTATGGCTAAGGAAGGAAAGTATGCAACATTAAGACTTCCTTCAGGCGAAATGAGAATGGTTCCAATCATCTGCCGTGCAACAATCGGTCAGGTAGGAAACATTGAGCATGGCCTTGTTAACATTGGTAAAGCCGGACGTAAACGTCACATGGGTATTAGACCAACAGTTCGTGGTTCTGTTATGAACCCTAATGACCATCCACATGGTGGTGGTGAAGGTAGAGCACCAATCGGTCGTTCAGGCCCTTCAACTCCATGGGGTAAGCCAGCAATGGGATTAAAGACAAGAAAGAAGAACAAGCAGTCTAATAAGATGATCGTAAGAAGAAGAGACGGCAAGAGCATTAAATAGTTAATAAGGAGGTATGACAATGGCTCGTTCATTAAAAAAAGGACCATTCGCAGATGAGCATTTACTCAAGAAGATAGATGCTATGAATGCAAGCAATAGCAAAGAAGTTGTTAAGACCTGGTCAAGACGTTCAACAATTTTCCCATCATTCGTAGGTCATACAATCGCAGTTCATGATGGAAGAAAGCATGTACCTGTATATGTTACAGAAGACATGGTTGGACATAAGCTTGGTGAGTTCGTAGTTACCAGAACCTACAGAGGTCATGGTAAAGACGAAAAGAAGGGTAGAAGATAATATTTGGAATATTTGAAAGGAGGACTAAATCATGGCTAAAGGACATAGATCCCATGATAAGAGACTCAGAAATGAGAATAAAGATACCAGACCATCAGCTAAGGTATCATATGCAAGAGTGTCAGTAACAAAGGCTTGTTTCGTATTAGATGCCATCAGAGGTAAGGATGTTCAGACTGCACTTGGTATTCTGGCATACAACCCAAGATATGGTTCAAGTGTTATAGAGAAGCTGTTAAAGTCAGCAATCGCAAATGCTGAAAACAACAATGGACTTAAGGCAGAGGACCTTTATGTAGCAGAGTGCTACGCTAACAAGGGACCTACAATGAAGAGAGTTCATCCAAGAGCCCAGGGTAGAGCATATAGAATCGAGAAGAGAACAAGTCACATCACAATCGTGCTTGACGAGAGATAGGAGGTAAATAATGGGACAGAAAGTTAATCCTCATGGTTTAAGAGTCGGCGTTATCAAAGATTGGGATTCAAGATGGTATGCTGACACAAAGAATGATGAATTTTCTAACAACCTTGTAGAAGATCATAAAATCAGAACTTATTTAAAGAAGACACTTTACAATGCAAATATCTCAAAGATCGAGATCGAGAGAGCTGCAGACAGAGTAAAGGTTGCATTATATACAGCTAAGCCTGGTGTTATCATCGGTAAGGGCGGAGCTGGAATCGAAAAGATCAAAGCAGATGCACAGAAGCTTACAGATAAGAAGCTGTTCATCGATGTAAAAGAAATCAAGAAGCCGGATGCAGACGCACAGTTAGTAGCTGAGAACATTGCAGCACAGCTTGAGAATCGTATCTCATTCAGAAAAGCAATGAAGTCATGCATGAGCAGAACAATGAAAGCCGGAGCGCTTGGTATCAAGGCTTCATGTTCAGGACGTCTTGGTGGTGCTGATATGGCTAGAACAGAGTTCTACAGCCAGGGAACAATTCCTCTTCAGACACTTCGTGCTGACATTGATTATGGTTTTGCTGAAGCAGACACAACATTTGGTAAAGTTGGTGTTAAGACATGGGTTTACCATGGTGAAGTACTTCCTGTAAAAGGAAAGAAGGAAGGAGCGGATAAATAATGTTAATGCCTAAGAGAGTAAAGCGTCGTAAGCAGTTCAGAGGAACTATGGCTGGTAAGGCACTTAGAGGCAATAAGATTACAAACGGTCAGTATGGTTTAGTAGCACTTGAGCCTGCATGGATCAAGTCAAACCAGATCGAAGCAGCCCGTATTGCGATGACAAGATATATGAAGCGTAGTGGTAAAGTATTTATCAAGATCTTCCCTGATAAACCAGTTACAGCTAAGCCGGCTGAAACTCGTATGGGTTCAGGTAAGGGAGCACTTGAGTACTGGGTAGCAGTTGTTAAGCCAGGCAGAGTTATGTTTGAGATTGCAGACGTACCTGAAGAAGTAGCAAAAGAAGCTTTAAGACTTGCTATGCACAAGCTTCCACTTAAGTGTAAGATCGTTTCAAAAGAAGAATTAGAGGAGGTAGCAGGCAGTGAAAACTAAGGACTATATGAACGAATTAAATGCTAAATCTGTTGATGAGCTTCAGAACGAATTAGTAGCTGCAAAGAAGGAATTATTTAACTTAAGATTCCAGAATGCTACAAATCAGTTAGAGAACACAAGCAGAATCAAAGATGTAAGAAAGAATATTGCAAGAATACAGACAGTTATAGCCCAGAAGGCTAATGCTTAATTATCTTAGAAGGAGGAATATATTGTGGAAAGAAATCTGAGAAAAACACGTGTAGGTATCGTTACAAGTGACAAGATGGACAAGACAATCGTTGTTTCTATCGTAGATAATGTTAAGCATCCTCTTTATGGAAAGATCGTAAAGAGAACTTACAAGTTAAAGGCTCATGATGAGAAGAATGAGTGCAATATTGGCGATAGAGTAAGAGTTATGGAGACAAGACCTTTATCAAAGGATAAGAGATGGAGACTTGTTGAGATTATAGAGAAGGCTAAATAAGGAGGCAAATAAAATGGTTCAGCAGGAAACAAGACTTAAAGTTGCTGATAATACTGGTGCCAAAGAGCTCCTTTGCATCAGAGTTTTAGGCGGCTCAGTAAGAAGATATGCAAATATCGGCGATGTCATCGTTGCCTCAGTTAAAGACGCAACACCAGGCGGAGTTGTTAAAAAAGGTGATGTTGTTAAGGCCGTAGTAGTAAGATCAAAGAAGGGCGCTCGTCGTAAGGATGGTTCATACATCAAGTTTGATGAGAACGCAGCAGTTATTATAAAAGACGATTTAAATCCAAGAGGAACACGTATCTTTGGACCAGTTGCAAGAGAGTTAAGAGACAAGAAGTTCATGAAGATTGTCTCACTTGCACCTGAAGTATTATAAGGAGGTGTAGACCATGGCAACATTAAAGATTAAGAAAGATGATATGGTACAGGTTATTGCCGGCAAGGATAAAGGCAAAGAAGGCAAGGTTCTTCATGTTGACAAGAAGAACGGTACTGTAGTCGTTGAAGGCGTAAATAAAGTATTTAAGCACAGCAAGCCAAGCATGGCTAACCAGGCAGGCGGAATTATCGAAATGGAAGCTCCAATGGACATCTCCAATGTAATGTATCTTTACAAAGGCAAGCCGGTAAGAGTTGGTTTTGAAGGAACAGGTAAAGATAAAGTCCGTGTTGCTAAAGTAGATGGCAAAACAGAGAAGATAGATTAATTGGAAGGAGGTCGTCTTAGTTGAGTAGACTTAGAGAAAAGTATGACGCTGAAATTAAAAGCGCCATGACTGAAAAATTTGGATATAAAAATGTAATGCAGATCCCAAAGCTTGATAAGATCGTTATTAACATGGGCGTTGGTGAAGCAAGAGAAAATGCTAAAGTTTTAGACGCAGCTATCAAGGATCTTGAAACAATCGCCGGTCAGAAGGCAGTTGTTACACGTGCGAGAAAGTCAGTTGCTAACTTCAAGTTAAGAGAAGGAATGCCTATCGGATGTAAAGTAACACTTCGTGGCGAGAAGATGTATGAGTTCTTAGATCGTCTTGTAAACCTTGCACTTCCTCGTGTACGTGACTTTAGAGGTGTTAACCCTAACGGTTTCGATGGCAGAGGTAACTATGCTTTAGGAATCAAGGAACAGCTCATTTTCCCAGAAATCGAGTACGATAAGATTGATAAAGTCAGAGGTATGGATATCATCTTTGTTACAACAGCAGAGACAGACGAAGAAGGTCGCGAACTGTTAACATTATTTGGTATGCCTTACAGCAAATAATTAAAGGAGGAAGATTCGTTATGGCTAAGACAGCAATGAAAGTTAAACAGCAGCGTAAACAGAAGTTCTCATCAAGAGAATATACACGTTGCAAGATTTGTGGACGTCCACACTCAGTATTAAAGAAATACGGAATCTGTAGAATCTGCTTCCGTGAATTAGCATACAAGGGACAGATCCCTGGCGTTAAGAAATCAAGCTGGTAAGAGATAGAAGGAGGAAGAAACATTATGTCAATGAGCGATCCAATAGCAGATATGCTTACAAGAATTCGTAATGCTAACACAGCAAAACATGATACAGTAGAAATCCCTGCTTCAAAGATGAAAAAGGCTATTGCTGACATCCTTTTATCAGAAGGATATGTTCAGGCAGTAGACATTATCGAAGATGGTAAGTTTGAGACAATCAAAATTACATTGAAGTATGGTGCAGATAAGAACGAGAAGATCATCACAGGCCTTAAGAGAATCTCTAAGCCAGGTCTTCGTGTATATGCAAGCAAGGATGAGCTTCCAAGAGTACTTGGTGGACTCGGAACTGCAATTATTTCAACAAACAAAGGTGTACTTACTGACAAGGAAGCAAGAAAGCAGAATGTTGGTGGCGAAGTATTAGCATTTGTTTGGTAGGCATTGAGCACTTAGTGAGCACAAGCTGAAAGCGCCGTGCGAAGTTAGTGCGAAAGC